>JAGRHE010000155.1 GCA_020445165.1 Gammaproteobacteria bacterium
GCTGCTGGACGAGGAATCGCAGAACCTGGCCGAACTCGAACAGTTCATCGGACGCCCGATCAGGCTGCAGGCCGAGGCGCTGTACAACCCGGAACAGTATGACGTGGTCCTGATCTAGCTGGTCTGCGGCACGACGACGGTGGAATGTGCCCACTGTGACACCGGTCGGAAACGCCGGGGCCCGGCGCGCGTAACATCCGCCGGGTCCGGGACGTGCCACCAGGAACCGTCCTGAGCCGGTGCAGCGGAACAGCACCCGCATTGACATTCCCCCGCCGCGCCAGACTGCGCCAACGGGGCTTTTTCTGCCACCAGGCGCGCTGCCGGACCAGGGAAGACCGGCAATCCTGCCGGTAAGCTGATTTGCGTATCCTCAAGACCATCATCATCGGACTGCTGATCGCCTGGGGCATCGTCGCCCTGGTCGGGCGCATCCTCACACCGCAGATCGGTGACTACCGCGACACCTTTGCCGGGCTCGCCGCAGAACGGCTCGGCACACAGGTCAGGATCGGTTCGATGCAGGCGCGCTGGTACGGACTGCGCCCGGTGCTCGAACTGGGAGACGTCACGCTCGGCACAGCTCCGTTCGACCTGCGCGTCAAGCGTGCCGAACTGGACCTGGCCCCGCTGGAACTGCTGCGTGGCCGCTGGGCCGACGCCGTGCGTCTGACCATCACCGGCCTGCAGCTGACCGCGGTGCGCGAGGAATCCGGCCAGGTCCACCTCGAGGGGCTGGCCGACGGCCAGGCAGGCGACGCTGACGTTGCGGGCGGCGGCGTCGCACTGCCGGCGCGATTGCGCCTGGTCGACACCCGGGTGATCTGGGTCGATCGCAAGTTCAACCGGCCACCGATCCCGATCGATGACATCGACATCAACCTGGTGCGCGACAGCAGCCACCTGCAGATCGGCGCAAGCCTGGAGACACCGGCCGGAAACATCAGGCTGGCTGCGCGTCTGCGCGGTAGCCTGCGCGGCACCGACTGGTCCGGCGAATCCTTTGTCGAAACAGACGGGCTGGATGCCGCGCGGCTGCTGGCCGCCTACCTGCCACAGCACTACGGCCTCGACCGGGCGCGACTGTCGCTGAACGGCTGGACCTGGTGGCAGGACGCGGTACCGACGCACAGCCAGGGCCGTGTCGAGCTGCGCGAGGTCGCCCTGCGACCGGCCCAGGGCGAGGCACTCGACCTTGAGCAGCTGGCCGCCGACTTCAGCCTCGCGCACCGCGACGGCGGCCTGCAGCTGGGCCTGCGGGACCTCGCGCTGCAGATGGACGGTCCGGCCTGGCCGCGCAGCGATCTCGCATTCGAGTTCGCCCGCGACTCGCAGGGGCTGGTAACGGTCGACCTCACCGCCGGCTATCTGCGCATCGAGGATGTCGTGCGCCTGCTGGCCGTGCGCCCGCCCGATCCGGCGCTGGCGCAGACGCTGGCCGCGCTGGCACCGCGTGGCGAAGTACGCGACCTGCAGCTGCGCGCCAGGCGTAGCGGCGAGCAGATCGCCTGGCGTGCCCGCTCCGAGCTGCGCGGATTCAGCAGCCAGCCCTGGCAGCACCTGCCCGGCCTCGACAATTTCGACGCCAGTATCCTCGTCGATGACGGCCGCCTGCAGTTGCAGCTCGCCAGCAGCAACAGCAGCATCGACTTCCCTGGCCTGTTCCGCGCCCCCTTGTCGCTGCAGCAGCTGCAGGGCCGGGTCGACCTGGTACGCAACGAACACGGCTGGTTGGTGGAAAGCCGCGAACTGCTGGCCGACAGCCCGCACATCAGCACCCGCAGCCGGCTGCGCCTGCAGCTGCGCGAGCAGCACGCACCACTGATCGACCTGCAGACCGATTTTCACGACGGCGACGCGGCCTTCGCCCACCACTACTACCCGGCCGGGATCATGTCACCGGCGCTGGTCGCCTGGCTGGACCGCTCGATCGTCTCCGGACGCGTCACCAGCGGCAGCGCGCTGCTGCACGGAGCGCTCGACGAATTCGCCTGGGAACGCAGCCGCAGCGGCAGTTTCCAGGTCGTGTTCGACACCGCCGACCTGCGCCTCGACTACCGTGCCGGCTGGCCGGCCATCGATGCATTGCAGGCGCACGTGAAATTCCACGGCAACCAGCTCGACATTCACGCCCGCGACGGCACGATATATGACACCCGACTGGACCAGGTGCACGCCCGCATAGCGAGCCTCCATCCGATCACCCCGATCCGCATCCAGGGCGGCGTGAAGGGGCCGCTCGGCGACATGCTGCGAGTGCTCGATGAAGATGCCCTGCGCGACCGCTTCGGCCACTTTGGCAAGATCCTGCAAGGCGAAGGCATGGCCACGCTGGCGCTCGACTTCCGCCTGCCGCTGGGCAGCCGGGGCAGTACGTTGCTGCACGGTCGCCTGGACCTGGATGGCAACCGCCTGTTACTGCCGGACTGGGATTTCGCCCTGGAGGCGATCGACGGCCAGTTGCGCTTCAGTCTCGACGGCCTGCGCGCCGAGGATATCCGGGCCCGGGCCCTGCGGACTCCGCTGACCATCGACGTCGAGACCAGGGCCGACGGCACCACCCAGATACAGGCACGCGGCAGGCCCAACGCCGATACGGTGCTGGCGCGCCTGGGATGGGTGCCGGCAAAACTGGTGCGCGGAGCGGCCGACGCGCAGGTCCGGGTCTCGGTACCGCCGCCGTCGGCCGGCGCCGACCAGCCCGTGCTGCTCGCCATCGACAGCGGGCTGCGCGGGATCACCATCGACCTGCCGCCGCCGTTCGGCAAGCAGGCGGCCGAGCGACGCGACCTGGCACTGGCGATTCCGCTCACCGACCAGGGCGGCATCGGCTCTCTGCGATATGGCAACGAGGTGGCGGCGCGCTTCAGCAGTGATGGCCGGCGCATCGACGTCAATCTGGGTGGCGGCGATGCCACCCTGCGCAACGACCGCGGCGTGCGCATTGGCGGGCGACTGCGCAGTGTCGACATCGGCGACTGGCAGGCAACCGTGGCCCACCTCGGCAATGGCGGAACTACCGATGCGACCCCGCTTGCACTCAATCTCAGCATCGACCGCCTGCTCTACGACACCTTGCGACTCGACCAGGTCCAGCTCGACGCACAGCGCGGTGACGATGCCTGGCGTGGCGTGGTGCACGCAGCCAACCTCGCCGGCCGCTTCGCCGTTCCGGTGCGCCCGGGGCGCAGCCGGATCCGGATCGAACTGGAACGCCTGGCCCTGCGACTGCCGCACGACGACGGCACCGAGGGCGCCCCGCCGCCGGATCCGACGACCGGTCCAGACCCGAGAACGCTCGCCGGCCTGAGCCTCAATGTGGCCGATTTGCGCCTGAACGATGCCGCGCTCGGCAGGCTGGAGGTTCGTGCGCTGGCGGTGGACAGCGGCCTTGAAATCACCCGGCTGGCACTGTCCGGCGGACAGCTCACGCTCGACGCCGCGGGTCACTGGTCGGTCGAGAATGGCCGCTACCGCAGCCAGATCGGCGGCCGCGTGGACGCACCCGACCTGGGCCAGTTGCTGGTCGACCTCGGCTACTCGCGCCAGCTGGTCGATGCAAAGGCCGACAGCGAATTCCTGCTCGGCTGGCCTGGCAACCCGGCCCAGCTGCATCGCAAGACCCTGGCCGGAAAGCTCGACATCGAGGTCGGCAATGGCCGCCTGCTGGAACTCGACCCGGGTGTCACCCGCGTGGTCGGCCTGCTCAACCTGAACGCGCTGACCCGCCGCCTGCGACTCGATTTCAGCGACTTCTACAAGAAAGGTTACAGCTTCGACAGCATCACCGGCAGCTTCGTGTTCAAACAGGGCATTGCCGAAACCGGCAACCTGAGCATGGCCGGTCCGACCGGACGCATCGACATTCGCGGCCGCACCGACCTCGTGGCCGAGACACTCGACCAGAAGGTCGCGGTGACCCCCAGCCTGGACGCGACACTGCCGATTGCAGGCACCATTGCCGGCGGACCGGTCGCCGGCCTTGCCGTGCTGGTCGCCCAGAAAGTCATGACCAAGCAGGTCGATGAACTGAACCGATTCGACTATGCAGTGAAAGGCCCCTGGGCGAACCCGGAGATCACCCAGCTCGAAAGTGGCGGCACCCTGTCCAAGCTGCTGCGCCCGTTCAGCAACACACCCAAGGCCAGCGACGCCTTACCGGCGGGCGAAACCGGTACCGAGGCGGCAGCATCGACAGTCACCGAAAGCACACAAGCGCCAGCGACCGAGGAACCGGCAACGGCGCAGGAGCAAGCTGTACAAGACCCGGATGAGGCGGCGAAACCACTTCGCCGGCTGATCGATTTTTTCAAATCGGGTGAATCACACGGCAGCGACATTCCCGGCGCCGGTAACTGAAACAAGTTCACCGTAGAGGGTAATTCCCGCATCAGGCACCGTGTTTCACGGCACGATAATCCTTTGCCGACCGCGTCACACGCAGTAGAGTTGAGGCCTGTGCAAGCGTCGAACCCACCATGAAGCGTAGCAAGAAGAAAGTAGCGGCCATCCAGCTGGCCTCCGGAAGCAATGTCAACGCCAACCTGCTCGAAACCGAGCGCCTGGTCGAAGCGGCTGCGAAACAAGGCGCGGAGATGGTTGTCCTGCCCGAGAACTTCGCCTTCATGGGGCGCAGCTGCGGCGACGCGAATGCCCTGCGCGAGGCGCCCGGAGACGGACCATTGCAGGCGTTCCTGTCTCAGCTGGCAAACAGGCACGGCCTGTGGGTGGTTGGCGGCACGATCCCGATGGAGGCCGAACACGCCGCCAAGTGGCGCGCCGCATGCACCGTTTACGACGCGCAGGGGCGCCAGGTCGGACGTTACGACAAACAGCATCTGTTCGACGTGAACCTGATCGAGAGCGACGAGCAGTTCGTCGAATCGGAGAGCATCGAACCGGGCGAAACGGTGGTGGTCCTGGACAGTCCGGTCGGCCGCCTCGGCATCTCGGTCTGTTACGACCTGCGTTTCCCCGAGCTGTATCGCGCGATGGTCGATCGCGGCGTCGAGGTAATGGCCCTGCCGGCCGCGTTCACCGCGATCACCGGTCGTGCGCACTGGGAGACACTGGTCCGCGCACGCGCGATTGAAAACCTGTGTTATGTCATCGCCGCCGCGCAGGGCGGTTTCCATATCGCCAGCCGGCAGACCTACGGCCACAGCATGGTCGTCGATCCCTGGGGCACCAAGCTGGCAGAACGTGAACGCGGCAACGGCTGCGTGGTGGCCGAAATCGATCCCGACTTCCAACACACGACGCGGCGCAACTTCCCCTGCCTCGATCATCGCCGCCTGCACTGCCGCTGATCGCGGCCGGTCACCGACCAGGAGTCTTCATGTCGCACAGTATTGCCATCGCGCGCGAGACGCTGCTGGACACACCGGGAATCAGTGAAAGTCAGCTCGACCAGGTTATGAACCGGCTGCTCAGTCGCAAGGTGGATGCGGCGGACATCTTCTTCCAGTACGCGCGCCTCGAATCCTGGGTGCTCGAAGATGGCATCATCAAGGAAGGCACTCACAGCATCGAACAGGGCGCCGGACTGCGCGCGATCAGCGACGACAAGACCGGCTTCGCCTACACCGACAGCCTGGAGTTGTCACACCTGCTGGATGCCGCCGGCGCCGCGCGCGCGATTGCGCAGTCCGGCCAACATGGCGCCCACGCCGTGGCCGGCAACGCCGATCCCAAGGCGCTCTACCAGCCGATCAATCCGCTCGACTCGCTGAGCGAAGAACAGAAGATCGACCTTATGCGTCGTGCCGATGCCGCCGCCCGCAGCGCCGATCCGCGCGTGCAGCAGGTCATCGTCAGCCTGGTCGCCGCACACGACACGATCCTGGTCATGGACAACAGCGGCCGTATCAGTGGTGACGTGCGACCGCTGGTGCGCATGAACGTGCAGGTCATCGTCGAGCAGAACGGCAAACGCGAACAGGGCAGCGCCGGCGGCGGCGCACGCCAGGCGCTGGACTTCTTCCTGGTCGACGACCGTGCGCTGGGCTACGCGCGCGAGGCCGTGCGCCAGGCGCTGGTCAATCTCGACGCGGTCGCGGCCCCGGCCGGCATGCTGCCCGTCGTGCTCGGCCCGGGCTGGCCCGGCGTGCTGCTGCACGAGGCGGTCGGCCACGGCCTGGAAGGCGATTTCAACCGCAAGGGCACCTCGGCTTTTTCCGGCCGGGTCGGCGAACAGGTCGCCTCACCGCTGTGCACCGTGGTCGATGACGGCACCCTGCCCAACCGGCGCGGCTCGCTGACCATCGACGACGAAGGCACCGCGTCCGGTTACAACGTGTTGATCGAGAATGGCATCCTCAAAGGCTACATGCAGGACCGCATGAATGCGCGCCTGATGGGCGTGGCACCGACCGGCAACGGCCGCCGCGAGTCCTACGCCCACCTACCGATGCCGCGCATGACCAATACCTACATGCTGGCCGGCCAGCACAAACCCGACGAGATCATCGCCTCGGTCAAACACGGCCTGTACGCGGTGAACTTCGGTGGCGGCCAGGTCGACATCACCTCGGGCAAGTTCGTGTTCTCGGCCAACGAGGCCTACATGATCGAAAACGGCCGGATCACGCATCCGGTAAAGGGCGCAACCCTGATCGGCAACGGCCCCGAGGTGATGAACCGGATCAGCATGGTCGGTGACGACCTCGCACTCGACACCGGCGTCGGCACCTGCGGCAAGGAAGGCCAGAGCGTGCCGGTCGGTGTCGGCCAGCCCACCCTCAAGATCGATCAACTGACCGTCGGTGGCACCGCTGCCTGAACAACGAAATCATCCATGACAGATAGTGAACAGATCGCGCGTCTCGAAGGCGTCGTCGCCGACCTGCTGCAGGAAGCGAAAAAACAGGGTGCCGATGCGGCCGAGGCCGGTGTCTC
>JAGRHE010000156.1 GCA_020445165.1 Gammaproteobacteria bacterium
CCGGCACGCTCTTCATCCATACCATCGATCTCCATCAGCTCGTCGATCGACTGTTCCGCCAGGTCTTCCATCTGCACTACGCCGCGAGACGCGAGCTGGTACGCCAGCTTCCGATCCATGCCTTCCATCGTCAGCAGGTCCTCAGCCGGCTCGACATCGCCGAGCACCTCTTCTTTGGCGATCGCCCGGGTCAGCAGGGCATCCTTGGCCCGATTGCGGAGCTCCTCGACGATGTCCTGATCGAATTCCTCGATCGCAGCCATCTCGGCATCATCGACGTACGCGATTTCCTCGATGTTGGTGAAGCCTTCCTGGACCAGGATCGCCGCAACCTCCTCATCGACGTCGAGCTGCTCCATGAACAGCTTGATGAACGACTGGGCTTCGGCCTCGCTCTTTTCTGCCGCCTGCTCTTCGCTCATCACGTTGAGTTCCCAGCCGGTCAGCTGGCTTGCGAGACGTACGTTCTGGCCACCACGACCGATCGCCTGGGAAAGATTTTCGTCCTTCACGGCGATATCCATGCTGTGCAGTTCTTCATCGACAACGATGGAGGTCACATCGGCCGGCGACATCGCGTTGATGACGAACTGAGCCGGGTTCTCGTTCCAGAGAATGATGTCGACGCGCTCGCCGCTGAGCTCGTTCGAAACCGCCTGCACGCGCGAACCGCGCATACCGACACAGGCGCCAACCGGATCGATGCGCGGGTCATGCGATCGCACTGCGATCTTGGCGCGCAGACCTGGATCACGGGCGGCGCCGACAATCTCGATCAGGCCATCCCCGACCTCCGGCACTTCGAGCTTGAACAACTCGATCAGAAGCTCCGGCGCGGTGCGCGATACGAAGAGCTGCGGGCCACGCGGCTCGGAGCGGACGTCATACAGGTAACCGCGCAGACGATCACCGGCACGCACGGCCTCTTTCGGGATCACCTCGCTCTTGGGGACCAACGCCTCGGCATTGTTGCCGAGATCGAGCACGATCGTGCCGCGATCTGCACGCTTGACGATCCCTGTCAGTAGTTCGCCGACCCGATCACTGAAGGCCTCAACGACCTTGGCACGCTCTGCCTCGCGGACCTTCTGCACAATGACCTGCTTGGCCGTCTGCGCTGCGATGCGCCCGAACGAGATCGATTCGATCTCGTCTTCGACATAGTCGCCCGGCTGGATTTGCGGATCCTCGGCGCGCGCCGCCGACAGGGTGATTTCGGTGATCGGATTGTCGAGCACCTGCGATTCGGCATCGTCGACAACCAGCCAACGACGGAAGGTCTCGTAGTCGCCTGACGAGCGGTCGATCGCGACCCTCACTTCAATCTCGCCACCGTTTTTCTTGCGCGTGGCCGAGGCCAATGCCGCCTCGATCGCTTCGAAAATAATCTCTTTCTCGACGCCTTTTTCGTTCGACACCGCATCGACAACGAGCAGAATTTCTTTGTTCATCGCTCCGCCTTCCGCCTAAAACTCTGGAACCAGCCTCGCCGAGGCAATCTGTGCAAATGGCAGCCGCACCGGCTCCCCCTCCACCTGCACAACGACATCATCGCCTTCGACGCCGGCGATCACTCCCTTGTAATTGCTGCGCCCGTTGAGTGGCGCGTGCAACTTGATCCGTACCGGGTGGCCTGCGAATCGCGCAAAATGCGCGGACTCGAACAACGGTCGGTCCAACCCGGGAGACGACACCTCGAGTGCGTAGTCACCCTTGATCGGATCCTCAACATCGAGCAGGCCACCCACCTGGTGGCTGACCTTCTCGCAATCGCTCAGACCAACCCCCTTTTCGCTGTCTATGTAGACCCGCAGCAGGTGGCCGGATTTCGGTCGCGCCAGCAACTCGACGCCCACCAACTCGTAGCCGAGCGCCTCGACTGCGCCGCGGACCAGTCCGGCCAGATGTTCGGGTGCCTTTCGCATGCGCTCCGCATCGTCCGATTCATTTTGAATCGGTCCAAAAACAAAAAATGGGCCTATGGCCCATTCCTGAATCATTCGCGCCGCACAACCCGCGTCGACGCTTTCTGATACACCAGAACCCGGTCACGCGGGCCCTCAGGACGCGATCCCCCCAGGGGCCGCGACCGCCGATCCACCTGCAAGGGCAATTCGACAGCGCCCGGAGTCTACCAGAATCCCGTTAGCGGTCAAATGCATGTCGGCGCAACAAGGCCTTTCAGTGGCGGGTCCGGGTCACTTGCGCTGAACCTGCCTCGAGGGCACGGCGAGCCATCATCACCAGGTGTTTGCCGGCCTCGAACTGGTCATCGCTCATCTGTGCCGCCACCACCCGGCGCAGTAGCTCGGCGTCACTGTCCCCCTGGTCAACCGCCCGGGTCAGCCAGTAGTACGCCTGCACCAGATCGAGCGGGACCCCCCGTCCCTCTGCATAGATAAGGCCAGCCGCGTACTGCGCATCCATGTCGCCTCGTTCGGCTTCGGCGATCATCTCGGCCGCCTTCACCGGATCGTTGCGCAACAGGTTCAAACCACTCAGATCAGCCATGTTCCGTTCGCCCTGACCGAACCCTCGGTCCGGCCAGGCGCTCTCGCTGCTGTCAGTCGAAGGTCATCATCTTCGCCATCTGTGGCGCGAGCTCGTTGGTCATTTTCTTGACGTCTTCACCAAACATGTTGCCCATCGCTTCGAGATTCATCATCGAAACGTAGGTCTTCCCGTCGGACTTGACGTACACGGCAATGGTGCAGGGCATCATGGCAGTGAGCATCTTGTACTCGTCCTTGACCAGCAGCTCCGCTGCAGCAAACGGCTCGCACATCTTGATGACACGGTTCGGGCCGATATCGGTGTCGGTGACTTTCATCAGGTTCTCCTGGAAATCCACCTTCCACTTACCCGGAACTTTCCAGCCGAGATCCTTTGCATTGGCTTCGAGTCGCTCGAGCGTCTCCTCGAATCCCAGCGGGCTGCTGACCTCGACCAGCATCTTGAAGTCACTTCCAATCGGCGCTTTTTCGGCAAACGCCGTCCCCTGTGCGATCAGACCGCACCCGGCCAGCAGCAGGACAGCGGACAGGATTCTTGTTTTGATCATCGACTCTCTCCGGTATTAATCTGAAAATCTGCGACGGCACGTATCCGGGAACTGGTCGGTTCGAAACCGCTACCGGTCCAATCTTGTGACGTCTGATGCCATCCATCATCGTGACGTCGCATTCGAACGCATGCAAGTCTAAGATGCGCAGGTCGTGATTACACCCAGCAATTCGTAGCAAAACCCTTGAGCGCCCAACCTGCCAGCGCAACAGTAGATCAGCAATCCGCTGCCGACGATGATTGCCGGAACAAGGGCTGTTTCCATTGCGGCCTGCCGCTCGATCCGCAGTTCGACGACACCCTCGAAATCCTTGGCCGGCAGCGGCACTTCTGCTGCAACGGCTGCCTGGCCGTCGCCCGCAGCATCGTCGACGCCGGCCTGGACGAGTATTACGAGCACCGCAGAGAGAAAGCGATCACCGCAGACGTGGTGCCGGAGATCGTGCGCCGCCTCGGTTTCTACGACCACCCGGACGTACAGAAGTCGTTCGTTCGCGGTGCCGACATCCGCGAAGCTTCCCTGCTGCTGGAGAACATCCGTTGCGCCGCCTGCCTGTGGCTGAACGAGCGCGTGCTGCGTGGCCTGGACGGCGTACTGGACGTCGATCTCGATTACGCCAGTCATCACGCCCGGGTACGCTGGGATCCTGACAAGATCAAGCTCAGCGAGATCCTTCAGGCGATACTCAATATCGGCTACGTGGCCCACCCCTACGACGCCACGCGACGCGAGGAACTGAACGCACTGCAGAACAAGCGCAGTACCGAACGCCTGATCTTCGCCGGCGTGATCGGCATGATGGTCATGAACTTCGCGATCGCCGGTTACGTGATGGGTCTCGGCGACGAGACCGGCGAGCTCGGACTGTGGGTAATCATCGGGCGCTGGACCAGCCTGTTCGCGACCACGGTGCTGCTCGCCTACCCCGGCCAGGAGTTCTTCATCGGTGCCTGGCGTGACTTGCGCAACCGTCGCCTTGGCATGGACGTGCCGATCGTGCTGGGCCTGGGAGTGGCCTACCTCGGCAGCATCCACACCACCTGGACCCAGCGCGGAGAGGTCTACTACGACTCGATCGCCATGTTCATTTTCCTGGTGCTGCTCGCGCGGCGCATCGAACTGCGCGGGCGGGTGCGGGCCACCGACGCACTGGACCGGGTTGGACGCATCCTGCCCCGGACCGCAGCCAGACTCGATCCGGGCGGCGAAAGCGAGGTACTTGTCACCGACCTGGTGCCAGGTGACCGGGTGCGGGTACGGCCGGGCGAAATCGTGCCCAGCGACGGTCGCCTGGTCGACGGCGCCAGCACATTCGACGAATCGCTGCTGACCGGCGAGTCGCTGCCCGTCCGGCACGCACCCGGGGAACCGGTGATCGGTGGCTCGTGCAACGTCGACCAGGCGGTCGTGATCGAAATCGAGAAAGGCAGTACCGACTCGACGGTCGCCGAAATACATCGACTGCTGGCCAGCGGCGTGCGCGACGCACCGCGCTACGCAATCCTGGCGCAACGTGCGGCAGGCTGGTTCGTCGCTGCCGTACTGCTGATCGCCCTGATCACGGCAGGCGCCTGGCTCTGGCTGGATCCTGCCAACGCCCTGCCAAACACCGTCGCCGTGCTGATCGTGACCTGTCCGTGCGCGTTCGCACTGGCTACACCGGTCGCGGCCGCAATTGCGGTCGGACGCCTGGCCGACAAGGGTCTGCTGGCGGTGCGCAGCGATGCGCTGGAGATATTCGCCCAGTGCGATACCGTGGCGTTCGACAAGACCGGCACCCTGACCAGTGGCGAATTGCAGATAGAGCGCGTCGAGCCGTTCGGCGAGCTGGACGCGGAGCGCGCCCTGGCCTTTGCCGCAGCGCTCGAAGAGCTGTCGGAACACCCGGTAGGCAAGTCCTTGAAAAGGGCCGCCGGCGAGCGCCCGGATGTCACCGCCGTCGATTGTCACAATCACGTCGGACAGGGAATCGAGGGCTCTATCAATGGCAGCCTGTGGCGGATTGGCCGCGCCGATTTCGCGTTGGCACTGACCCAGACGCGGCCACAGGCACATCACAGCAGGATCAGACAAATCCAGACCGAGTCTCAACAGGTGGTGACGATCGCCGACGATCGCGGCAACGGTGCCTTCTTCATTCTCAGTGACGAGCCCCGGCCAGGCGCCGATACTCTGGTCGAGTCTCTGCGCAGCCTGGGGGTCAAGAAGATCGTGCTACTCAGCGGTGATACCCAGGTCAGTGTTGACCGGTTCAGCGCCGGCCTGGGGTTCGACCTTACCCTTGGCGATCTGAAGCCATCTGACAAGCTCGAATGGATCCGACGCCGCCAGGCAGCCGGCGAGCAGGTCGCGATGGTCGGTGATGGAATCAACGATGCCCCGACCCTGGCCGCCGCCAATGTGTCGATTTCATTCGCCCACGCGACCGATCTGGCCCAGGTCAACAGTGGATTGCTGATCCTCGGCAACGACCTGACGGTCATACCGGACAGCCGCCGACTGGCCCACAAGACCCGGCGCATAATCCGCCAGAATCTCAGCTGGGCCGCCAGCTACAACATGCTGGCCGTTCCGGCTGCGGCACTCGGCGCGATTGCGCCCTGGGGGGCAGCGATCGGGATGTCGCTGAGCTCGCTACTGGTCGTTGTCAACGCCTTACGCCTGCGCCGCGACTGAAGGTTCATTCACCGCACCCAGCGTTGCTATTAATTTCGCTTGACATCGCATAAAACCAATATATATTAGTAAATACTTATTTATTGGAGCGCAAGCCCATGTACAGAATCGTACACAACGAGCAAACATCGTCGTATCGTGTTGAAAAACGTGGATTTTTCGGCTGGAACTTCGTTACCGATCCGGATTCTTCCGACTACCTGCGATTTGACGACGTCGAGGCGGCCTGCCGTTGGATCAACGCCCGAAGCCGCCCTGCAGTCGCAGACACGCGTCGCTGGAAAGTGGTGAGCGAGTGCAAAGCATGAGTGCAACCTCACACCGTTGGCCACACGCGAAAGCCGGTCAAGGCATTGCCTCTGCCAACCGATCCTGACTGGTACCGTCGGGGTCACACCGAACAACCACCAATCTTCCCTCATCCCGGGGCAGCCCTCCCCGCCTGCCCTGAACGCCGCAATCACTGTCGTTGACAAGATCATGACACTGCTGCGCGATCCCTCTCTGTTCCGAGACATTAGCCCTTAATCCAGGTTAATTTTCCTTTTTAACCAAACGCTTATTTTGGCGTCGAGGCTTCTCATTGGCGCGCACACGGTATATCTTTTCCCCCGCGTCCGTGATGGAATAATTTCCGAACGCGCCAAAAACAATTAAAAGCATTGAGAAAACCCTGGATTCTCAACCTGCGACGAGACTGCCGTACCGTCAGTCGCCTTGGCCGGATTTCGGCCGGAATCTCGTGCTTACCACCCTATTACACGCTTTCGCTATTGGGAGATCTTCGTGATGTCGGAACTGTCGGAAGAGGAACAGAGACGGATACTCGAGGCGCCGCCTCGGGGCACCTGGGCTCTGATTCTCATCATAGGAATCGCCATGCTGGCCGGCTGGCTGTACTTCTTCTTCGGTCTGTTCATGTCTCATGGACCGGTCGCTTAACCGGAGGCTGCCGCAATGCATATTGACCCGTTAGAAAAAAAATGGATGTACGTGGTCGTCTTCATGACGGTCGTGATGGTCGGCTCGATGGCGTATGCCGCGATCGTCTTGAACATGCATCCGCCAAGCAACGTCGAAACGATCGATCCGAAGACCTTGCACCTGTCCGGCGAATTCGCAGAAGACAACCTGGGTGTGAGCCAGAACCCCGATGG
>JAGRHE010000157.1 GCA_020445165.1 Gammaproteobacteria bacterium
TGTCATACGCTTTTGATGCCATGGTCAACTCCTGTTCGGTTGTTGGGTTGGCGAGTCGGTTGTCCCGTTGAAGAGAAGCGAAGGATGGTAGAAGGACATCTCCGCTTCAAATAAATCCTATCTTAATTTTCGATAGATAATAGTCTATGTGATGTCGCCGCCTGCAACGCAGACGCCCCACCAGGGTCTCTTTAAGTCAGTTCGAAATTTTCGTTTTTGTGCGCGGCGGATTGGTTGGCCACCGCAGTCTGCCGCGACGAGTTCCATCCAGGTATCGACGCCTGCTTAGCAGGCATCGAAGCCTCCCGCTGGGCGTCTGCCAGGCCCTGCCCGCCCTTTGCAAGCGGCGCGAACCGGATCCCGGCAACTCAATCAGCGCGCGATTGTGCCACGCTGGCGCGAGAGCGTACAGGACCTCGTCAGGGGTGCGGCTGCTACAGATCAAAACGACCGCTGAAACGGGGTTTCACCACACAACGGGGCTCAGCGACGCAGCCGGCAAGGAGAGCCGACCCAAGCTCCGCGCCTGCCGGCTACAACAGTCCCTCGATCAGCGCCTCGACCTCGGGGTGATCGAATTCCCTCCCACCGATTGCGCGATAGCGGATGCGCCCTTCCCGGTCGAGCAGGTAGGTGGTCGGCAGGCCTTTAACCTTATATAGCTCCGAAATGCGGCTCTCCCGGTCGAACAGGATCGGAAAGGTCGGCTCTTCACTGAGACGCCCGATGAACTCGAACACCAGGTCGGGGTCCTCGAACTGGTTAACGGCGACCACCACCAGGCCACGCTCACGGAATTTCGCGTACAGGCGCTGCATCGACGGCATCTCCCGCCGGCACGGCGGACACCAGGTGCCCCAGAAATTAAGCATGACGACCTGGCCGCGAAAATCGCTCAGCGCGTGATTCTGCCCATCCATGTCCGCCAGGCTGAAGTCGTCCGCCAGTGGCGCCGACGGCAACGGCGTCATACTGTGTCCGAGCGGAGGCTCGGCAGCACTCGCCAGCGAAGCGACGAGCATCAGCACGACGCAGCTCGCCGCGCTATTCAGGTGCCGGCGCACATTCCAGCCCTGCAAGCGTTTTTTCATAGTGTTCCCCCCCGACAGACCAAGCCACGGTGAGCGCGAGCGTGCTGCCATGCGGTTCGGGCATGGTCGTGAAACCCTGGATCCAGTCGCCGACTTCGAAGGTTGCATCATCGGCCAGAATCGACCAGCTGAAGCGCACACCCATGCCGTGCCATTCTTCGAGCCATTCGCTCTTGGTTTTGATCGGGTGTTCGACGCCATCAGCCGCCCGGTAGCGCCAGTCGGCAACCCGGTAGCTCAGAGCCTGATCACCGATGTTGCGCACGATGGTGCCGAACACGCAGCGCGTCGCGACCGCCTCGCGCACCTCGGGTGGCAGGCCACGTCGCGCGTAGCTGGCACGAATGAAATCCGGCGGCACCTGCAACAGCTCGATCGCGAGACTGTCCCCTTCGTAGCTCCAGCTCTTGAGCCCGGTATCGGGTGCGACCGACGCGACGAGGTCGTCGGCGTGGCCCGGCGCAGACACCAGGCACGAGGCGCAAAGCGCACCCCACGCGGCGGCGACACGTGCCACCCTGCCCTTGATTGCGACCGGTGAATGCATCTGCCAAGTCTACTCGAAAAACGCCAGCACCTGGTCGAGATCGCGGGTCCGTGCGAAGGCCGGCATGGCGTCGAGAAACACCTGCCCGTAACCCTTCTTTAGCATGCGCGGGTCACAGGTGACCAATACGCCCCGGTCACTGACGTCGCGGATCAGGCGTCCGGCCCCCTGCTTCAGCGCAATGGCCGCCTGCGGCACCTGGTATTGCATGAACGGGTTGCCGCCGCGGCGACGGATGGCATCGAGCCGTGCCTGCAGCACCGGGTCACCCGGCGATGCGAATGGCAGCTTGTCGATGATGACCAGCGACAGGGCCTCGCCGCGCACATCGACGCCCTCCCAAAAACTGGCGGTCGCCAGCAGCACCGCGTTGCCGTGCTCGACGAACTTTTCCAGTAACTCCGCCTTCGGTGCCGACCCCTGCACCAGCAACGGAAAATCCAACTGCTCATCGAGCAGCCCGGCCGCTTCGCGCAGGGCCCGATGACTGGTGAACAACAGGAAGGCGCGGCCGCCGCTGGCGGCGAGAATCGGTACTGCTAGGTCGATCACCGCGGCCGTATAGCCCGCCTCGTTCGGCGCTGGCAAGCCACGCGGCACGAACCACAGGGCCTGCTGCTGATAGTCGAAGGGACTGTCCCAGATCCGCGTCTCGGCGTCGGCCAGCCCCAACTGCTGTTGAAAATGGCTGAAGCTCTGGCCGACCGCCAGCGTCGCCGAGGTGAAGATCCAGGCCGCCGGGTGGCGCTGCATATGCAGCTGGAAGACATCAGCCACATCCAGCGGCGTACTGTTCAGGCGAACACTTTGGGCATGTGTCTCGAACCAGCGGATGTCATCATCCTCCTGGTCCGGCTCGAGCAGATCGGCCAGTTGCCGCTTGAGCAGCGTACAGCGCCCGAGACAGGCATCGATCCCCTTGCCGCGCCCCTCGATCGCCTCCAGCGCCACCTCCAATTCGGCCAGACGTGTCAGGCAATGACCGAGCGCTGCCATCACCTGGGGACTCTGCTCGATCTCGCCCCAGGCGCCACGCCGCGTCGACTGGCCGAATTCCAGGCGCAGGTCACGCGCGGCCTTGGACAAGGCATCGATGCGCTCTGTCACGCCGGCCACGTCGCCAGCCTCGCGGTGGTATTCGGTCTGGGTGTCACGGCCCAGATCGAGCAACTGGCGGCTGCTCACCGTGGTGCCGAAGAATGAGCTGGCCACCTCGGGTAGCTGGTGTGCCTCGTCGATCACGTAGGCATCGGCCCCGGGCAGCAGTTCGCCGAAGCCATCATCACGCAGCGCGAAATCGGCGCACAGCAGGTGGTGGTTGACGACGACGATATCGGCCTCCTGCGCGCGACGCCGGGCCTCGACCAGGTGACATTTGCTCCATGCCGGGCACTCCTGGCCGAGGCAGTTGTCGGTGGTGGACGTGACTAGCGGCCAGATGCTGGCATCTTCGGGCACGTCGCTGAGCTCGCTGATATCGCCGCTGCGTGTCTGGGCCGACCAGTCGCGCACCGCCAGCAGCCAGCGCAGCCGCTCGGCCGGGTGGCCACGCGCGTCGAGCAAGGCGTTTTCCATGCGATGGATGCACAGGTAGTTCGCGCGCCCCTTGAGCAGGGCGACCCGGGCCGGGTTGGCCATGGCCTCGCGCAGACGTGGAAGATCGCGCAGAAACAACTGATCCTGCAGGTTGCGGGTACCGGTGGAGATGATGACCTTCAGTCCGGATAGCAGCGCCGGGACCAGGTAGGCGAATGTCTTGCCGGTCCCGGTGCCGGCCTCGGCGATCAGGCGTCCACCCTTGTCCAGCGCATCGGCAACCGCTTGCGACATCGCCAACTGCTCGCTGCGCGCGGCGAATCCGTCGAGGGTGCGTGACAGGACACCCTCGGGACCGAGAACATCGGCGATCTCCATCAGTTCAGGGGATCGTGCAGTTCAGGCCTGGTTGTCCCATACGCCATCGCTGCGTCCATTGACGCTGTCCCAGACCAGTTCACCGATGATCTTGAAGCGTGCCACCGACATCGCACCGCGCTTGGCGCGATTACTGCCGGCACCGTCGAGTACCGCGGCAAGCTCGGCGCGCGATGCCTGGTAGATTTCGTACGGCTCATAGTTCTCATCCATCAGCACCAGCACCACCGCATCCCATTCCTGGTTCAGCTTCAGCTGACCGATGCGCTCTCCACCCTTGGTCTCGTCGAAGATGGTGCGGCTCTTGATCTGCAGGCGACGCCCGGTCGCGGGGTCGACCGCGTCCCAGCCGACATCGGATTCACTGCTGGGCTCGAGCTCCAGCAGTCGCACCGCATCATGCTCGGCAATCTCGTTGCTGATCCCGGGCAATGGCTTACCCATGGTGCGCCGGTATTCGGCAGCAAGCTGGCGTGCCTGCGCAATCAGTTTGTCTGCGGCATAGGGCGTGGTCACGCGCGGCCTCCTGCGGTCGTCTATGGCCGATACTATACCGAAGCAGTTGTCGACTTCAGAAGTCGCCGCTTTTCATGCGCTACTGAGGCTCAGCTGCCGGGAGTCCAGTAACCGAATGCAGCACCCGCAGCGGGCGCGCGGCTCTGCTGGCGGCCGGCGAGGTCGTCGCTGACATGTCGTGCGAAACCGCATAGCTCGTCCATGTACGCCGTGCGCTCGTCAGCCGACATGCCGCGCTGGCTGCCGAGCATGTAGCCCATCACCGCCGCCAGGTACTGCATCACGGTACCCTGATCCGCGCCGGGCGCCTGCCGCTCGACCGCCTCTTGGATCTCCTGAAACAGTTGCGAAGAAAGCTGGATGTCAGCCATGGTGGTTCCTCCGGATGTTCTTGTTGAAGAAGTTCAGCGCAGGTCGGCAGCACGTTGCGTGGCATCGCGCGCACCACGCGCGTCGCCCAACGCTCGGCGTGCGCCGGCGATCAGCTCCCAGTTGCGCGCGCGCAATCGACGATCGGCCGGGTCGGACAGGGTATTCGACTTGGCTGCCATCTGAACCACCAGGTCGTGCCGCTGCTGGTCAGCCCGCACCTCGGCCAGCCGCTGCCACAGTACGGCATCGTCCGGGGCGATGCGCAAGGCGCGCTCAAGGGTGACGGCGGCACCATCGAGATCACCACTGCGCTGCTGATCATGTGAGCGTTGCATCAGGGAGACCACCGCGCGCTTGGGTTGTGGCCGCACGTAACGCGGTGCTGCCGGTGGCGTGTACGCAGCGATCTGGGCATCACTGCCACGCTGCGACACGACCGGTGGTGGCGCGCGTTCCTCGACACGGGCCGGCGGGTCAGTACGACTGATACCGCCACATGCGCTCAGCAACACCATCACGGCTGCCAATGCCGGCAAACGCCAGTCGGGAGCACGACTCGGCCAGGGGCGGGCACCTCTCGGGGCCGCGTCAATTGAACAGGTCACGCCAAAAACCTCCCGACTGCTGAGTTTCCTGCACTGCCGGGCAATCGGCAGTGAGGGTCGGCTGCGAACCGGCCATGTAAGGATACGCGACCGCGCCCGGGCAATCGCGCCCGGCCAGGCGGCCACTGCTGTCGATCCAATGATATTCGACGCCTTCCGGTGGAAGCAGTTGCAGCGGCAGGTTGTCGATCCGGCTCATCAGGTCGCCCCAGACCGGCAGCGCCCCCTGCGATCCGGTCAACCCGGTCGAAGCGTTGTCATCGCGCCCGACCCAGACTACGGCTACGCGATCGCCGGAGAAACCGGCGAACCAGCTGTCGCGCAGATCGTTAGTGGTCCCGGTCTTGCCGGCCACCTGCAGGCCGCTCGGCAGCATCCTCTGCAATGCGGCGGCAGTGCCCGACTCGGCGACCTCGACCAGATTTCGATTGAGTAGGAAGACCGCTGCCGGATCAGCCGCCTGCTCAACCGTCAGCGGATAGCGCTGCAACGGCCGCTGCTGCGCGTCGAGCACCGCGCGAATGGCGCGCAGCGGCGATCGGAATCCACCGGCGGCCAGGGTCTGATAGACCTGGGTGACCTCGAGTGGAGACAACGACAAGGCTCCCAGGAGCAGTGACGGGAACGCGTCGATCTCGCGGTTTACGCCAAGCGCTCGCAGCGTATCGATCACCGCCCCCAGGCCCAGATCAAGACCGAGATTGACCGCCGACAGGTTCAGCGACCTCGCCAGCGCCGCATGCAGCGGGACCTCACCGTACACCGCCTTGTCGTAATTCTGCGGTTGCCAGCGCTGCCCGCCCGGAAGTTTCAGGTCGACCTCGGCATCACGCAGCAAGGTGGTCAGGGTGTAGCGCCCGGGCTGTGCCAGCGCGGTCAGGTAGATCGCCGGCTTGACCAGCGAACCGATCGGCCGGACCGCATCCAGGGCGCGGTTGAAACCGGCAAACCCGGCATCGCGATCGCCGACCAGCGCCTGGATCTCGCCATGCTGGGCCGACGCGACCACCACCGCACCCTGCAGGCTGTCGGCAGTCAGCTTGCGCGCCTTTTCGATTCGCGAGAGACGCCGGTCGAGGGCATCGGCCGCCTGGCTCTGCACCCACGGATCGAAAGTCGTGAAGATGCGCAAGCCTTCCGAGGTCAGGTCCTCCTCCCGGTAGTCGCGGCGCAGCTGGCGCCGGACCAGGTCGACGAAGGCCGGCACCCGGTGCGCATTGGCCACGCCGCGCGAGCTCACGTCGAGGGACTGACGCTGTGCCTCGGCCGCCTCTGCCGCACTGATCATGCCCTGCGCGGCCATCTGCTCGATCACCAGGTTGCGCCGCTCCAGGGCACGCTGCGGGTGGCGCCGTGGATTGTAGTAGGACGCCCCCTTGACCAGCGCGACCAGCAAGGCACTTTCATGCAGGCGCAGCTCACTGACCGGTCGATTGAAATAGAAGTGGGCACCGAGGCCGAAACCATGAATCGCGCGCTGCCCATCCTGGCCCAGGAAGATCTCGTTGGCATAGGCCTCGAGAATGTCATCCTTGGTATAGCGTGCATCGACAACCAGGGCCATCAGGGCCTCGTTGAACTTGCGCCAAAGCGAGCGTTCGGACGTGAGAATGAAATTCTTGACCAGTTGCTGGGTCAGCGTGCTGCCGCCCTGTACGGCCCGTCCGGCCTGGACATTGG
>JAGRHE010000158.1 GCA_020445165.1 Gammaproteobacteria bacterium
CGGCTCGCGGTTGTTGATACATTCTTCGAGCAGCGTTTTTTCCGGGTCGAAACTGAGCTTGCCGATTGCGTGGGGCTTGCCATCGCTAAGCGCCTTCTCGAGGTGAAATCTGCCTTCCGGCCCCCGAACCAGTACCCCTATCCAGTCGACCGGAATCAGTGAGGGCAGGGACCTGGCCAGCGTTTGCAGGGTGCTTTCTAGATCGGCGCCCTGTTCCAGCCCGGTCAGCAGGCGTCGCAGTGCGTCCAGGCGATCACTGAGTTGGTTGAACGAGAGGACCAACGACCCGATTTCGTTGTTGTGTTGGATTGCAACGCGATGGCTGAAGTCACCGTTCGCCACCTGACGGAACCCCTGGACGGCTCCCGATAAGGGTCTCAGGACGCGGCGGTAGAACCAGAGCATGGTCAATACCGCAACCAGCAGGGCCAGCCCCAGCAACAGCCGGTGCACGCCGTTGGCACGTTCAGCGCGCCGTTTGACATCGTTGCGCAACGTGGCGAACAGCCTTTCACTGGCTTGCTGCAGGATGGAATTGTGTTCAGTGATCCATTCGGCAGCCCATTCCAGGCGCGGCTCGGCCGGGTCCGGCCCGATGCGTTCATCGAGCTTGTTTACGAAACGTCGCCATTCCGCCGCGAGCTCTCTTGCGACAGTCTGGGAAGGCGGCGCCAGCCGTGGCGGCATCGCCATCGGCCCCTCGTCCAGCACCGCTGCGAACCGGTTGTCGGAAAAGGCATTGATCAGCTGCGCCAGTTCGTCCCGTGTCTTCTGCAGATCGACGAAATACAGCCGCAGGTCGCGGTAGTAGCTGGGGTAGTCGCGCGGCGCATTCTCCTGGTAGCGCATTGCCTGAACCGTCAGGTGCTGCTGATTGAACTGCAGTCTGCCGGCCAGGCGCACCAGTACGTCATCGCTGTGCTGAAGATCGATGACATGCAGGGAATACAGCGTGGCACTGGCGAACAGCAGGGTGAGCAGGGTGATCGCAAAGGCGATCTGGAACTTGAGCGTCGCGAAAAATTTCACCGATGCGTCAGCCGGGTGCAGGTGTTTGCCTTATATTAGCCGTTCGCGGCAACCGGATGCTTTCCGGTTGCCGACATTGCGATCACGATGGGGACTCTTCCATGCAGCGACCGGATCCGGCGCAATTGAGCACACTGCGTGACTGGGTGCGCTGGGGCGCAAGCCGATTGAATGAGGCCGGTGCCTTCTTCGGGCATGGTACCGATAACGCTTTCGACGAGGCTCTCAGCCTGGTTTTGCACGCAGTACACCTCGATCATGCGATGCCGGCCGAATACCTGGATGCGCGGGTCACCGACGATGAAAGTGAAGCGGTTTTCGAATTATTGCGCGAGCGCATAACGCGGCGTGTCCCTGCAGCGTACCTGATCGGGGAAGCGCGCTTTGCCGGACTCGACTTCTTCGTCGACGAGAACGTCTTGATTCCACGTTCGCCGATCGCCGAACTGATCGCCGAGGAGTTTTCTCCATGGCTCGATGCCGATCATGTGGGCAGCGTGCTCGACCTGTGCTGTGGCAGTGGTTGTATCGGGATTGCCTGTGCCTTCGCCTTCCCCCAGGCCTTGGTGGATCTGAGCGACATCTCGCCAGCGGCGCTCGAGGTAGCGACTCGAAACGTCGAACGCCACGCCCTGGAGCATCGTGTTCGAACCCTGCATGCAGACGTCTACGATGGCCTTGATGGTGAACGCTACGACCTGATCGTCAGTAACCCGCCCTACGTCAGTCGCGCTGAAATGGCGGCGCTGCCGCAGGAATATCGGCATGAACCGGAGTTGGCGCTGGAGGCCGGAGAGGACGGCATGGATGTCGTCGCCCGGATTCTCGCTGGCGCTTCGGGTTACCTTCGCCCCGGAGGCATCCTGGTGGTCGAAGTCGGGGCTAGCGTCGAGCTGTTGCTGGCCCGCTACCCGGGCGTCCCTTTCCTGTGGCTCGATTTCGAGCGCGGCGGTGACGGTGTATTCCTGTTGACCGCCGAGCAGTTGGATGAATTCCGCGATGTATTCGAAGAGAATTCGAGGTGAACCTGCCCAGCGTGGGCACGTGGAATGGGCCAGGCAGGCTATGTTCGGGGTGGCTGAACCGAAAGATTGCCTGCGTTGCCAGGTCGAGGACACTGAGCGGTTTTCCGGTTACTTGCATCCGCTCGAGGAGAGCGTCAGCCAGATTCACGACGCCATGCTGGACGGAACCCACGGGTTCGACCGGGAGGACCTGCAATTCATTGAGGTCGTGCGACGATGCGGACGCCAGATTCCGTTTCGCGGACTTCTCGAACAGATAAATCAACCGCATCGCAGGGGCTGGAGGTTGCGGACAGGGGGCTGACAGCCTTTTTGACGTAAATCAGGTGTGTGCGGGGCTTGGGGCTCTAGAATGCCAGCTATGCAACAGACACTTGTATTCGATCAGCAGCTGATCGGTCGCTACGACCAGTCCGGGCCACGCTATACCTCGTATCCGACCGCGGTCCAGTTCCACGATGGCTTCGGGGTGGACGAATACCGCACGGCGGCGCGCGACAGCAATGCCTCCGGGCGGCCGCTGTCGCTGTATTTCCACATCCCGTTCTGTGACACGGTCTGCTACTACTGCGCGTGCAACAAGGTGGTGACCAAGGACCGGAGCAGGGCGCGGCCCTACCTCGACCGTCTGTACCGCGAGATTGCGATGCAGGGTGAGTTGTTCGATGCCAACCGGCCGGTCGAGCAGTTGCATTGGGGCGGCGGCACGCCGACGTTCATCAGCGCCGATGAAATGCGCGAATTGATGATGATGACGGGTCGGCATTTCCAATTGCTGGACGACGACAGCGGTGAGTACTCGATCGAGATCGATCCGCGTGAGGTCACCGAGGCCACGATCGGCCTGTTGCGTGAGATCGGGTTCAACCGCATGAGCCTCGGTCTGCAGGACCTCGACGAGCGCGTGCAGAAAGCGGTAAACCGCATCCAGTCGGCGGAGCAGACATTCGATGCGCTCCGTGCGGCTCGCAGCGAGGGCTTCCGCTCGGTGAGCATGGACCTGATCTACGGCCTGCCGTTGCAGACGCCGGACTCATTCCTGCGCACGCTGGATCGTGTGCTCGATGCGCAGCCGGATCGGTTGTCGGTGTTCAACTATGCGCATCTGCCGGAGCGATTCAAGCCGCAGCGCCGGATCAACGAGCACGAACTTCCCAGTCCGGACCAGAAGCTCGAGATTCTCCAGCGGATGGGACGGCACCTTTCCGATGCGGGTTATGTCTACATCGGCATGGATCATTTTGCACGTCCAGATGATGAACTGGCCGTCGCGCAGCGCGAAGGCCACCTGTATCGCAACTTTCAAGGCTATTCGACGCATGCCGATTGCGACCTGGTGGCGATGGGCGTGACGTCGATCGGGATGGTGGGTGACACCTACTCGCAGAATGTCCGAACGATCGATGAGTACTATGCGCGCATCGATTCAGACAGCTTGCCGGTGTTTCGTGGGATTGCACTGTCGCCTGATGACCTGTTGCGGCGCGATGTCATCACCCGACTCATCTGCAATTTCACGCTCGATACCGAGGCGGTTGGATCACGGTGGGATATCGACTTTGCGCGCTATTTCGCGAATGAGCTGCAACAGCTGCGGGTGATGGCTGACGACGGCCTGGTCGAAGTCTCGGGCAAGCGCATCGACGTACTGCCTCCCGGACGGCTGCTGATCCGCAACATCTGCATGGTGTTCGACCGTTACCTGGGTGCCGAGAACCACGGCGGGCGTTACTCGAAAGTCATCTGACGCAGACGTCCGGGCAGAGGATTCGGTCGCTGAATGGCACGGTTACCCGTGGTTGTCTACCGGATGGCGCGGGGGCCTGGATGCGCCGGCGTCGGTCGCAACAACCGCTGTGCCCAGATTGTGGCCGTCGCTCATCCTGGTCAGTCGTCGCGATTTTCCAATTAAAACAATAGCTAAGAGAAATTTTCTCAGGTTGCGATCCGGCTGGCAACGAGTGTTTTTTGGTCTGCGCCAGACTTGGTATAATGCGCGATTCGCAACGGTAAGGCGAAAGTGGCGGAACTGGTAGACGCGCTGGATTTAGGTTCCAGTGGGGTAACCCGTGAGAGTTCGAGTCTCTCCTTTCGCACCACGCGGTCGTGATCCCCGTTTGGCGGATTCGCACAGTGAACATCACACCAAAAAATTGAGACATAACGGGCAGTTGATGCTGCCGGAGAGTATTGGAATGCAAGTTTCTGTTGAGTCGGGCGAAGGCCTCGAGAAGCGTTTGTTGGTTGATCTGCCGGCAGGCCGGGTGTCAGAGGCCATGGAAAAAAAGCTGCGCGAGCTGGCTCGCCACGTCCGTCTCGACGGTTTCCGACCGGGCAAGGTGCCGATGCGCACCATTCGCCAGCGGTTCGGTGAGCAGGTCCGCCACGAGACCTACGGCAACCTGATCCAGGAGACGCTTTACGAAGCGGCCAGCCAGGAAAAGTTGATGCCTGCCGGAGAGCCCCGGGTCGAACTGCGCGATGCGGCCGAAGAGGGTGGGCTGGGTTACACCGCCACTTTCGAGATCATGCCTCAGGTCGAGGTGGCAGACCTCTCCGGTCAGTCGGTGACGCGAGTCGTGGCCGAAGTTGCCGACAGCGATGTCGATGAGATGATCGACAAGCTGCGCAAGCAGCGCACCGTGTGGAACGACGTCGATCGCGGTGCCAATGACGGCGATACCGTCCACATGGACTTCAAGGGCATGATCGACGGCGAGATTTTCGAAGGAGGCACCGCGGAAAACGTGCCGCTGGTCCTTGGCTCCGGATCGATGATCGACGGTTTCGAGTCCGGCCTGCTCGGTGCCAAGCCGGGCGACGAGCGCACCCTCGAGGTCACCTTCCCCGAAGACTACCGCGCGTCGCACCTGGCTGGGAAGGCGGCCACCTTCGAAGTCAAGGTCCTGCGGGTCTCGGAACCCCAGCTGCCTGAAATCGACGAGGAGTTCGTCAAGGCGTTTGGCGTCGAAGACGGCACCGAAGAAGCGCTGCGAGCCGACGTGGCGAAGAACATGCGTCACGAACTCAAGCAGAAGTTGTCCAACATCAACAAGGAAAAGGTGATGGACGCCTTGATCGCGGCGAATCCGATCGACGTGCCGAAGGCGCTGGTCAACCAGGAAGCCGAGCGCATGAAGAAGCAGATGGTTCAAGACATGCAACAGCGCGGCCAGAGTTCGAATTTTGATCTGCCTGCCAGCGTGTTCGAAGACCAGGCGCGGCGCAGGGTGCAACTGGGACTGCTGGTGGCCGAGCTGATCGAAAAGCATGGCCTGAAAGCGGAAGAGGAAAAAGTGCGCAGCACGATTGCGGAGTTCGCCGAATCCTACGAAAACCCCCAGGAAGTCGTCGACCACTACATGCAGGATGCCAATGCCCGCAAGAGCATTGAGAACCTCGTGCTGGAAAATGCGGTAGTCGACTGGGTCATGACCCAGGTACAGGTTAGCGATGAAAATAAGGCGTTTTCAGAGGTGATGGATAACGCCTGACACGGCGGGCTTGCCGGGGTGCGTTTTTGCGGGTAGGTTCAAGTAACTTCATCAACTTCCGATAAGCGATCTATGAACAAACTGGACACAGTGAATCTCGGTCTCGTTCCGATGGTGGTCGAGCAGAGCGCGCGCGGCGAGCGTGCCTACGACATCTACTCGCGGCTGCTCAAGGAGCGTGTGATTTTCTGTGTCGGCCCGGTCGAAGACCACATGGCCAACCTGATCGTTGCCCAGCTCCTGTTCCTCGAATCTGAGAATCCGGACAAGGACATCCACCTCTACATCAACTCGCCGGGTGGTTCGGTAACGGCAGGACTCGCGATCTACGACACCATGCAGTTCATCCGGCCGCACGTCACGACCATGTGCATCGGCCAGGCCGCCAGCATGGGCGCCCTGTTGCTGGCTGGCGGTGAGAAGGGCAAGCGATATGCCCTGCCACACTCGCGGATCATGATTCATCAGCCCTTGGGCGGGTTTCAGGGTCAGGCGACAGACATCGAGATCCACGCGAAGGAAATCCTGCTGATCCGGGAGAAACTCAACAAGATCCTGGCACATCACACCGGCCAGGATCTCTCCCGTATCGAGAACGATACCGACCGCGACAATTTCATGAGCGGCGAGCAGTCAGTCGCGTACGGTCTGATCGATCAGGTGCTCGACAGTCGCCCGGATCAACAGGAAAAGGGCGCCAAATAGCCGCACGCACAAGGTGGCTTGTTATCCGGGGTCTTTGAGATATTATCGAAACATGACGATTGTGGCCGATGCCGTCGGATGACCGACGCGACAGTCACGCCGACGGGGGCTGGGAACGATGAGTGACGATAAAAAGCAGGGCAAGGGCGAAGACGGCAAGCTGCT
>JAGRHE010000159.1 GCA_020445165.1 Gammaproteobacteria bacterium
TAGCGCAGCAGATCATCTATGGGGATGCGACTGTCTGATGGTCGGCCGAAGCGGGCATTTGCCGTCCAATCGAACTCGGTCCGCCAAGCGCCATTCACCGGACGCGCATGGTCTGACCCTGCCGGTGGATGAAATACTCCAAACACTCGAGCCAGTGGCCGCCAGCGTTCTGAAGGTCTGGCCCGACGGCCCCGTGCCCGGCGTGACGTGACGACCGTGTCGAGCCGGTGCACGCTTTGCGGGCCGCCCAAGGGATCAAACATGGGTAGGGCTCTGGAATGCTCCGTCTTCGTCGTACCCCAAGGGGCGCTTGCGGCAGGTGACGGCAACCGTCGGGTACGCTACCGTGGCATTTCGATCTCGCCAATCGTGCTGGGATTGTGAGATACTGCTCACAAGGCTTCGGGCAGGAGCCTGCCACCCGTCATAGCAAAGCTGTTGACAGCACTGCCGGCAAACTCCCTCTCTATCCTGCGCATGCCATGTTCAGGTTCGAGAAGCGGCAGACGGGTGACGTTTCGCCATGAACCGGGAGAACTTGTCATGTCGAGTGAAGCCATTCGGCCGTCCACGTTGGACGGCATCAAACGCCTCGCCAAGTCGATCAAAGTCGAGCGAGGCATCCAGCACACGCAAGCCCTGGACGCCGCCGCGCAGGTAGCGGGATTCCAAAACTTCCGCCATGCGGGCAATGTGCTGCGCGCCGCTCCCAAAATGGGGCGTTTCCACCCCGGCCACCGTGTCTTCCTGACTTCCTACTGGAAGGACCGCGATGGTGGCGCGACCGGACGCGAAACACTGAGCATCTGGCTATCGGTTCCGTGGGCTGATCTCATCACAGTGCTCCAGTTGCAGAACCACCGTGCACTGGCGGACTTTCGTGCAGAGGGGCCTGACCATTTGGCGCGTGAGCACTTGCAAAGTTCGCAGTCAGCAGCTCGACGTGCGGTCTGCGCAGCCGCACGCGCACTGCATTTCATGGATGCGACGAAGCTGCGTCCGTCCAAGAGTCATAGCCGCGCCTTTCCCGGCGGGCGGTCTAGCAATGCAGTTCCTGGCCGCGACCACTACAGCATCTGGTATGACCGTCAGACGAAGCGCTATCTTTTCGCGGACGAGCCCTATGAGAAGGCCGTTGAAGGCAAGGCGCAGGAGCGCGAGGCCTGGGCGAAGGAGCATGGCTTCGCCATCGTCAAGCCTGAGTGGGCGGGCATGTACGCGCCCGATGTCGGTTCCCGTCTCTACCTGATCGCGGACGAAACGAAGGGTATCCCGCTGGCGCCCATCGCAGCGGAACTGGACAAGCTGCCTTCGCCCATTGTCGAAGCCGGATGGGACGGAGAATCCGCACCGATGACACCGTTCTTCGTGAGCCCTGGCACCATTGCCAAGGCTGCTGCTGCGAAGGACAAGCCGACGGCGCCACGTAAGCAAAATGGCCAGCGCAATTCGGTTGGCTATGTCCAGACCTTCGTTGGCCCGCAGCGCCGTCCGAAGGGACGGATGCCGATTGAGGCGCACGCGCACGTCGGTCGCCTGCTGAAGTCGGTGCTCAAGGATACCTACCACCGCAAGGGCGTCTACAACCGCCTCAATGCGATTCGCAGTGAACTCGACGAGTGGACGCAGCGCGAGTACAACCATGCCGAACTGCCGAATGAGCAGTTCTTTGATTTGTACTACCACGAGTCTGGATCGACGTTTCCCCGGGGGCTTGCCGAAGCCGACCGCGAGCGTCATGTGCAGAGTTTGGCGCACGCCAAGAAGCTCCTGGGCGAGCACTATCCCGACTGCCCACCGCTGCGGTCACTGCTGAAAAAGGTGGATGCCGCAGTCAAGTCGTTGCGAGACTGGAACTGAGGGCTTGTGGCAATGTCACGCATAAGACAAGACCAACAAACGCAACCGCAGCCGGTTCGTCCCGAGGCCGAGTTGGAAAGCCGGCTGGCAGCGGCACTGTCCGCTGCCTTCCCCAATATTCCCCGAGAACAATTGGTCGAACAACGGCGCTTCACCGTGCGCCTCGGTCACAACACGCATGAGTTCGACAGCGCGGCCCAGTGGGAGAAAAGCGGGCGAGCGGACGTAATCATCTTTCATGATGGGCGCCCGCTCGCCGTGGTGGAACTCAAGCGGGAGGATCTTTCGCTTACTCATGCCGACTATGAGCAAGCGCAAAGCTATGCGAACCAGATGACTCCGCGACCTCCTCTTGTTGTTGTCACGAACGGACGCGAGACCCGCATCTACGACGCCAACACAGGGCAACTTTGGTCCGGCGAGCAAGACGCCGCGAACGCTGTAGCCCGTCTGCTCGCCAATGCCGCCAAATTGGCGGTGGAGGAGATGCGATGGGCGACTGAAGCTTTGATGGGCCGGGAAACCGGGGTCTGGGTTCCCATCGTGCGATCAGCAACTTCAAGACTCCTGGCCGAAATGACTGATCCACCCGGTCAGTCCGATCGCGCCTTCGCAGAGTTTCTTCTGTTCCCTCGTCATAGTGCCTTCGCCGCAATCGAATCGGCACTGGCCGGGACGACCTTCACAATTGTCGAAGGTGCCGCACAGAGCGGCAAGAGCAGTTGTCTGCGCGAACTCGCCTTGCGCACTCAGGACAGTGAAGACTTGGCTGTCCTGATGTTGCGAGGCTCAGGGCCGGGGCTGTTTCAGTCGCTGGCCAACTTGTTCGCCATCGAGCTTGAATGGAATCTCACCGCGAACGACGCCCGCCAGTGGCTGCGACGGATGTCTACCGGACTAGGAGGGCCTGCACTATTGCTCGTCATCGACGACGTAGAGCCAAGTACGCCGATGGCCGCTGACGTAGAGGAACTGGCCAACCTGCGACCTGGCAATAAGCTCAATGTCATCCTGACCACTGATCACGCAGAACGACTGGCCAAAGCTCCAAACGGTCGAACGCAGACAGCAGTGGGAACCAAAGCAGAGGTCATCGAGATCGGTCCCTTGGGGTTGCAAGAGTTTCAAAATGCGCAGCGTGTTCTCGCCAATCACAAAATTCACTTCCAGGAGGGCGCGGAGTACGCAGAGGACTACCGTGCGCCGTGGGTACTACGCACGATCTATGACGATGCCGCCCGTGACCCGCGGCACCAAAACCCGAACGGCGCCTTGCTTCTTCCACCGGCGCTTGGCCTGGAACTTGTGGATGCGGCGCGCCGGAGCTACGCCAATCAGGTGGACCTGCTTCGCGGCTATCGTGTGCTTGCGCGTTGCACCCTTGCCGACGACGGCGCCCTTTCGGCCGAACTGGCCCTGGCGGCAGCGAATGGCTTCGTCATACGACAGGACGCACTTTCCGACGAAGCCCGCCATGCGGTAGCCGACCTTAGTTCAAAGGGTGCCGTGCGCAGCTACCGTCACGCAGGCGGCGAAGACATTGTTGTGCCGACCATTCCTGCCGCGTTCCTTGCAGAGCTTGCCGATGCCGCTGGCGACGAACTCGCGCGGCGCGCTGCGGTAAGCCCGCAGGAAGCCGGCGCTTGGCTCGGCCACCGCTTGGTCGCTGTCTATCTCGGAGACTTGGTCGGTGCGCAGGCGATTCACAGCATGGCGGAGAAAACGGGCGGATTCAGTTCTGGAATCATCGACGGCCTTCTCGCCATCGAGCCCACCGAGGAGCCCGTCGAAAACGCGCTTGTTGCGACGGCTGCGCCAAACGGTCGGTTGATTCATATGAAGATCGAAGGCGAAAAGGCTTGGCTGTCCAATCGCCATGGCGATGCCATCGGCGAACCCTTGGATCTCGGAGCGGATCGCCCGCACATGTATGGCAATACGACGGCTTGGATGATCCTGGGACAACTTGCCAGGCTTCCCACGGCGATGGTTGGCATTGACAGCCAGCGCATGGACGCCTGGATTTTGCTGAACATCGGCAAGTGTCCTTTCCCCTTACTACGCGCGAACGAAGAGGGGTTGGGCCATCTTGTACACGACCTCGGCGATCGCGGTCGCGTCCTTTGCCACGATCGAGGCCCCATCGAGGCAGCGACGCAGGCGATGGCCGATCTATTTTCACGTCCTTGGACGCACGCGGACGAATGGGTTGATGCCGCAATCGAAACCGGGTCTCTACCACTTCTGCATCGCTTGACTATTGCGCTGCGTACGGTGCGACTGCGCAACATACATGATCTCTCCGATTGGGCCGATGTGACGCTCAGAGAGCGTGTGCTCCCCACACTCAGCGCGGCCCTTTGAGCACCACTTGGCAGAGAAGACGTTGGTGCACACTGACCGCAAGCACTAGTTCTGGCGGAGTGGCGGTAACAAGCACATTGCCGCCCGATTCTGGCCATTGGCTCAAGGTCCGTTTAGGCCGAGTAGCACTCGTCGGCCATCCGGCAGTGATGACGGCGCAAAAACCGGAGATGAAGATCACTGATGGATGACGAATTGTTGCGGAGCACCAGCAGCACATGGCAAGTGATCGACATACGGCTAAGGGCCATTCCAGCCGGTGCTGAAATCCAGTTCTCTGATCATTCGAAAGCTATTGATGCAGCGTATGCCGAACGTCGCGCAGACATCCGGCACGTGTCGATTAGCGCCTTGTCTGGACGGTTTTGACGATTCTGTCGTGACAACACAGCGATTGGTCAGGTCCCTGAGCGCATAAGATAGGAGGAAGGGATCGCGTCCCATTTTTATGAGTTCGTCATCCGTTGGATTGGCGACATATCCACCATAGGTGATGCGGGCAACGAGGTCTTGTTCGGCTTCTTCACCCAAGAGAAGAGCATCCTTTACGTCTTTGGCTTCTGCCCAACTAGCTAGTTCGTCCATTTGGCCGATCTTATCGCGCGTGTCGGAGAATTCCTCGTACATCTCGATCGGAATCTTGATGTTTCCGCTTAGCCCCTGAAAGACGAGCCAATCCCAAAATTCAGGCACCCGCGCGATGGGGTAGTAATCGCGCTTGGCATCAATCAGTGTGTTGGCATCCAGCAAATACAGCAACGCATAATCCTTTATACGGCCTGCCCGGCGCTAAACAGGTTGTGAACTTTGATCGGCTTCACGCCGAGCAGCATGCCTGCTTTGGTTGTAGTCAATGCGCCGGAATAGGTCAGCCTTTCGACTAGACTAACCAGCGCGCCCAACTTGTAGCGGCGAAGTACGTAGTAGCTGGGCCCGCCTTCTTGCTCGCGGTTCTTTTTCTTGTCCTTCTCCCGCTGAGCGATCCACTGTTGCTTAAAGAACGCGCGCAATTGCTCCCAAGGTTCCCTGGCAATATCGCCGCGCCGGAACAGCCGGTACGACACATGGGCGCTGCTCACTTTTTGCGCAAATGCGTAGCGAGAAATCTCCGCTTGCATGTCTTCCGGTTCGCTGCTCGATAGCGTAAAGCCTGCGAACTCGGCATCTGGGAGCAAGACTTCACTGGCAACGTCGTTGCAGAACTTTTCGATCCGCCGCTCGGCATAGGCCCCGCTGATGCCCGTTTGGCCTAGTACGATATGGGTTAGTTCATGCAGCAGCGTAAACGACCAGGCAGATTTTGCGTCCTGATCGTTGATGACGATAAAAGGCGCAATTTCATCTGCAAGGGCGAAGCCCCGAAACGACGCAACGCTGATATTGGTATGAAACGAACCGAGATTTCCTCTCAACAGAACGAATATGCCTGCGGCCTCCGCCTGGCTCCGCAGGAACTTGAATGCTTCGTCATGAGATGGCTGGGAGCGATAGTCGTCGAGATCGAGCCTGAGCGTTTCGCGGAGTGTTCGCGCGACGCGGGACACCCCTTGTTCGACGGCGCTGCCTCCGACAAAAGCCAGGCGAATGTCTTCATCTTCGTCGACGAGGGTTTCGCGTACGGTGCTCTGGCACGCCCTGATTTCCCGAATCAGGGCATCGACGTAGGAATCTTCCTGTTCTTCGAGGGTATCCGGAAGCGTCCGGAAATCTTCACCGCGGTCTCCGATGCCCGGTGGCCTGTCCAGGTAAAACGTGAGCAAAGGCCGACGGTAGAGTTTGGCCATCTTGAGCAACATGGCGCGGGACGGCTGCTTGTCGCCGCTCTCATAGGCAAGCAGTTTTTCTTCAGCAGTCGCAGCTTTGCCGTCGGCAATCTGGAGCTTGGCTGCTGCTTGGGCGACCTCTAAGCGAGACGTTTCACGCGCCCATGACAAGATTATGTGATTGATTTTCGGCATGTTTCGAAGGGCTGACTCCTCCTCCCTTGCTTAACCCTTATGACACAAAAGGACCCGCAACTCCAGTTCTTCGGTGACGATGCCGTGCGATTTGTCGGCCTTTCCGAAGGCTTGGCCATGACCGGTGACTATCCGATTGCGGTCGCAGCCGGGTCGAATCCCCAGCGACCGCTCTGGCCGACAGCAGACGGCCGCGTTGCCGAGGGGAGCGCCTACTCTGGCAGCACTCAGCTGA
>JAGRHE010000015.1 GCA_020445165.1 Gammaproteobacteria bacterium
AGAAGTTTTCAGCCGTTTTTAAACCGTCCGTGGAAACGGGGTAGAACCCATCAGTAATCGGCAACGCAGAGGGCGATGTGTGAAAGCGATTACTTATGAAAGGTACGGACCACCGGACGTGCTTCAGCTCAAGGAGATGGCTAGACCGGCTCCGGGTGAAAACGAGGTCTTCATAAGGGTTGAGGCGGCATCGGTGAATGCCGCCGACTGGCGCATGATGCGAGCCGATCCTTTCCTGGTCCGCCTGTACGCCGGACTCTTCAGACCGAAGAAGATCTCTGTCCTCGGTGCCGATATCGCCGGGCGCGTGCTGGCGATTGGGAAGAATGTCCGCCAGTTCCGGCCGGGCGACGAGGTGTTCGGCGATATGTCCGCCAATCGCTTTGGCGGCTTTGCCGAATACACATGTGCCAATGAAAGCGATCTGGCGCTGAAACCTTCGAACATCTCATTCGAGGAAGCGGCGGCCGTGCCCATGGCGGGTGTCACCGCCCTGCATGCGCTGCGCGACGCCGGACAGGTGCAGGCAGGGCAAAAGGTGCTGATCAATGGCGCATCCGGTGGCGTGGGCACGTTCGCGGTGCAGCTTGCGAAGCATTTCGGTGCCGAGGTCACCGCGGTGTGCAGCACGACCAAGCTGGAGCAGGCGCGCGCGCTCGGCGCGGATCACGTCATCGACTATACGCGCGAGGATTTCACCCGCAGTGGCCGTCACTACGACCTTATCCTTGGCCTGAACGGGTTTCGCTCCATCTTCGCTTACCGCCGTGCATTGAGTCCGCGGGGTCGCTACGTGATGACCGGCGGCACCTCCGCCCAGTTGTTTCAGGCACTGCTCCTGGGGCCATTGCTTTCGATGACGGGCGGCCGGAAAGTGGCCGTTGTGACGTCCGAGCCAAACCAGCAGGATTTGCGATTCCTGAAAGATCTGCTCGAATCCGGAAAGCTCAAGCCCGTCATCGACAGGCGCTACCCGCTGAGCGAGGTTCCGCAAGCCATTCGCTACCTCGAACAGGGGCACGCCAGCGGCAAAGTGGTGATCACGATGGGAGTCTCGTAAGAAGCCAATGGACCGGATGCCCGCAAGCGCGCGCCGGCTGTTGGCGCATTAGGTGCCAAACGGTGCGGTCTTCGATACTCGGCGCCCTGTCGTTGATCGTGGTCATGCTGTTGGCCTGGTCCACCTTCGCGTCGATTAACGCATTCGTGCTCGGCAACTGTGATTTCAAATTCGGTTGCATGGACGAAGTACAGTATGCGGCGTTGTTCTCTTCTGTCGCCGGCGCGGTTTCCGCTGCAGGATTCTTGGCGGCGTCCGGGATAAGTGCCCTACTGCCAATCCAGCTTTCCAATCGGCGACGGATTGCTGCCGGGGTAGCGGCTGGTTTCATTCTGTCTGCCTTGCTGGCTGCAGTGTGGCGATGGGGCCTCGATATCAGCGGTATGCTGGCGGCCTGGTTGGCATTGAGCTTCTCTGTGAGCGCTCTGGCACTATGGGTTCACAGGCGTTGAGCATTTGAGCGCTACAAACAGGACGGAATGCAGAGCACATGAGCCACGTTGGAGCACATCGATCGCACAGGGTTGGATTGCTGAGGGCGTCGGTGCTTGGCGCGAACGATGGAATCGTTTCCACCAGCAGCCTGATTATCGGTGTCGCATCCGCCGGAACATCCCACAACGACATACTCCTGGCTGGCCTGGCGGGGCTTGTCGCGGGCGCGCTTGCGATGGCCCTCACAGCGGCAGTCGGTCGCCTGTTTGGCGTTGCAGTGTGAAAAACGCCCTAACGCCCTCGCCATCCATTCAATTTTCCGTAACCCTTCTTCGCACCACGTATCGTCCGCGCTGCGTGCATGAAACTTGTTCGACGCCGTTTTGGTGGTATACCACTCGGTAAGTCCTGGTTTTCTGAGGCCCGAGTGTTCACTTCCCTGGTTCCCAGCTTGTTCACGTTTGGCATCGCGGCCCTGGTGATCGTAATCGCGGGCAGCCGGCTGGCGCGGCAGGCCGATATGCTGGCCGATCGCACCGGCCTGGGCGAGGCGCTGTTCGGGGTCTTGCTGCTGGCCGGGGTAACCTCGCTACCCGACTTCGCCGCCACCCTGAGCGCGGCGGTGGATGCCAGGCCCGACCTGGCAATGAGCAACGTCATGGGCAGCATGGCGGTGAACCTGGCGTTTCTTGGCGTGGCCGACATTGTCTACCGCAAGGCCAACCTGGAACATGCGGCCGCCTCCCCCGTCAACCTGATGCTGGCGGGCTTGCTGATCGTGTTGCTGACTTTACCGCTGCTCGCCATCTTCACGCCGGCGGTCACGCTGTGGGGCATACACCCGATCACGCCGCTGATCGTCGCTGCCTACCTGTTCGGCCTGCACCTGGTTCAACGCACGCAGGCCAGACCCATGTGGTTCCCTCGCCTGACCCACCAGACGGTTTCGGATGAACCTGAGAAACGTCATCGCGGCGATGCGGCCAAGGTGTGGCCGGGATTCATCGGCATGGCCGTCGTAACCGGCCTGGCCGGCTGGGTGTTGATGGAGGCGGCAAAGGGTATCGCTGACCAGACGGGATTGTCCGACACCCTGGTCGGTGGCCTTTTCACCGCCCTGGCCACTTCCGCGCCCGAGTTGGTCACCACCATCGCCGCGATTCGCATCGGCGCGCTGACCCTGGCCGTCAGCAACATCTTCGGCACCAACTGCTTCAACATGCTCGTCGTCGCCGCGGCCGACGCGGGTTATGCTCACGGCTCCATCTACCATGACATGGCACCGGTTCAGATGACCTGGGGCCTGGTGAGTATCCTGATGACCGCTATCCTGCTTCTGGGGTTGGTGCGACGGGAGACCTATGGAATCGGTCGAATCGGGTTCGAAAGTGCCCTGATCTTGAGCGTGTACGCCATCGCGCTTGGCGTCATCGTGATGAGCGCCTGAGGCGCTTTGCTGAGGTGAAAGATGAACAAGAAAAGCACTCTGGCTTTTGCCATTGGATGCCTCGTACTTGCTGGCTGCAACACGATGCCGGAGAAACCGGCATTCGAGCCTTCGAAAAGTTTCGACGGCACCTACCGCGGTACCCGAACCGATGTCTCGAATGATTTCATATGCAAGCCAACGTCGATCACGGGGACGGTCGCCAACGGTGAGGCCAGGTTCAAGCTCACCTATAACAACACCAACCTCAAGGGCTGGATCGACCAAGCGGGCCAACTGACGCTCTACGACGATAACAGTCAGTGGAACTACCATTTCTCGGGAACGGCTACGGCTACGGCTATCGAAGGCAAATGGTCTGTCGACGGTGCGCCGTGCAGAGGTACCTGGCGCGTCGAGCGCCAATAGGCCAGTGACGCCAGCTCGTGGCAACACGTTTTAGTCGACTACTCCGCTTCGCGCCTGCTGCCAGCAGGCAACCCAGCCGATCATTCCAGTCGGTTTCCGAGAAGCAGGAAGCCATCGAAGCGATGGCAGACGATCTGTACCGACTCAGCCGGACGCTCGACGGCTTCGTGAGCGCGACCTACAGGGTTTCGGAGGATGAGCGGGAATACTCCTCGGTCATGCTGTGGGATTCCAAGCAGGCGGCGGTTGACGCTGGCGATGCGATACGGGCGAAGTCGGCGACAATGCTGGAAACCCTGGTCACGGCGCCGCCGAGTGTTGTGATCAACGAGGTTTATGAGCTGCAGTCTTGGTTTCAGTCGGTCTGCTCGGTGTCGACCAACGCAGATCCGTCTATGCTGTTCCAGCAAGCAGCTTTCAATTCCACGTCAGGCGATTCTTGATGATCTCCAGGGAGAAGCTGAATGAGCCAAGCAGAACAACCGAGACCTCCGTTCCCCCCATTCACCGCCGAATCTGCCGCGCAGAAGGTACGACTGGCCGAGGACGCTTGGAATACACACGATCCGGAACGCGTGTCACTTGCCTATACGCCTGACAGTGTCTGGCGCAATCGTGCTGAATTTCTGACCGGTCGCCAGGCCATCGTCGAATTTCTCAGGCGCAAATGGAGCCGAGAGTTGGACTACCGACTGATCAAGGAACTGTGGGCATTTCACGAGAATCGAATTGCCGTGCGCTTTGCCTACGAATGGCACGACGACTCTATGAACTGGTTCCGTTCCTACGGAAACGAAAACTGGGAGTTCACCGAGGACGGATTTATGCGCCGTCGAATTGCAAGCATCAATGATCTGCCCATTCTCGAATCAGAGCGAAAGTACCACTGGCCATTGGGGCGCAGACCGGATGACCACCCTGGCCTGTCAGAACTTGGCCTTTGAGGCGGCTCCCAACAAGGCGTTGCGGCGCAGGCCTGTGCAGATCTACCGGCGCCGGCAGCTTCAGCCAGGGCGTTTACACTGTCAGGGATGACACAGACACCCAAGGCCCTGTTCCTGTCGCATGGCGGCGGTCCGCTGCCACTGCTCGCCGATCCCGGCCATCAGGAAATGATCGCGTGCCTGCAACAGATCGCCTCGACCATTGCCCGGCCCGATGCACTGCTGGTGGTGAGCGCGCACTGGGAGGCACAGCGCCCGACCCTCACCGCCGGCCAGCACCCGGAGCTGATCTACGACTATTACGGCTTTCCCGAAGCCTCGTACCAGATCCAGTATCCCTGCGCCGGCGAGCCGTCGCTGGCGGCCGATGTCCAGCGACGGCTGGCCGGTGCCGGTATCGACGCCGGGCTGGACGAGACACGCGGCTTCGACCATGGCCTGTTCGTGCCGCTCAAGATCATGTATCCGGACGCGGACATCCCCTGCGTCCAGCTTTCACTGGTGAACACGCTAAACCCGGCCCTGCACATCGACATGGGACGCGCCCTCGCCGACCTGGCCCAGCGCAAGGTGCTGGTGATCGGTTCGGGTTTCTCCTTCCATAACCTGGGCGCCTTCTTCGCCGCCGACACGGCCGAATCGCAGCAACAGAACCTGGCCTTCGAGGCATGGCTCGCCGAAACCTGTGGCAACGGCGACATCTCCGAACAGGAACGCACACGCCGGCTGATCCACTGGCCGGATGCGCCCGGTTCACGTTATTGCCATCCGCGCGAGGAACACTTGCTGCCACTGCACGTCTGCTACGGCGTGGCCCGGGCGCCGAGCCGTGAACGCTTCGACCTGACCATCATGAACAAGGCATGCAGCATGTACCTGTGGTGAGCGTAATGCCGCCCATGCCTCGCCGCCACTGACCAGGAGAATCGCATGAAGACCACCCTCTTTCTTTCCGTTTCCATCGACGGCCTGATTGCCGACACCAATCGCATCCCCAACTTTCCGCAGGGCGCCTGGGAGGACTGGTGCGCGCTGGTCAACGCAGCCGACAACGTGATCGCGGGGCGCAGCTCGTTCGAACAGCTGCAGGACGACGCGATGGCGTCGGTGCTGCATCCGCAACACCGGATCGTGTTGTCGTCGCGCGACATCGACCCGGGTGATTCCGGCTGGCAGCATGCGCGGTCGCCGAAAGAGGCACTGGCGATGCTCGAAAGCGTCGGGGTCGACGAGGCGATCATCGGCGGCGGACGTGCCGTCGCCCATTCCTTCATGCGTGATGGGCTGGTCGACGAGGTGGTCATCGACCTGCAACCGGTGGCCTTCGGTACCGGCGTGCCCATGTTCGGTGATGCCATGGATCCGGCGCACCTGGAGCTGCTCGACTCGCACGCCCTGAATGACAATGTGCTGCGACTGCGTTACCGGGTACTACGAGACACGCAACATTGAATCAATCCAGCCGACCCTGAAGTGGGGCGGCGTCGGCTTTCGCCAATCGGCAGTTTGGACAACCATGCCCAGACAGCGACCGCAAGACGTGCCTGTCTTCGAACCCGAAGATACGGAAACACGCTCTTGTAGCGAGCCCGGCCCGGGCCGTAACGCCGCGCGCGATTATCCGTGTCTAGAATATTTACACCGCACACGATGACTGGCGCTGCCCTGGCCCCAAACTACTGAATATACGGCCTTCTTTGCTCGTCGCATGATTCTTGCTTCAGCGAAGCATCAAGTCGCTTGTTGCCATAAACAACTATCGAGGAGTGGGACCGATGACATGTTTTCCAGCTTTCGGAAGGAAATCCGCGTTGTTCTCTGTAGCCGTTGGCCTGATCGCAATGACGATGGTATCGACGGCGAATGCAGTCATGATACGTGTCGATTTCGAAGCGGAAGTCACGTTCGTGCAAGCGCTGCCCATTTTTGGGATCTCGCCCTCAGTGGGCGATCCCGTCGTAGGTTACTTAACCTATGACCCGGACGCGGCCGACCAGGATCCGGGTGATCCCACGCGAGGGATTTACAACAGTGGCGAGATACAGCTCGAGATCGGGGGACTGACCCTTTCGAACGAGCTGGCTCCACAGCAGGTAACATTCGACATCAATGCACCGAATGATATTTGGCTGACCAACGTCGGTACTGGCGCCGGGCAGCCCGGAATCCTGGTGAACGGCGTATCGACAGCAGACGCGCAGATCCTGTTCGCTTTCACCCAGCCGCTGGGCTTGTTGACGTCGGACGGGCAAGTGAGTGTCGCCGACTTCGCCCTGCTTGACGTACAACAGTTCAACATCGTTCAGGATGTCCCCGGCACAGCAGTCGACAGCATCGTGATCTTCGACAATGTCACGTCGCTCAATATCTCGGTCATCCCCGTGCCGGCCGTTTTTCCGCTGGTACTAACCGGTGTTGCAGGACTGGGCATGGTCGCGAGACGAAACAGGAGCAAGCAGCCGCGACCTTCTCGCTGAACGCTTGGCAGCGGTTCTTCGGAACCGCCGCAACATTTTCCTGGTTGCCCGCAATGCAGCCGAGCACCCTGAGAATCTCTGGCGACCATTAGAATGAATATCCGCGTCCGCATTGCCACCAAGCACGACCGCAACGCAATCCGCAGGATCCACTCGCTCGCGTTCCCGCAGCAGGAAAGCGCCCTGATTGCAGACCTGGCCGACAGGCTGCTCGACGAGGAATCCGATCCCGCCAGCGTCACGCTGGTCGCCGTAATCGGCGATGAGATCGTCGGCCATGTCGCCTTCAGCCCGGTGTACGCGAGCGCGGACAGCCGCTGGCTCGGCTACATCCTGGCGCCACTGGCGGTGGCACCGACACATCACGGCCACGGCATCGGTTCGCAGCTGGTACGCACCGGCATCGAGCGGCTTGCCGAACAGGGCACCCGGCTGTTCCTGGTCTATGGCGATCCGGCGTACTACGGCCGATTCGGATTCAGGGCGGAAGCGGCGTCGGGTCTGCTGCCGCCGTATGATCTGGAGTATCCATCTGGCTGGCTGGCACTGCCGCTGGAACGGGCTGCAATCGGTAAACAGCCTGTGCAGCTGACCTGCGTGGCACCGCTGCAGGATCCTGCGCTATGGTGACGGCAAGCGCGTGCGCCTTAGGATCGCCTCGTTGACTCGACACCGACCGGAAAGACCGTCTGATGCACGATGAGTTTCTGTTCGTCTACGGCACCCTGCGACGCGCGATCGGCCATGCCATGCACCAGGTGCTGGTCCGCCATTGCGAGTATGTCGATGATGGCTGGATACAGGGGCAGCTGTACCAGATTGCCCACTATCCCGGTGCGATCGCGACCGATGATCCGCACGACCGGGTGCATGGCGAGGTTTACCGCATCATCCATGCCGAGCAGGTGCTGCCGGTCCTCGACGATTACGAGGAATGTGCGCAAACCCACCCGCAGCCGCACGAATACCTGAGAAGACAGCTACCGGTCTCGCTCGCGCAAACCGGAGAGGTATCGGCCTGGGTATATCTCTATAATCGCGATGTCGCCCCGCTGACCCGCATAGACAGCGGCGACTTTCTCGCCGGAGGCCCTGGCGACCCGGATCCCGGTCCCCGCTGATCAGGATGCGCAGTTCAGGGGCATCGGCCGCCCGAGCAAGGAAGCTCAAAATCACTATCAAGGAAGATCGTTGTGACAGAAAAATCCCACCGCGTTCCGAAAAACCGTTCCACGATTGCAGTTGCCCCTGAAGCGTCGGTCGACATCCCGGCACGACAGCCGGCGAAGACCGTCATTGATGCAACGACCGCACAGATCCAGCAGTTCTTTGCCCGTCAGCAGAAGACGGTCGTCACCTTCGTCGGCTACTCCGGCGCAGGTTACAACGACCAGGCCGGCATGCTCGGCATCGCGGATCGGCTGCTCGACGGGTTCGACCCTTCGCAGGTGCTGGTCAACATCGGCGCCACGCCGGATGGCATCGGCGCGATCTACCGCCTGGCGAAGCAACGCGGCTTCACCACCACCGGCATCGTCTCGACCCAGGCCAAAAAATACCAGGCTGAACTGTCTGATTGCGTCGATCATGTCTTCTACGTCGCGGACGACAGCTGGGGTGGATTTGGCGACGACGGCGTGACCCTGTCGCCAACGTCCACGGCCATGGTCGGGAACAGCGACCTGCTGGTCGGCATCGGCGGCGGTGAAGTGGCCAGGGACGAACTGATTGCGGCAAGACGCCAGGGCAGGCAGGTCAGGTACTACCCGGCCGACATGGATCACGACAAGGCGCGCGCAAAGGCCAGGAAGCAGAACCTGCCGGAGCCGACGAGTTTTGCCAGTGCTGCCGACGGCATCCTTTGATCTTTCAGTGCCGCCGCCGGCTGCCGATAGACGCAGGTATCGTTGCACGCTGAGCCGATAGTGGCGTCGCCCCAATCCGGGGCGACGCGTGGTCGCCAGCGTCACTGCTGGCGCGAGTCAACGAAACCACGCAAGCGCCTCACAAGGAGTCAACACGATGAAGCCATCCTCGCGCACTCGCCTCAACCCGATCTCATGGCTGCTGATGCTCTGCCTGGCGATGCCGGCAACCGCACTTGCCGAGATCTACCGCTGGGTCGACAGCAACGGCAAGATCCACTTCTCCGACCGGCCCTCGCGCGCGCACTCGTCGAAAGAGGTAAAGCTGCGCATCAACACCTACGAAGGCGTCAGCTACGATACCGCCAGCGTCGACGTCGGCAGCGAAACGGTCGTCATGTACTCGGCCGCCTGGTGCGGCGTGTGCAAGAAGGCGAAACAGTATTTCGCCGAGCAGGGCATCGAGTACGAGGAACACGACGTCGAGAAGAGCAGCCAGGGCAAGGCGGCCTACAAGAGGCTCGGCGGTAAGGGCGTACCGATCATCCTGGTCGGTGACCGGCGCATGAACGGGTTCAGCGTGGCCGGCTTCGAAAAACTCTATCGCTGACCCCCATTGCCGGTCACCCCTGCCCTCGCGCATGATGCCGCGGGGCCGACGGCGAGCGGCGTCACCCGGATACCCCAGTTTTCCATCCCCCCTTGTTCCGCCGACTTCGAGATTGGGAGTCACCTATTGAACCCGGTACTGACGACTGTGCTGCTGCTGATCTGCAGCAACGTGTTCATGACATTCGCCTGGTATGCCCACCTCAAGGAGCTGAACGACCGGGTGTGGATCATCGCCGCGCTCGCCAGCTGGGGTATCGCGCTGTTCGAGTACCTGTTCCAGGTACCGGCGAACCGGATCGGCTATACCGTGCTGTCGATCGGTGAGCTGAAGATCATCCAGGAGGTGGTCACGCTCAGCGTGTTCGTTCCCTTCTCGCTGTTCTACCTGCGCGAGCCGTTGAAACTGGACTACCTCTGGGCTGGGCTATGCCTGGTGGGCGCAGTCTATTTCATGTTCAGGAGTCGGATCGGTTAGCGACATATCGAGCTTGCAGCTTCTTTGCATCTGAGACGCGAATTCGCGTAGCCTCACGGTAACGACGAATCGCGTGGTTCGTCGACACGCTTCCGTCGTACTGACCAAGGCTATGATCACCGATGCATATAACATCGCAGTCACATCAAGGGCGCCATTAAGGAGTTGAACGATGACCAATGACGATATTCATTCGACAGTCGAATTCGTCGATACCGAGTTACTATCGTATTCCACTGAGGAGACCCTCGCTGAACCGAAGTCCCCTTTCCCCGAAGACAAGGCGCTGACCTATATCAGGACAGAAGCACCAACGACCCGACAAGGCGACTACTTGACGGTCGACAGCAATAACAAGATCAAACTCAGCGAAATCGCAGACCGTAGCTGCAGGTGGCGACTGCTCTGGAAAGCCGGCGGGGATTTCAACGAATTCTACCGGCTGCAACACGTTGAGACAGGCTTGTTTCTCGTGCTGTCATCGAATTTCAAACTGAAGATGAGCAAGACCAGCAAAACCAAAGCCTGGCAAACATGGAAAACCCGCAGCGGCCCATGCAGGAAGGTGTTCTCGATGCGCTGGATCACACCCGGTACGAATCCCAACTACTGGCTGATCACCAAGAACAACGGATCGGTCACGGCAAAGAAGTTCAACACGTCGGAAAAATGCCTGGCAAGTTGGGACTTTGAACTGATCGGGTGAGCCAGGGAAAGTGCGGTCAACGAAGGCCAGTACCTCACGCCGGGTCGCAACAGTCCAGCGCGCGAAGATCACCTATCCCACCATCATCTCGACCCTGGGCATAGGCGTGGCTGTTATCGTGCTGCTCGCGCATGTGGCCTTGCTGTTGACCGGTTTGGACAGGGACAGCCTTGGCGGATTCCCCGGCGCGATCGTCGACATCGGCTGTCGAATCCAGCATCTCGCACTGCCGCTGCTGCTGGCGGCAGTCGCACTGCAGATCGCTGCATTGCTGATCCGGGTGCGAAAACTCTCCAACGAGGACCCGGGAGTCTCGATCGGCACATGGCTGAAGCGCGCATTCACCGATCAACATTTGCCGGCAGGCATTTCCCGAAACCTGTTGTTGACCGGCAACCTGCTGCTGGTGGTGTTCTTTGTCAGTCAGCTTAGCTGGCTGTTGAACCACTGCGAATGACCCTTCCTGGCTGATAACCGCGCAGGACCCATCGAATGGGTGTCTCGTCTTTGCGGCGGCTGCCTGCGTTCCACGGCAACATGTGGTTAGAATTCCACCATGGCTACCGAAGAGAATGGCGCCGAGGCGCTCAAAACCGAACCCGTTGAATCGGCTCTGACTCAGGGCGTAGAGAACCTGATCGACCGCATCGGGATGCCGGAAACGCTCGAACCCCTCGCCCGCCTGATCGGCAGCGATCCCTGGGTGCGCGCGCTGGTCGTACTGCTGGTGTTTTTCATGCTGGCCAAGATCGTGCAGTGGGTGGTGCTGCCGCTGATCGGGCGTCTGACCGCACACACCCAGACGGACTTCGATGACATCCTGGTGCGCCACCTGCGACGGCCACTGTTCTGGACCATCGGCCTGATGGGCGTGCTGGTCGCCGCGGCCGTGGCCGGGATCGACAGGGACTACCGCGGCGTGCTGATCTCGATCGTGCTGTCACTGCTGATCTTCGTCTGGATGATCTTCGCGGTACGCACGGCGCGCCAGGCACTGATCACCTCCAGTCGCCGGGCCAAACCGCATTCCGTGGTAAGGCCACAGACACTGCCGCTGTTCACCAACCTGGCCGCGATCGCGATCATCGTGTTCGGCGTCTACTTCATCTTCAACGCCTGGCACATCGACATGACGGCCTGGCTGGCTTCGGCCGGTATCGCCGGTATCGCGATCGGCTTCGCCGCCAAGGACACGCTGGCCAACCTGTTCTCGGGCGTGTTCATCATGGCCGACTCGCCTTACAAGATCGGCGACTACGTGGTGCTCGACGATGGCGGCGGCCTGCGCGGCAAGGTCACGCACATCGGCATCCGCAGCACCCGCCTGCTGACCCGTGACGATGTCGAAGTGACCATTCCGAACTCGATCATGGGCAATTCGAAGGTGGTCAATGAGTCCGGTGGTCCGCACGAGAAGTACCGCATCAAGGTCGCGGTCGGTGTCGCCTACGGCTCGGATATCGACCAGGTGCGTGACGTACTCATGTCGGTCGCCGACGCGTCATCCGCTGTGTGTGATATACCCGAAGCCCGCGTGCGCTTCCGCGCCTTCGGTGGCTCGTCACTCGATTTCGAGCTGCTGTGCTGGATCGAAAACCCGGAGCTGCGCGGCAAGGTGCTCGATGAACTGAACTCGGCGGTATACAAACGCTTCATCGAGGAGGGCATCGAGATTCCGTACTCCAAGCACGACCTGTACATCAAGGAAATGCCTCAGAACGGGGAATGAATCATCGGCGATAGGTCGACCAGCTGATTCGAATAACCCTGGGCACGGCAACCGGAAAACGGCGCTTCATTGTCGCAGCCGGTCCGATGAACTAGCCTTTGAAGCATGTCTTCACGGAGGGAGATCGGTCATGCAGCACCTGCATTCCGAACGCCGCCCGCGCGCTATCCCGGCCCGAGCAGAACTGATCCTGGTTTGCCTCACAGTTGTGCTCGCCGGCTGCGCCGACAACGGCTCGATCCTCCTGTACCGCCTGCCCTACGCCGACGGGACCCAGGTCTGCGTCGCGCGTGACCACCTCACCCATACACCCAATACCCTGCGCTACGACCTCGCCGGCAGCGGTGGCGAGACACCCTACCGCGTGGTCGCTGCACAGACCGGCGTGGTCCGCCTGATCCAGGACAGCAACACGATCAACTGCTGCGGCGGGCCAAGCTGCGGCAACAACTACGTGTGGATCGAGCACCTGGGTAACGAATGGACCAAGTACTCGCATCTGGAGACAGGTTCGGTGCGCAACGATGCCGGCCTGAGCGAGGGCGATGTCGTGGTCGCCGGCCAGTTTCTCGGCTTCGAATCGGACATCGGACGAGCCTGCAGCCGCTGCGGCAGCAACGATCACCTACATTTCGAGGTCGGCGTGCCCACCGATCCCAGCAACCCGGTGCCGAATCATGACGTGCCCGGCGCCGGCGGCTTCATCGCCGGCAGCAACCGCCGCGCACGCTTCTGCAACGTGCAGGACAACACCCTGGTCCAGGGACGCGACGAGACCGCCTCACGCTGCGGCCTGATCCTGAGCTGCCTGCGCTCGCTGGACAGCCCGTCGACCGAGGGTAACTGCGAACAACGCCTGAGCGGCCCGGTGTGCGTGCACGAGGTGGGCGCGCCGGCGGGCAGCCTCTACCAGCGCGGCGTGCATTTCACCGGCAACGCGCTGAAGATCGATATGGACTGGTGCGCCAATGCGGACTGTGACCCGCAGCAGACGTTGGGCCGCGCGGTCGAACTGAACATCACCGATTCACAGGGCGACGTGACAGCACTGTTGCTCAATTGCCAGAATCGGCGGGTGTCGCAGGCGTTCCAGGACGTCGAGCAGGTCAGTATCGTTTCGCACCAGGGTTTCCCGGGTAATGCCGAGTGCAACGGCAATACGGTGGCATCGGCATTTGCACGCTGGGAGATCTGCGAGGTGCCGGCACAACTGCTGGACTGATCGGGCCGGGCAAAAGCCCTGCATGGAACCATCAACCAAATAGAAGTTGAAGCATAAAAGCAATTTACAACAATAATTTAAAAGGAATAACTCATGTTGATTCGAATTTCTTTCCTGGTCCTTTTGGGCCTGTCGCTGGCTGCCTGCAAAACCATCGAACACCGCAACGACCGGATCAGCATCCCGGTTGAAGAATCGGGCAATGCGCTCGCCGCCACGGTCTTCTATCCGCCGGGCAGCGGCCCGTTCCCGCTCGCCGTGATCAACCACGGCACGCCCGCGTCGCAAAGCAAGCGCCAGCAGATGGGCTACTGGATCCATCCCGAGCCGATCAACGCCCTGGTCGAGCGCGGCTTTGCGGTGCTGGTGCCAATCCGCCAGGGCTTCGGTGCAACCGGCGGCCAGTACCGGTCCGGTATCGGCAGCTGCGAGGATCCCGACTTCTACCTCGGGACGCTGAACGCCGGCGAGGACATCGCCGCGGCCGTGGCCTACGCCGACAAGCTGCCTTCGGTCGACCCGTCGCGCATCCTGCTGCTCGGCCATTCGGCAGGCGGCATCGGATCGATGGCCGCCGCCAGCATGAAACCGGCCGGCCTGCGTGCCGCGGTGAACTTCTCCGGCGGCAGGGGCAGCGGGCGTTCGACCAGCACCCGCGGCGTGCCCTGCTACCCCGAGCGCATGGCCGAGGCCATTGCCACGTACGCCAAAACGATCGAGGTGCCGGTGCTCTGGTACTACGTCGAGAACGATTCCTTCTTCGGCCCGCCGGTGGTCCGTTCCTGGTTCGATGCATTCACCCGTGCCGGTGGCAAGGGCGAGCTGGTGATCGATCCGGCGTTCGGTAGCGAGGGGCATTCCGTCCTGATGGCCCCGGGCGGCTCGAAGCAATGGGGACCGGCACTGGATGCATTCCTGGCCCGGCACGACTTCCCGCTGAACCGATGATGCCGCGCCGAATGGGCCGCTTCAGGCAAACGGGATACGCATGAGCCAGGTGTTCACCGGGCCTGACGGCAGGACACGCTGCCACTGGTGCAGTGCCAGCGCGCAGTACACCGACTACCACGACAGCGAGTGGGGATTCCCGGTCGACGATGACCGGCGCCTGTTCGAGAAACTGTGCCTGGAGGGTTTTCAGTCCGGCCTGAGCTGGCGCACGATTCTGGAGAAACGCGACAACTTTCGCCGTGCCTTCCACGACTTCGATATCGATCGGGTGGCCCGTTTCGACCAGCGAAAAATCGAACGCCTGCTGGCCGACGCCGGCATCGTCCGCCACCGCGGCAAGATCGAGGCGGCCATCAACAATGCCCGCCGGGCGCGTGAGTTGATTGACGAACAGGGTTCGCTGGCCGCGTTCTTCTGGTCGTTCGAGCCACACGACAGGCCCGTGCAGGCACAGCCGGCAAGCACCTCGCCCGAATCGGTCGCCCTGTCCAAGGACCTGAAAAAACGCGGCTGGAAGTTCGTCGGCCCGACCACGCTGTATTCATTCATGCAGGCCATGGGACTGGTCAACGATCATGCACCCGACTGCGCGACGCACGCCGATGTCGAACGCGCACGTGAGGTGTTCGTACGGCCGACGCGATAGCGGCTCGAGCACATCCCGGCTATAGGGCCGGAATGCCTCAAAGCTGGCCCGCGCCCCCCGGCGCGTTGACCGCACATAGGGTTTACGGGTTACGATCGCGCCCGGCCAGCCGTCAGCCGGATGCCAGCGGGTACTTGCGGCGGAGGTGCTCCCTGGCCGCAGCCAATCTTTATATCCGGCAGCCACGGCTTACGCGCTGGAGGTCAGCCGGACCACTCCCATCAGACATGGAGAAATTGATGTACAAAAGGATATTGATCGCCGCATTGGCATTGACTGTCGCTTACGGATGTTCGTCGGGCGTCAAGCGCGAACCGATCGCACAGCAGACCAAGCCGGCCAGCACCCAGGCCGTCGATAAGTTGTCGAGCGTATCGATATCGCTGACCGAGGAAGCCAAGGGCAAGGTTGCCGACAATCTGAAGTTCGACAAGGAAGAGTTGCTGTCGCACGTGAAGCGCGCGCTGGATGCGCATGCCATGCTGCTGTCTGAACCGCATGAGTCGGCACCGGGCATGGAGATCGAGGTCAAGGATTTCCGGGTGCGTACGAATTTTTCGGCCGTCATGTGGGGCTTCATGGCCGGATCCGATTCGATCACGGGAGACGTGGTCCTCAAAGATTCGCTGGGTGGTGAAGTGGATCGGTTCGAGGTGTCGGTTTCGTATGCCCTGGGCGGACTGGCGGGTGGCCAGGACGGAACCCGGATGAGCTGGTTGTACGAGAAATTTGCCGAAGAGACGCTCAAGGAACTGAACGGCAAGAAATAGCCGCCGCCAGTGCGAGATGGACGATCAACACGGATGGGGATTGATGCAATGAGCGACCTGGTGGGAAAGACAATCAGCATCGCAGGGATGCAAATCGAGATCATCGGCGACAGCAACGAGCGCTGGGAATGCCGCAACCTGACCACCGACGAGATACTGCTGATGGACAAGGCGGTCGTCGAGCGCGCGATAAAGCTGGGCAAGGCAGAGTTCATCGACGCGGACGACTGACGTCGCGCACTGACCGGGCAAGCCCTGTGTTTTGCAGACGGCCGCCGGCGCACCGCATAATCAGGTCCTCGATCCGACAACCCGGTGCACAGCGTCGAAGAAGCGGCATGCACCCACTGCGCGGGAACCGGCCCATGAGCGAAAACACGACCGCTACCGGCAGCTGCCTGTGCCAGCGCGTCCGCTATGAAATCAGTGGCAACCTGGGTATTTTCCAGCACTGCAACTGCTCGCGTTGCCGCAAGTTCACCGGCAGCGTATTCGCCGCCAACCTGCTGGTGTCACCCTCGGATTTCCGCTGGCTGAGCGGCGAGGAATTCGTCGGCACCTATGCCCTGCCCGAGGCGAAACACTTTGCGACGGCCTTCTGCACCCACTGTGGTTCATCGTTGCCGTGGAAGGCACAAAGCGGCCGCGCCGTGATCGTACCGGCCGGCACGCTCGACGACGACCCGGGCATCCGGCCGATGCAGCAGATCTACTGCGGCTCACGTGCCACGTGGTACACGGATCCGTCGAGCCTGCCGCAATACGATGAACTGCCGCCGCGGACGTCGCGGTCGCAGGACTGAGTCGACAGGCTGATCATGGCGCAAGTCGGACTGCGTATTGCCATCTGGGTCCTGGTGCTGGGCATCGCCTACTTCGCATTCGGACCGAAGCTGTTCGATTCGTCGGGCGACGGCAACCCGTTCACCAGCGACAAGGCCCTGTACCTGCCGCCGGAGAAACCGCAGGCACTGCGCGACTTCGAGCGTTTGGCCGGACAGCGTGACCTCAGTGACAGCGAGCAGGCGGACTACCTGGCAGCCATGCAGGCCTACCAGGGCATTTTCTGGCGCGCCGAGGGCACCACCATCGAGCAGGCACTGGCCGGGTTTCCCAACCAGCGCCGCGAGCGACTGATTGACATCCTGCGGGCACGCGGCCTGTCTCCCAGCGAAATCAACGTATTCTTCATGGTCCTCAACCGCGATCATCCGGATCTGCTCGACGACCGCGGTTGATCGGCATTTCAAATCTTCAGGAGTAGTGACTGCATGTCCCAGTTCGATAACGTATCGGTGATCAAGGCCGCCAACCTGTATTTCGACGGCAAGGTCAGCAGCCGCACCGTGGTCCTGACCGACGGCTCACGCCTCACGCTGGGCGTGGCGCTGCCCGGCGAATACAGCTTCAACACCGACAAGGCCGAGCGCATGGAGATCCAGGCCGGTGAACTCGACCTGCAACTGCCCAGCAGCGATGCATGGCAGACGATCCGCGCCGGCGAGTCGTTCGAGGTGCCGGCCAAATCGCAGTTCCGGATGAATGTCAAAACGCCGGTCGACTATTGCTGTCACTTCCTCGGCTGAAGCCTTCGACCGGCGTGGGCGCGATTTCCCGTGCCGTCGCCGCGGGAGATCCGGCGCGCCCGGCACCGATAATGCGGGCATGCTCCTGCATGACCTCGCGCAAACCTCGGCCGCGCTCGCGGCCAACCGCCGCCGGCTGAGACAGACGGCGTGGCCGGTCGCCGGCACGCTCGCTGCCGTGCGGTCTCTTTCAGGACATGGCCGTTACGGTGTCGGCCGATGAGCAGCAACCTCCCCTTCAGTCCGGCGACCGCCAGCTGGTTCGACGACACCTTCGATGCCGCCACGCCGGTACAACGGGCGGGCTGGTCGGCGATCATGCAGGGTGCGCACACCCTGCTGGTCGCGCCGACCGGCAGCGGCAAGACACTGGCGGCCTTTCTTGCCGGCGTCGACTACTGCATCACGCTGCCCGCCGACGCCGCGCCGGGCACGCGCGTACTGTACATCTCGCCGCTCAAGGCACTGGTGTACGACGTCGAGCGCAACCTGCGCGCACCGCTGGTCGGCATAGGGCACAGGGCGACGGCGATTGATCAAGCGGTGCGACCGGTCCAGGTCGATATCCGTACCGGCGACACGCCACAGAAGGAACGCCAGCGCCAGGCGAAACAGCCGGCCGACATCCTGGTGACCACGCCCGAGTCGCTGTTCCTGCTACTCGGATCCAAAGCGCGTGAGAACCTGCGTAGCGTGCACACCGTGATCATCGACGAAATCCATGCGCTGGCCCCGACCAAGCGCGGTGCACACCTCGCCCTGAGCCTGGAGCGGCTGTCGGACCTGTGCCCGCAGGAGCCGCAGCGGGTCGGCCTGTCGGCCACCGTGCGACCGCTCGATGAGGTGGCACGTTTCCTGGGCGGTCGGCGCAAGGTCGAGACCGTCGATCTGTCGGCCAAACCCTCGCTCGACCTCGAGGTCACGGTGCCGGTGCCGGACATGGAGAATCCGGGCACGCCAGCGCAGCCACGCGGTGGTTCGATCCTCGGCGAGTTGTACACGCGCGAACTCAGTGCGCAGCAACCGGCCGAGCGCGGCATCTGGCCGGCGATCTACCCGCAGCTGCTGCGCCAGGTGAACGACAACCGCGCGACCATCATCTTCGTCAACAGCCGCGGCCTGTGCGAACGCCTGACGCAGCGGCTCAACGAACTGGCTGGCGAAGAGCTGGTGCGCTCGCACCATGGCAGCGTGTCGCACGAGAAGCGCGCCGAGATCGAGGAAGGCCTCAAACAGGGACGCATCAAGGGCATCGTCGCAACCAGTTCGCTCGAACTTGGCATCGACATGGGCGCGGTCGACCGGGTGGTGCTGGTCGAGTCACCCGGCTCGGTCGCGCGCGGCCTGCAACGGGTCGGGCGTGCCGGCCACCAGGTCGGCGAGCGCAGCGTCGGTCGCATCTTTCCCAAGTTCCGCGGCGACCTGCTCGAATGCACGGTGATCTCGCAGCGCATGCTCGACGGCGACATCGAGCCCCTGAAGGTGCCGCGCAATACACTCGATGTGCTCGCCCAGCAGATCGTCGCCATGTGTTGCGATGAACCCTGCAGCAGCGAGCGGATCGAACGGCTGGTCACGCGCGCCTACCCGTTCCAGCAGCTGTCCGGCGATGCGCTGCAGGCGGTGTTGGAGATGCTCAGCGGCCACTACCCGTCGCAGGACTTCGCCGACCTGCGCCCGCTGCTGGCATGGGACCGCAACAGCGACGAACTGCGCCCACGGCGTGGCACGGCGATGATCTCGCGCATGAACGCCGGCACCATCCCCGATCGCGGCAACTACACGGTCACACTCGGCCCCGACGGCGGCCGCCTCGGCGAGCTCGACGAAGAGATGGTGTTCGAGACCCGACCGGGCGAGAACATCCTGCTCGGTGCCAGCACCTGGCGGGTCGAGGAGATCACGCGCGACCGGGTGATCGTGTCACCGGCGCCCGGTGAACCGGGTAAGCTGCCGTTCTGGCGCGGTGACGGTCCCGGCCGGCCGATCGAACTCGGCCGTGCGCTCGGTGCCTTCGTGCGCAAGCTCGGCGCCATGAGTCAGAAGAAAGCCGTCGACTGGCTGCAGCAACAGGCTCACCTCGACGCGCATGCCGCACGCAACCTCGCCGGTTACCTGGCCGAACAGAAGGAACACACCGGCTGCCTGCCGACCGACAAATCAATCACGATCGAACGCTTCCGCGATGAGCTCGGCGACTGGCGCATCTGCATCCTGTCGCCGTTCGGTGCGCGCGTGCATGCGCCCTGGTCGATGGCATTGCAGCAGCGCCTGTCGGTCGACAACGGTTTCGAGGTGCAGGTGATGTACACCGATGACGGCGTCGTGCTGCGCTTTGCCGACATCGACAGCCTGCCCGAGCTGGAAACCTTGCTGCCCGATCCGGACGAGGTCGAGGAACTGGTGACCGACCAGCTCGCGCACACCGCGATGTTTGCCGGCCTGTTTCGCGAAAACGCGGCGCGCTCGCTGCTGCTGCCGCGGCGCCGGGTCGATCAGCGTACGCCTCTGTGGGCGCAACGTCTGAAGGCGCAGAACCTGCTCGCCGCGGTGCGCAAGTACGCCAATTTTCCGATCGTGCTCGAGACCTACCGCCAGGCACTGAGCGACATCTTCGATATCCAGGCACTGCGCGCGCTGCTGTCGGACATCCGCGCACGCCGCGTGCTGGTCGACGAGGTCGAGACACGCTCGGCTTCGCCGTTCGCCCGCTCGCTGGTGTTCGCCTACGTCGCCGCCTACATCTACGAACAGGATGCACCGCTGGCCGAACGTCGTGCACAGGCGCTGACCCTCGACCGCAACCTGCTCGGCGAGTTGCTCGGCCAGGCCGAGCTGCGCGAGTTGATCGATGGCGAGGTGTTGCAGCAGTTGGAACAGGAGCTGCAACGGCTGGTCGCTGCACGCCATGCGCGCGATGCCGACGAGGTGCACGACCTGCTGCGCCAGCTCGGCGACCTGGACGAGAAGGAACTGGCGCAACGGGCAGACTGTGATGTATCCGAAGCGCTCGCGCGACTGCAGCATGAACGGCGCGCCATCCTGGTCAAGCTGGCCGGCAGGCAGCGTTGGATCGCGGCCGAGAACGCGGCCATCTACCGCGACGCGCTCGGCGCGATGCCGCCTCCCGGACTGCCCGAGGCCTTCGTCGAGGCCCATGACCGGCCATTAGAATTCCTCACCCAGCGCTATGCGCGCACGCATGGGCCGTTCCTGAGCCGCGACATCGCTGACCGCTTCGGTCTGCGCCCGGCACAGATCGAGCCGGTTCTGCGCGCGCTGCTCGACAGCGGCACACTGGTGCAGGGCGAGATCCGCCCCGGCGGCGTCGAGCCCGACTGGTGCGATGCCGAGATCCTGCGTCGCCTGAAACGGCGCACGCTGGCCAAGCTGCGCGACGCCGTGGCACCGGTCGAAGCGACCACGCTGGCACTGTTCCTGCCACGATGGCATCGACTGGGCGAGGAACGCGCTGGGCCGGCGCGGCTGATCGAGGTGATCCAGCAACTGCAGGGACTGGAGCTGCCCTGGACGGCGCTGCGCGATCACATCCTGCCGACACGCGTGGCCGGTTTCACGCTCGACATGCTCGACATGCTGGCCGCGAGTGGCCAGGTGGTCTGGGTCGGCCGTGCTCCGCTGGGCACGCGCGACGGCAGGATCGCGCTGTACCTGCGCGAGCAGGTGCACGAGCTGCTCGATCCGGCATCGGAAGACGACGAACTCGATGCACCACATCGGTTGGTCCTGGATCATCTGCGCACACGCGGTGCATCGTTCACGTTCGAGATCGAGAGCGTGGTGCAGAAGGCATTTCCGGAGATCAAGGGCAAGGATCTGCAGACGCTGTTGTGGGACCTGGTCTGGAACGAACACATCAGCAACGATACCTTCGCCCCGCTACGCACGCTCGGCGCACGCAGCACACGCAGCAGTGGACGGCGCGGGCGCGTCGCATCGACGCTCGCCGGCGGCCGCTGGTCACTGGTCGAACACCTGGTCGATGCATCGGTGACCGACACCGAGCGCACGCTGGCGCGCGCCAACATGCTGCTCGATCGCTACGGTGTGGTCAGCCGCGAGGTGGTGCAGGCCGAGGACATCCGTGGTGGTTTCGGTCCACTGTACAAGATGCTGTCGACGCTGGAGGAATCGGGCCGCGTGCGCCGCGGCTATTTCATCGAGGGACTGTCGGGTGCGCAGTTTGCGCGTCCCGGCACGGTCGACATGATTCGCGGCGTGCAGCCGGATGACAGTGACGACATCGATGACATGCAGCGAGCGATCGACCTGGTCCCGGTGATCGACCCGGCCAACCCCTGGGGCAGCCTGCTGCCCTGGCCGGCGACCGGCGCTGCCGAATCGCTGCGCCCACGTCGCGTTGCCGGCGCCTGGCTGCTGATGCATCGTGGCACGCCGCTGTTGTATCTCGGTCCGAACGGTCGCCAGCTGATCACCTTTCCCGCGCAGCTCGACCGGCCGGAGATCCGGTCCGCCTGTTTCGAATTCCTGCGTTCTCTGCCCGGAACCCTGCGCCGTGGCACGCTGGTGATCGAGAAGATCGATGGTGTGCCGGTTACCGACTCACCCTATCGCGACGCAATGCTGCAGGCCGGCTTCGTCAGTGATTACCGTGGCGTGGCCGCCGAGGCCTTCGGCTGATGCCCGAGGGCGACACGATCTTCAAACTCGCAGCCTACCTGCAACCGGCACTCAGTGGACGGCGGCTGCTGTTGGGCAGGCTGCGCCATGAGCCGTCGATCGATCTTTCCGGCAGCACGATCGAAGACGTGTATGCGCATGGCAAACACCTGTTCATTGCGATCGAAGGCGGTGACCTGCTGCGTACGCATCTTGGCATGTGGGGATCGTGGCACGGCTATGCGCCGGGCGAGGAATGGCAGCGACCGCGCAGGCAGGCCTCGGTGGTACTCGATGTCGGCGAGCGCATCTATGTCTGCTTCAATGCCCTGCAGGTGGAACTGTTGCGTCGCAACGGTGTGCGCGCACGCCAGCTCGGCGTGTTGCTCGGCCCGGACCTGATGCAGGAGACGACACGCATCAAGGATATCGTCGGCCGCGCGCGTGAACTGTGTGAACCGTCGACACCCTTGGCCGACCTGCTGTTGAACCAGCGCGTCGCCTGCGGCATCGGCAACGTGTACAAGTCCGAAGTCCTGTTCGTGCAGCGCTGCCATCCGGCGACTGCGATGCGCGCCCTGGATGATGCCGCGCTTGCAGCCCTGTACGGGCAGGCAAGGACACTGCTCAACGGCAACCGTCGCGACGGTCCACGCATCACCCGCCGTGCCAACGACGACGCTGGAAACCTCTGGGTCTACGGCCGCACCGGTCAGCCCTGTCACAGGTGCGATACAGCCATCGAGTCGATGCGCTTCGGTCGGGGACAACGTTCGACCTTCTGGTGTCCGCGCTGTCAGCCTGCCGGGCCAAACGTGCGCTGAAAGCCGACCACCGGCGCGGTTACAGACATGTGCCGACGAAGGGCAGCGGATATAATCGCGGGCATCCAAAAAGCCCTCCAGGGACTACAGCCATGCGCCATCTCGCCTTGCTGCTGCTTCTAATCACGGCGCCGTCATTCGCCTGCGAGGGTGGCGGCGCGACCGCACTGGCCGGCGCGGTATGAATGGACGCATCGCCTTCCTCATCGTCGGCACCCTGTCGCTGCTGCCGCAGGCTGCACTGGCGCATGTCGGCCTGACCGGACTGGGCGGATTCTGGAACGGATTCCTGCACCCGCTGCTGACCCCTTCGCACCTGATGGCGCTGCTTGCGGTGGGTATGCTGCTGGGCACACAGCCCACACAACGTGCCAGCCAGGGATTGTTCGCATTCGTGATCGCCACCTGCATCGGCCTTGCCATGGCCGGCGCATTCGGTCGTGTGATGGAGTTGGATACTGCCGTATTGCTCGGTGCCGCCAGCACGGGCCTGCTGGTCGCGTGGCAGCCGGCGCTGCCCGGCGTGCTGCTGTTCATCCTGGTCGCGGCGTGTGGACTCTTGCTGGGCAACGATTCGGCCCAGGAAGCCTACGTCGGCAAGGAACTGGTCGTGACCCTGTTCGCGACCGGCCTGGCCGTGTTCCTGGCAATGCTCTACCTGTTGGCGGCGGCCGAGGTCCTGCAGAGGTATCGCTGGACCAGCGTCGGTGTCCGCGTGCTCGGGTCGTGGATTGCGGCCAGTGCGCTGATCGTGTTGGCACTTTCCTTCGCGCCGTCCACTGTATGAAGTTTGTTCACCCGGAACAGCAGATCAACGCAGGCTGAACGCGATCGGCACCGAGATCGACCAGCGGTCGCGGGCGAGTGCAGTCGGGATCGGTTGGAATGATTCCAGGCCCTGGACGGTTTTCAATGCTGCCTCATCGAGACGACCGGTACCTGACGATTGCTTGATGGTCACGTCGACCAGGCGGCCATCCCGCTGAATGACGAATGCCACGACGACGGTGCCCTGCTCTCCGCGGCGCCTGGACGCACGCGGATAGCGCTTGCGCCGCTCGATGGCCGCGGCGAGTTCGGCCAGGTAGCTCTCGCGTAACCGGTCGCGGTCGACTGCGGGTATGGCAGGCGCTGTCTCGACGCGCTGCGCAATCATGTCCTCGGTCGCAGGTTCCCGCGCCACCGGGCTCGCCTGCGAAGTGGCAAGGTGTGGCGCCTGTTTGACGATGGTCGCACGCGGTTTCACCGGCGCCGGCTCGGCCCGCTCGACGACTTTGCGCTCTGGCGGCTTGCGCGCGGGCGGCTTCGCCGCTGGCTCAACCTCGACCTTTGGCACCGGTGTTGGCTCTGCCTGTGGTGGTTCTGCCATCACCGGGACCGGTTGTGGCAATGGCTCCGTCTCCGCGACCGCTGCCTGCGGCAGAGTTGGCGGCGCCGCCTCGGGCAGCACGTCTGCCGGCAGACTGAACATGGCCAGGTCGAGCGCAAGCGCGTGCTCGGTTGGCGCCGACTCAACCGGGGGTGCGCCAGGCAGCAGGAACAGCGATGCGAGCGCCACGTGCAGCAGGCCGGAGATGGCAAACCCGATGGGACGTGCAGCGTTCATCACGACGATCGCTCGCGGGTAATGATCGAGAGATTGCTGAGTCCGGCTGCCTTCAGGAGATCAATCACGCTGACGAAGCGATGGAACGCGACCTGCTCATCGACCCGCAGCACGATGGCGGTATCTGCAGCCAGGGTTCCGAGCAGCTCTTCCATCGACTCCAGCGTCATCGGGTCGCCATCGACATACAGGCTGCCGTCGTCGACGATCGCCAGCTCGACCGACACACCCTGCTCGACCGGATCGGCATGCTCGGCCGCCGGCAGGTTCACCGGTATCCGCCCCTGGGCAACGAACGTGGCCGTGGTCAGCACGATCGCCAGCAGTACCAGCATCACGTCGATGAACGGGATCACGTTCATGGCCGAGATGGGTTTCACGCCGCTGACTCCCGTTCGCTACTCCAACGCGCCAGCAGTACATCGACACGACGCAGCAGCCCGTTGTAGATCAGCGTGGCCGGGATCGCGACCAGCAGTCCGGCCGCGGTGGCTTTGAGTGCCAGCGCCAGGCCGAGCATGACCGAGGCCGCCGACAACTCGGCACCCTGCGACAGGTCATGGAACGTGACCAGGATGCCGAGAACGGTCCCGAGCAGGCCGATGTAGGGGGCATTGGATGCTACCGACGCGATCAGCGTGAGGTGCCGGGTCAATGCCACTTCGACACTCGGCCGGTCGGTGTAGCGGTCGAGGCGGACGCGCGCATAGAAGATCACGCGCTCGATGGCATAGGCCAGCATCACGAAGCTCATGAAGCCGAGAATCCCGAACACGGTGACATCGAGATGACCCCTGATCAGGGCCATCACCGATGCCTCGTCGATGACGACGTCACCGAACACGGTCAGAACACCGCCTTGACCTGTGCCCAGGCACTGCGACCCGGTTCGTTGACCTGCACCTGGGTCGGATCGAATGCGTTCGCACGGTTCAGGTGCTGTGCATAGTTCTTGTCGAACAGGTTATCGATGCCGATGTCGATGGTCAGGTTGTCGTTGAGCTCGTAGCTTGCGTACAGGTCGAATACGGCCCAGCCGGAGGTCTTGCCAACGTCGAGACCCTGCCCGGCAATACCGCTAGCCGACTCGGTATCGACCCGGGTCTGTTTCGCCGCAGCCTGCACGCGTGCGCCCGCTGTCCAGCGGTCACGTGTGTATTCCAGCGTGGCGAGTCCTTCCAACGGCGGAGTCTGAGCGATCGGGCGATTGTCGGTGTCATTCTCGGCACGCACGTAGGCGACCCCGATCTCGCCGCGCAAGTTCGGGTTGAAGCGGTAGGCCAGTTTCGCCTCGCCACCGACCAGCGTGGCGTCGATGTTGCGGTAGATGGTCGCGTTGTTGCCGACTGCGGTGAAACGATCACGCAACACGTAGTCGGTCACGTCGTTGTAGAAGACCGAACCCTCGGCAGTCCAGCGTTCGCCACGCAGGGTCATGCCGACCTCGGCCTGGTGGTGCTGCTCCGGATCGAGATCAGGATTACCGACCCAGCGCGCCGACGGCGTCGAGCCGTTCGAGGCCATGTAGCGCTCGGTCGCGTCGGGTGTGCGTACAGAACGCGACAGGCCGGCAAACACAGTGCCGTTGCCGGCTGCCAGGTCATGCTCGAAACGCAGCAGGCCACCGACATTGTGATCGGTAACCTTGTCCGCCTGCGCGCCGTTGTAATAGATCGCGTACAGCGCGTTCGGGCTCAAGGGTCCGCCCGGCGGATCGATATCGGCACGCGATGCATCGGACGTGACATAGTCGTAGCGCAGCCCGCCGGTGACACGGTTACTGCGGTCGATGTCATGCGTCAGCTCGGCAAACACGCCGGTCTGGTCGATCTCGACGCCCGGCCACATGACCGAGTTCAACAGGCCGGCCGTGTCGTTGAAACGCACCGCGTCACGATCGTTGCGCTGGGTGTCGACGCCCACTTTCCACTTGCCATAGTCGCTGTTGATACTGGCGACAATACGACCGCCGAGCGTGTCGGACGTGGACGGCGCACGCATCGCTGCCGGGGCCGTCAGCGGACGCAAGGTGTAGTTGTCCATCACGTGCTCGACCTCCGAGCGGTACAGCTCGGCCTTGAGTGAGTCGAATGCACCACCGAGCTCCCTGGTGTGGAACTTGAGACGGAGCGTGTCGTTGTCGGCCAGCGGTGAATCCATGCCGGCGCCGGGGAACAGCAGGTCACGGGTCTCTTGCTTTTCGACACTCACTTCGGCACGGGTCAGATCGCTCGGCGTATAGCCCAGGATCAGGGTACCGGAGCGTTCGGTATACGCAGCACGCACCTCGTCGCCGTCACCATCGTCGTAGTTGTTGGCATCGGTGTACGAGCCGATTACGCGACCGAAAAACTGTTCGCTGCCGCCGGCCACGTCGATGCCCAGTTCGGATGTGTCGCTGTTGCCGCGATAACCGGCATCGATCTCGCCGCGCAGCGATTCCTCGTCGCTGAAACGCTCGGTGACACGCTCGAACAGGATGGTGCCGCCGGAACCACCACCGCCGTACTCGAGGGTCTGTGAGCCACGGATCACGGTCACCTCCTCGTAGTTGCCGGTCGCGGCATACGAGGTCGGCGGGTCCATCCGGTTCGGGCAGCCACCGTGTACATAGGCCCCGTCCAGGAGCACGTTGATCTGGGTCTGGCTCTGGCCACGGATCGAAATATCGGTGCCATGACCACCCATGCGCGACCCGGATACGCCGAGCAAGTCACGCAGCGCGTCGGCCGACTCACGGCCGGGGCTGAGCGTATCGGTGAACAGGGGAGTGACGGCCGGCGGCATCGCCGTGTCCTCGACCTGGATGGTTTCGAGCGTGGTATCAGCCGCGCCGGCATGGTTCGACGCGAGCACGTAAAGCACTGCCGCCGCAGTGCGCGAATAGCGGAAATTCATGGGTCTACCCCTAAGTTCGGATCAATCTGAAACGGGAAAACGGCTTGGTTTCAGGCGACCGGAGGGGCTCGTGTGGAATAAGCGGAAAAGTGAAGTCGGTGATGGGCGTGATCGGCTGTCTGCTCGATCAATGCAACCGAGTACAGCACAACGGCCGGAACGACAGGTGGCATCGAGACCTGAGTTGAACCCGCCATCTGGTAGAGCTTGATGGCCGAACAGTGCTCGGCGCCGTCGGCCATCGCAGTCTCGGAGATCGGTGGCAGATCGAGCTGGACGATCTGTTGGCCCTTCAAGGTACAGACCACGACCTGCTGACCCTTCACGTCGTGGGTCAGCACCGGCGTGACCAGGTAGGCCAGGACCGGCTGCAACAGGAATCCGGCAATCAGTAGCCAGGCCACGAACGCCCGTTGCGACGGCGATCGACGTCGCAGGGCGTTTCCTGTCGTGACCTGATGTGTTGACAAACCGTGCGATCCCGGATGCGATGCAAACCGCAGCGATTCTGTTGCAGATCGCCGCCCTTTGCAAATGGCTGGCCCTTACGAACCCGCCTGCATATCAGCGTAGATCGCCAGAACCTTGCTGTACTGCTCGGGCGAAAGCACCCGGCGCAGGTTGTCGCGGCAGTCGATCTTGGTCGCCACGATCTGTTCACGTGCCGCCAGAATCCGCGAATTCATGACCATCAACTCGGCTTTGGGACGGCCCGCGATGGCTGCCTGGTTCAATGCATTTTCCATTTCGACAACCTTGTCCGCCAGGGCATGCATCGGATCCATATGCGCTTTGCGCCATTGCACCAGCGCGGAATACTGTTCGCCGCTGAGGTTCAAATCGTCACCGTGCTTCTTGATGACCTTCATCAGGTTCGGCATCGGGTTGGCATGATGCATCGCCATACCGGAGGGATGCTTGCCCTCGCCATGCTTGCCATGTTCAGGCTTTTCCGCAAGTACATGGCCGCTTGCCAGGACCAGGCATACAGACAACACAGCTATAGAAGCACGTCTCATGATTCGATTCTCCAGTGAGGAAAAGTGTGGCGCGCGATTATTCTTCATCGATGGTTGTTCAGACAACCACCCAGATCAAGTTTCCTGAATCATAACTTCACAGGCACAAAAAACCCCGCGTGACGCGGGGTTCCTTGTCCGATCAGATGCGCGACCTGCCTGGTAGGTCGGGCTGAGCCCGACACGGCAGGCACAGCCTGCCCTACGCAAAGGCGCTTTCTGTCCGATCGCCGGTCAGTTGAACGTGAAGTTCTCACGCATGATGGTCGGCGCGCGACGCGCGTTCTTTTCGAACTCGTCACCGACATCGATCGGGTTCGGGATGTCGATGGTCGGTGCCTTCCAGCCCGGCGGCACGCGGCCCATGCGATGCGGTGCGTTCATCATGTCATCCCATGCCTGCGACATGCCCTCTTTGGGATCGGTTGGATTCAACCAAACCTGCGGACCTGCACCCCAAACGCGAGGGCGCATCGGGTTGAAGCTGTCCGGACGCGACATGTCGAAGCTCTGCATGAACGGCACGCCGCTGAACGGGCTGCCACCGCGGAACGGGCCACCGTTGCCGAACGGACCGCCGCCATTGAACGGGCCACCGCCGTTGAACGGGCCACCATTGAAAGGACCCGCGCCGTATGGCGCCGGGCCATAACCCATCGGGGCACCGTAAGGGGCTGCGCCCGGATAGGGGCCATACTGGTCAGCGACTGCAAACTGGCTGCCGACGAGCAGCAACGAAGCGGCCATCACACGTAAAGTTGACATCAATTTCTCCTTGGAACTGTGGAACCCGCTCTGTGCATCGCACTGCGCCCCAGAGCCAGTATAGTCGTTGTGCTCGCAGGAACTCCGCAGGTCCCCGACCGATCCACCACCCCGTCCGGGGCCGATGAAACGAGCGTTTCGAATCAAGAATTAGTTTATTCTTATTTACTTTATTAAGCAAGCCAATAAATAATACTTATCAGCGTACCGATCCTGCCTGGCGCGCCCACGGGGCGCAAGTGGCGGGCAACGGCTGGGCGACAGTCGCCGTTCAGGCACTGTGCAGACCGCGCGCGATGTCACGCCGGATATCGTCGAACGCCTCCAGCCCGACCGCAATCCGGATCAGGCCTTCGCCGATCCCTGCCTGGGCGCGCTGTTCGTCCGTCAACCGACCATGGGTGGTCGTCGCCGGGTGCGTGATCGTGGTTTTCGCATCGCCCAGGTTGGCCGTGATCGACATCATCCGGGTGGCGTCGATCACCCGCCATGCCGCCTCGCGTCCACCGGCGACCTCGAACGCGACGATGCCACCGGGGCGCGACTGCTGCATCTGCGCGAGCGCATGTTGCGGATGCCCCGGAAGCCCCGGATAGTGGACATGCGCGACACCGGCCTGTTCGGCCAGCCACTCGGCCAGGCGCTGCGCACTGGTCGAGTGTGCCTGCATGCGCAGTGCCAGCGTCTCCAATCCCTTGAGAAAGATCCAGGCAGCGAACGGACTCATGGTTGGGCCGGCGGTGCGCAGCACGCCGTACACCTCTTCACCGACCCGCTTGCGGTCACCGACCACCGCACCACCGACCGCCCTGCCCTGGCCATCGAGATACTTGGTCGCGGAATGGATCACGATGTCGGCGCCCAGTTCGAGCGGCCGTTGCAGCACCGGTGTGCAGAAACAATTGTCGACCACCAGCAGGCAGTCGTGCGCGTGGGCCAGTTCGGCCAGCGCGCGGATATCGCCGAGTTCGATCAGCGGATTGGATGGTGTCTCGACGAACAGCATGCGGGTGTTCGGCTTGATCTGTTTTCTCCAGTCATCGACATCGCTCAGCGTGGCGTAGCTGGTCGAGATACCGAACCGGTCGAGGTACTTGTTGAACAGCACCGTGGTGCTGCCGAAGATGCTGCGCGAACTGACGATGTGGTCGCCCTTCTGCAACAGGGCCATGCAGGTGGCGAGGATGGCAGACATGCCCGAGGCGGTGGCCACGCAGCTCTCGCCGCCCTCCATCACTGCCAGGCGTTCTTCGAAGGCACGCACGGTCGGATTGGTGAAGCGCGAGTAGATGTTGCCCTGGCTTTCGCCGCTGAAACGGGCGGCCGCCTCCGCCGCGCTGGAAAAGACGAAGCTCGACGTGGCGAAAATCGGCTCGCTGTGCTCCTGCGCGGCCGGGCGGTGATGCCCGGTGCGCACCGCGAGCGTCTCGATCGCCCAGTCCTGATCCTGATCTGTCACCCTGTACTCCATCGCCGGTCAGCGCCGGCGCACAAAAAAACCTGCCAGGCCCAGTCAGCCTAAAGCAGGTTTCTACCTCGCTTTAGCAGCATTTATAAAGCGCCCGCAATCTG
>JAGRHE010000160.1 GCA_020445165.1 Gammaproteobacteria bacterium
GTACTCGGGGTACAGGTCGTCACGGAAGGTCTTGCCTGGCGCGTCGAACACGACCGCCATGTAGGTCGGCTGGTAGTCGGCCATCAGCTTGCGCAGCATGTTGATGACACCGACCGTCGCGCCGGTCGGCTCGCCCTGCGAATTGGTCAGCGGCGGCAGCGCATGGAAGGCACGGAACAGGTACGACGACCCGTCGACGAGGATGAAGGGGGGCTTTTTGCTCATCGCGCAAGGATACCCCGTTTCACAGCACCCGGCGGGTTGTTACAGCGGTCGTAGCCATAGGGCAGGCTATGCCCGGCGCGGCACGAACTCGCGATCGAGGCCGACTTTTTAATTTTACCGCAGCGCAGTACCGGGAACCTTGGGATTCGGCAACCGGGAGGCGACACATGGCCGTCATTTGACTCGCTGCAGATCAGGCAGCAATGCCACTGTCCGGCGATCGCAGGCAGGCGCAGTCTGAATACGAAAGGACAGCCGCAACAAGGGAGGTGCCCAATGAAACGCTGGACTGTACAACTTGCGATCGCAACCCTGCTGGCATTGCTACTGGCCGCACCGGTGGCCGCCTATGATCACGCACTGGCGGACTCTTACGCGACGATGTTCGCACCGGTCCAGGGCGCCAAGGCAGGCAAGGAACTGCACCTGGTGAACCCGGACCAGTTCGCCAAAGAGGTTCGCACCGGCAAGCCGTCTGTCATGGTCGATATTCGCACACCGGGCGAGACGCAGTTTCTGACCGCCAACCTGCCGGGACATCTGGCCATTCCATTGGCGCAGCTGTTCCATCATGACCAGCTCGCGAAACTGCCGACGGACAAGCCGCTCATCGTGCTGTGCAAATCAGGTGCCCGGGCAACGGCGGCCGTCACCGGATTGCGCCAGGTCGGCTTCGAGAATGCCTATGTGCTGAAAGGCGGCCTGCAGGGACTGGCTGCCTACCTCGGACCCAAGGAGGCCAATATGCCACTGGGCCCGAAAACCGCGGCAGCGCAGTGAACCGCTATCGTTGACCGCGACAGGGAGCAGGGGCCGGCGCCGAGTGGCGCCGGCCTCTGGCATTACCGCTCAAGCCTTCAATGCATCGATAAAGGCATTGGCCTCGTCGATCGCCGCCTGCATCTCCGCGATCAGCCCGTCGACATCCTGTTGGATGCGATCACGCTCGGCATCCAGGGCATTGATCGCGCGAGCATTCAGATTGTGCTTCAGATACAGCACCTGGTCGCGGAACAGCGCCAGCACCGGCTCGGTGCGCTGCTCGACGGCGCGCATCGACGCAATCAGCTTTTCCGCCCGCGTCCGTGTTTCATCGAACTGGCGCTCGGCCACCCGCCGCAGCTTGGGATCGTGATAGTCCTTGAGCTCGCCACGCCACTCGTCGAGCAACGTATTTGCCGCGCTGGTCACCTTGTCGATGCGGGCACCGATGTCCTTGGCGCGATCAGCGCTGCGTTCATAGGCACTGTTGAGCTGCTCGTACTGCGCCTCCAGCTCGCCACCATCGAAATTGACCACGGCCTTGAACTTCTCCATCGCCGTCTGGAACTGCTCGACCGTTTCCTGCTGTACGTCACGCGCGTCCTCGACCCGGTCGACCAGGACATCGCGTGGCTCTTTCCACAAGCGATCGATCCCCATATCCGGCATCAGGCTGCCCGACGGCAGTGAGAAACTGCTGCCACCGAACGCCAGCCAGGCCACCACGGCGATCGCCAGCCAGGAGCGTTTTTTCATCAGGATCGGCAACAGGGCGGCAAACAGTCTTGGCACCGGGTGCCTCCTTCAGCGCTGGGCAGAGCGCTCAAGTATACTGGCCACTCGAACCACAAGCCCGCCCCGCCATGAACCTGATTAGAAAAATCATCTTTTCTGCGCTGGTCCTGCTGCTCGGCGGCTGCGCATCGGTCCAGTATTCCGCGCTGGAAAAGGTCGGCATCCACAAGCGCGATATCCTGGTCGACCGGGTCGAGGATGCGCAGCAGGCGCAACGCGGCGCGAAAGAGGAAGTGGCTTCGGCCTACGAACAGTTCACCACCCTGCTCGGCGTCGACGGCGGCGACCTGGAACGCACCTACAACAAGCTCAAGGGATCGGTCGACGACACCCGCGACAGCGTGACCGAGGTCGACGAGCGCATCAACGCGATCGAACGTGTCGCACGCGACCTGTTTGCCGAGTGGCGTGATGAGCTCAAGCAGTATTCCAGTGCCAGCCTGCGCCGGTCGAGCGAACAGAAACTGGCCGATACCCAGGCACGCTACAACGCCATGCTGGCCAGCATGAAACAGGCGCGCAGCCGGATCGACCCGGTGCTGCACGTCTTCGAAGACCAGGTACTGTTTCTGAAGCACAACCTGAATGCGCGCGCGATCAGTGCGCTCAAGGGCGAGGTCGGCAGCATCCAGGGCAAGGTCGACGTGCTGATCCGCGACATGGAAGCGGCGATCGCCGAGGCGGACCGTTTCATCGGTTCGATGAAATAGCGGGAAACTGCCGGGCGCCACCAATGCTGAACCGCCTCGCACAGCTCACGGTAAAGAAAAGAAATCACGACCGGCTCACAGCTCGTTGACGCTCGATTTGCGTTCCCAACGGCGCGGACATACCATTCGCGACACTTCTTGAGGGAGTAGTCGCTCAGCCTGGCTGAGATCGCCGTCAACAGTCTCCGGGCATGTGCCCGTGGCGGCCATGTCCCCGACCGGGGTTGACCAGACTCAAGGTACGCGCAGCCGGGCCCGGGCGGACCGACGCCGCGACCTTGGTTATGGTGATACCCGCCCCGGAGTCCGCCAAATGAGCCACTTCCACGCTGTCCGGCCGGCCAGGCCGTTGTGTTGCCCCCTATGATGCTTGCTTCCCTCGCTATCCTGGGCGGTTTCATGCTGCTGGTCTGGAGCGCCGACCGTTTCGTCGACGGCGCGGCAGCGACCGCCGCGCATGCCGGTATGCCGCCACTGCTGATTGGCATGGTGATCGTCGGCTTCGGTACGTCGGCGCCCGAGATGGTGGTGTCGGCGGTGGCCGCGCTCGACAGCAAACCCGATCTGGCGCTCGGCAATGCGCTGGGCTCCAACATCGTCAATATCGGCCTCGTTCTCGGCCTGACCGCATTGATCGCGCCGATTGCCGTGCACTCGAGGATCGTGCGCCGCGAAATGCCGCTGCTGCTGGCGATCACCCTGCTCGCAGGCGGCCTGCTTTGGGATGGGACGCTAAGCCGCGTGGATGCCGTCGGCCTGCTTGCCGGCTTCTTCCTGTTGGTCGGCTGGACCATCTACGAAGGTCTGCGCGGGCGCGGGGACACGCTGGCCGGCGAAGTGGACCAGGAACTGGCCGCGCACCCGATGCCATTGACCAGGGCGCTCTTCTGGCTGGCCGCAGGGCTGGTGCTGCTGATCGTGAGTTCCCGCATCCTGGTCTGGGGTGCGGTCAGCATCGCCCAGGCACTCGGCGTGAACGACCTGGTCATCGGCCTGACAATCGTCGCGCTCGGCACCTCGCTGCCGGAACTGGCCGCGTCGGTGATCGCTGCACGTAAGGGTGAGCACGACATCGCCATCGGCAACGTGGTCGGCTCGAACATGTTCAACCTGCTGGCGGTCGTCGGTATCGCCGGCGTGATCACGCCGATGCCGAACGTCGCTGCCGAGGTGCTGGCGCGTGACTGGCCGACAATGCTGGCCTTCACGCTGGCACTGTTCGCGATGGCCTACGGTTTTCGTGGCCAGGGGCGGATCAACCGTTTCGAGGGGCTGGTCCTGTTGCTCGGTTATACCGGCTACACCGCCTACCTGGTGACGCAGGTAACGACCGGCCTCGCGTGACCCGCGCCGCGCCGGACACAAAACAAGGATTACAAAGAATGCCGCAGAATGACGAGTTGGTTTTTTTCTCCAAGTGGCTGCAGGCGCCGCTGAGCGTCGCATCGGTCACGCCCAGCGGAACCCACCTGGCGCGTGCCATGGTGCGTGCGCTGCCACCCGGCGACGGGCTGGTCGTGGAGCTCGGTGCCGGCACCGGTCCGATCACGCGGGCGCTGCTCGACAGCGGGCTCGACGCCGGGCGCCTGGCCGTGATCGAACGCGACGCGCATTTCTGTGCTCATCTGCAGCGGCGCTTTCCCGACGTCCGGCTGGTACACGGGGATGCACTCCAGCTGCAGGCACTGATCCGCGAGCTGGCATCCGACATGCCGGTGCGCGCCGTGATCTCCGGCCTGCCACTGCTGACCTTTTCAGCGACATTGCAGTACCAGCTGCTGGAACAAACGCTCGCGCTGACCCAGGGCCTGGGGCCCTTCATCCAGTTCAGCTACGGCCTGGGATCGCCGTTGAAATCCTCGGTCCGTGCATCGCTGGGACTGTCGGCACAGTGTGCAGCGCAGGTCTGGCGCAACGTGCCCCCGGCCAAGGTCTGGGTGTATGCGGCACAGCCCGGCAAGGTCGACGGTATCGCAGACGCCTGACGCCGGTGCCATGCCGGGGCGTGATGCCACGCCATGGCGCCATGGTTCACTTGCGCCAGAACGCCGGCGTCAGCAGCACCAACAGGGTGAAGATCTCCAGCCGGCCAAGCAGCATCGCGAAACACAGGATCCATTTGCCCAGATCGTGCATCGCGGCATAGTGCGCACCAACGCTGCCCAGGCCGGGACCGAGATTGTTGATGCTGGCAGCAACCGCGCTGAACGCGGTCATCAGGTCGAGACCGGTCGTCGCCAGCGCCAGGTACATGATGGTGAAGCTGGCGACGTACAAGGCGAAGAACCCCCACACGGCCTCGACCACGCGCGAATCCACCGTCTTGGTGCCGATCCGAACCGGAATGTGCGCGCTCGGATGCACCAGCCGGGTGATCTCGCGCAGCCCCTGCTTGACCAGCAGCAGCAACCGGATCACCTTGATCCCGCCACCGGTCGATCCGGCACAGCCACCGACGAAACTCGAGAACAGCAGCAGGATGGCGATGAAGCCCGGCCAGTTGTAGAACTCGGCCGTGGTGAAACCGGCCGTGGTGCCGATCGAAACTGCCTGGAACAGACCAGTGACCAGCGCGTCCTGCCAGTGATCGTAGGTTTCGGTGAAGTAGAGCCCGAGCACGGTGATGCTGATCGTGATGCTCAGCAGCAGCACGTAGAAGCGGAACTCCGAGTCGTGCCAATAGCCTTTCACGCTGCGGTGACGGAAGGCGACGAAGTGCAATGAGAAATTGACCGCGGCCAGGAACATGAACACCACCGCGATCAGGTCGATCACCGGACTGTTGAAGTGCCCCATGCTGGCATCGTGGGTCGAGAAGCCACCGATGGCGACGGTCGAGAACGCATGTCCGACCGCATCGAACACGCTCATGCCGGCCAGCCAATAGGCCAGGCCGCAGGCGATAGTCAGGCTCAGGTAGATGTACCACAGCGCCTTGGCCGTCTCGGTGATGCGCGGCGTCAGCTTGCTGTCTTTCATCGGTCCCGGCGTTTCTGCGCGGTACAGCTGCATGCCACCGATACCGAGCATCGGCAGCACCGCGACCGCCAGGACGATGATGCCCATGCCGCCCAGCCACTGCAGTTGCTGACGGTAGTACAGGATCGAGATCGGCAGCTCGTCGAGACGGGTGATCACGGTGGCACCGGTCGTGGTCAGGCCGGACACCGATTCGAAAACGGCGTCGGTGAGCGTCAGGTGCGGATCATCGGCAAGGATGAATGGCAACGCACCGATCGCCGACAGCACGGTCCAGAACATCACCACCACGATGAAGCCGTCGCGCAGGCGCAGCTCACGTCGCACGTGGCGCACCGGCAGCCAGCACAGCACACCGACTCCCAGGGTCAGTCCGAAGGCGCTGGCAAACGCGACCGCGGCGCCATCCTGTGAGAACAGCGCCAGCAACATCGGCGGCAGCAAGGTCAGGCTGAACACGGTCAACAGCAGGCCCAGGATGCGCAGTACGGCGGCAAGAGACATGTGCTGAACCTGCCCCGCCTACAGGAACGTGATCCCGACCTGGAACAGGCGTTCGACATCACCGATGCGACGCTTGTCGGTCAGGAACAGGATCACGTGGTCTTCGGATTCGATCACGGTGTCGTGGTGGGCGATGATCACGTCATCACCGCGCACGATCGCGCCGATACTGGCACCGGCCGGCAGCTTGATCTCGTCGACCGCACGTCCGACCACCTTGGACGACACCTTGTCACCGTGTGCAACCGCCTCGATCGCCTCGGCCGCACCGCGGCGCAGCGAATGCACCATGACCACGTCACCGCGCCGGACATGCGTGAGCAAGGTACCAATGGTCGCCTGCTGCGGCGAGATCGCGATATCGACGGCGCCGGATTGCA
>JAGRHE010000161.1 GCA_020445165.1 Gammaproteobacteria bacterium
GCTGATCATGGGCAAGACGGTCACTGCCGAGTGCGCCTACCTGGCGCCGGGCAAAACGCGTAACCCGCACAACCCGCAGCACACTCCCGGCGGGTCCTCGTCCGGATCGGCTGCGGCGGTCGCCGCCGGCATGGTGCCGCTGGCGGTCGGCACCCAGACCGGTGGCTCGGTGATCCGGCCGGCGTCGTACTGCGGCATTGTCGGTTTCAAGCCGACCTTCGGCCTGATCCCGCGCAGCGGCGTACTGCACACCTCGCGTCACCTCGACACCATCGGCACCTTCGGCCGCACGGTCGAAGACGCCGCACTGCTGGCCGACGTGCTGGCCGGGTACGACCCGGGCGATCCCGACACGACGCCGACGGCACCACCGCGGATCCTGGAAACCGCACTCAGCGAGCCGCCGGTCACGCCGCAGTTCGCGTTCATCCAGACACCGGCTTGGAGTGACATCGCGCCGGACTGCGCCGAGGGCTTCGCCGAGCTGCGCGACGCACTCGGCGACAATTGCGACACCTTCGAGCTGCCACCGATCTTCGCCGAAGGCAGCGCGGCACAGCGTCGCATCCACATGGCCGAGTTCGCCCACAACATGCGCCGCTACCACGCCCATGGCGCCGAGCGCCTGGCCCGCGAGACCCTGACAGCGATCGCGGAAGGCAACGCGATCAGCGCGATCGATTACCTGGCCGCCTGCGACTGGCCGGACACCCTGTACGCCGGTCTGAGCGAGATATTCGGCCGCTACGATGCGATCATCACGCCGGCCGCACCGGGCGAGGCGACGGCCGGTCTGGCCAGCACCGGCAGTGCCGCATTCAACGTGCTGTGGACCCTGACCGGCGTGCCGGCCGTGACCTTGCCGTTGCTCAGCGGCGCCAACGGTCTGCCGATCGGCGTGCAACTGATCGGTCCACGTAACCAGGACGGCCGCCTGATGCGCACCGCGCGCTGGCTGGTCGAATCACTCGCCGAGGCATGAGGAGAGTCCGATGACCGACAAGATCATGGCCATTTTGGCACTGGCAACGATGATCACCTTTCTCGGCGTGGTCGCCTGGTTCGTGCCGGAAACCGACCTGATCATCGTGATCGCGCTGGTTTCGTTGCTCGCGATCTACGACTTCTGGAGTTTGCTGCGCGGACCGCGCAAAGACGCCGACGCCTGACCAGGTCGACGGCGACCTAAGCCAGCCGATCACCCGGCTCGCGCCCGGCAATGATTGCATCCAGGTTGTCGAGCGCGCGGAATCCCATCGCATCGCGCGTCTCGCGGGTCGCGCTGCCGATATGCGGCAACAGGAAGGTGTTGTCCAACTCCCGGTAACGCGGGTCGATATCCGGCTCGTTGTTGAACACGTCCAGCCCGGCGGCGAACAGCTTGCCCGACAGCAATGCAGCGATCAGCGCATCGTCGTCGATCACGGCGCCACGCGCGGTGTTGACGATCACGGCACCGTCCGGCAGGGCCGCGATGCGCTCGGCGTTGATCAGGCCGGTGGTCTGTGGCGTCGCCGGGCAGTGGATCGAAAGAAAGTCGCATTGCGGCAGCATGGTCATCAGGTCGTCGTGAAAGACTGCGCCCCGCTCCAGCGAGGGATCGATGCGTTTCCGGTTGTGGTACAGGATCGGCATGTCGAAGGCACGCGCACGGCGCGCCATCACCTGGCCGACCCGACCCATGCCGATGATGCCCAGTCGCTTGCCGGTCACCTCGATGCCCAGGCCGCCAGTCGCGCTCCAGTCACCCCAGGTGTTGCTGCGCAGGGTCTGCGCCCCCTCGTGTGCACGGCGTGCGGCGGCCAACAGCAACAGCATCGCGACCTCGGCCGTGGCGTTGCTGAGCACGTCGGGTGTATTGGTGACCACGATGCCACGCGCCTTCGCTGCTGCGAGGTCGATATGATCGTAACCGACCGAGAAACTGCAGATCGCGCACACGCTGTCGGGCAGGCTGGCGATCAAGTCGGCATCCAGCCGTTCGGTATGACAGGGGATGATCGCCCGCACGCCATCGGCACGTGCCAGCAGTTGCGTGCGGTCGTAGATCAGGTCGTCGGCATTCAAGCGCGGCGCATAGTCGCGCACCAGGCGCTGTTCGACGGCATCCGGCAGTCGGCGGGTGACGAGGACCTCGGCTTTTTCTGGCATATCGCTGTCCCGGTTAAGGCCCGACATCGGCGGGCCGGGTTGCAGATGAAAGGAAACGGTCACGGTACCAACCGCTGCGTCCTGTCGATTATAGGGAACGGCGGAAGACCGAAATCGACCGCTGGGCGCCCGACGGTAGCACTTCCGCTGCCTGGCACCTGGCTGGCGTAACATTCCTCCATAATGGACCAGGACCTGACCCGGGGGAGCACGACATGCGTTCCATCGATCTAGACATCGCCAACCGGATGATCGACGGCGTGTTCGCGCAGGCAGCGGCACGCGGTCTGCCGCACCTGGCTGCCGCGGTGCTCGATCCCGGCGGCCACCTGGTCGCGCTGCAGCGCCAGGACGGGGTCAGCTTCCTGCGCGCCGATATCTGCCAGGGCAAGGCCTGGGGTGCCCTGGCGATGGGGGTCGATTCGCGCGTGCTGGCCGAGCGCTACACGGCCGAGCCGCAGCAACAGGGCTTCATCCATGCGCTGCAGGCGATGTCCGGTGGCCGGATCGTGACCCTGCCCGGGGGCGTTCTGATCCGTGATGGTAACGGCAGCCTGCTCGGAGCACTCGGTGTCGCCGGCGGGCCATCGGAGCAGGACGAGGCCTGCGCGATCGCCGCGATCGAGGCACTCGGCATGATCGCGGGGTAGGCCTGATGGCGGTCGCAGGAACTTCCTTGCCAGGCACGCCCTTACTGGATCAGCGGATCGGTTTTGCCGGTCTTGGCCTGATGGGTCGACCCATGGCGCTGCACCTGCACCGGGCCGGTGCGCGCATGGCCTTGTGGAACCGCACCCGTACCGTGGCCGACAAGCTGCGGCAACCGGGCATGACGGTGTGCGCGACACCTGCCGACCTTGCCGACCAGGCCGACACCGTGCTGCTGATGCTGGCCGACACCGCGGCCGTCGAGCAGGTGCTGTTCGGCGAACAGGGACTCGCCGGCAGCCTGAAGCCCGGTTCGCTGCTGATCGATATGGGCACGACAGCGGTCATGGCGACGCGCGACTTCGCGGCGCGTCTGGCCGAAAACGGGGTCGCCTATATCGATGCGCCGGTGTCCGGCGGCGAGATCGGTGCCCGCGATGCGAGCCTGACCATCATGGCCGGCGGTGATGACGACGCAATCAGCCGGGCACGGCCGTTGTTCGATGTACTGGGCACACGCTTCACCCATGTCGGTGCTGTCGGCGCCGGACAGGTCGCGAAAGCCGCCAACCAGATCATCGTGGGACTCAACATCGGCGCGGTGGCCGAGGCGCTGGCGCTGGTTCAGGCGGCCGGCGTGGATCCGGCCCGGGTGCGCGAGGCACTGTTGGGTGGGTTTGCCGCGTCACGCATTCTCGAGGTGCACGGCCTGCGCATGATCGAGCAGCGCTTCGAACCGGGCGCGCGTGCGACCACGCAACACAAGGACATGCGCCAGGCATGTGAGCTGGCGGAACAGCTCGGCCAGCACCTGCCGGCCACCGAGCTCGGCCGGGAGCTGTACCGGCAACTGATCGACCGCGGCGATGGCGATCTCGATCACAGCGCCCTGATTCGTCTGCTGCGCGACAGCTGAAAGGCCGAACCACAGCGGGACTCAGTCGCTGTCGCGCTTTATCTCGCTCAGGGTCAACACCTGGAGTGACTCGATATTGCGCAGCGGTACGAACACGCTGAACCGGCCACCATGCATCAGCTGCTCGATCTCGGCCTCGCCGTTGTCGACGTTCTTGAGCACGCCTTCGCGCAGCGGCTGCCCGCGCGGCTGGATACGCACCTCGCTGTCGACATGTGCAGCAATCGCCGACACCGGCACGTCAACGAAAACACGCCGCTTGAGGACGCGTCGCGGCGCGCTGGCAGCGGACTCGTTCTGCTCGTCCTGCGCATCGGCTTCGGCCAGCAAGCCGGCCAGGTTGCGCGCATCCTGACGCTCCCAGTGGAAGCTGGTATCTGCGATCGGCCGGTCGTTGAGGCTGATGCGCACGCCGAGCTGTGACCACAGCTGGTCCGGCGGCATGAAGGCCAGACTGAGCAGGCCAACCGGTTTGGCCGGCTTGCCCTGGACCCGGAACTCACCCCATTCGCTGTAGAAGCGACGCACCGCCTCGCTCAGTCCGGCGCCAAGCGACAGACCCTGGGCGCTCAGCTGCGCCAGCGCATGTTCCGCCAGTTGCGCGCTCCACAACTGGACCGGCTGATCGGTGCCGATGGCGCACATCTTGACCGCCTGGCGGCCAAATGCCGGATCGACCCGCACCGCCGCATCGAATTCGGCCAGCGCGGTGGTCGGCGAGGAACCGGCACCGAGGGTCGCGATATCGACATCGTCGAAAGTGGCACTGAGCCTGATCGATTCGACGTCGCGGATCACGGCCTCGAACACGACATCCAGGGAGTGTTTCGCCTCGTTCACACGGTAACTGCCGTCGATGTCGATCGTCAGATCACTGAAACCCAGTTGCTGCAAGGTGCGCGGATCGATCCGCAAGCCATCGGCGCACGGACCACTGAGCGTAATCTCCGCCGCGCCGGGCACTTGTTCGGCCTGGTCGTCGGCGGGTGGCGCGACGACCGGGTCGACAACGGTATCCTGCTCGACCATCTGGTTCAGCAGGGCCGATTTCAGCGGCAGCGTGATGCCCCGGACGTTGAAGCCAAGCTGGGTCGGTGGCACGTCCTCGCCGGGAGTCCAACGCCCGCCGCGCAGGAAGAACATCGGATCGTCACTGCTCAGGCGAACACTGTCGACGGCGACCGTGTCCGGCTGGTCATTCGGCTGGATCGTGATCCCATGGACCGTTGCCGCACCGCGCAGATCGGTGCTGATGTCGGCATAACGGATGGTGGCGTAGTTCGCCGCCGCCAGAACCAGGTCGTCGACCGTGCTCTTCACCTGATAGAAGGCCACGCCCTTGGCGATGCCGTACAACGCCAGTGGAACGAGTGGCAAAAGCAGCCATTTGGCGCTACCTGATTTCATCCAACAGTTCCTTTAGTGTGGTGAGTCAGAAGTTCATTGCGTTTCAGAGCCCCACAAGCGGGCCAAGAAAAGGCGCAGTCCGCGGGGAATGGCCAGCCCTTTCCAAGGACTGCAACACGGTGTTGGTCCGCTTGTGGGGCTCCCTTCGGGCGCGGCTGTGCGACCCCTTGGCGTTGTTGCCTTTGCTCGCAAGGGGGGTGGCCATTGCTGCGCAAATGCGCCTAGCCAAGAAGTCGCACAGCCACGCTGAAATGTAACGAACTTCTGACTCACCACACTAGGAACGCAGCAGGGGCTTTTCGACCGCTGCCCTTTGTTCGGCGCCGAGCAGGTGCTCGACCAGGGTCAGCGCGAAATCCATCGCCGTACCCGGTCCGCGCGACGTGACCACCCGGCCGTCAGTTACTACGGCATCGGCCAGCAGGCGCGAACCTTCACTCAGCCGACCGTCGATGACGCCCGGGTAGGCGGTCGCCTTGTGCCCGTCGAGCAGCCCGGCGTTGAGCAGGACCTTGGGCGCGGCGCAGATGGCCGCGGTGTAACGCCCCTGCTCGGCCATGCGCTGCAACAGGGTATGGATACGCGGATCGGCATCCAGGTGGTCGGCGCCGGGCAGCCCGCCCGGCAACACGATCATGTCGAATTCGTCGCCGAGCACCGTGTCCAGCGAGGTGTCCGGCAACAGCACGACACCACGGCTGGCCGTGACCGGGCCGTCCTTGAGACCGGCAACGACCACCTCGATGCCGGCCCGGCGCAGCAGGTCGATGATGGTTACGGCTTCGAGTTCTTCGCAACCGTCGGCAAGGGGGACGAGGACGCGTGCCATAGCAGTTCGTTCCTTTCGATTTGAACCAGTTGAGAGACCGGTACCAGCTCTACGCCCCGCTCGGCCAGGCGCGGCAGCTCGCGCTCCAGCACGGCCAGGGTCTCGGGATAGGGATGGCCGATGCCGATCGCCTTGCCGCGCTCGCGCGCGATAGCAACCAGGCGGTCGAGCTGGCCGCGGATGTAGTGCGCGTCCTGTTCGTTGTCGAGGAACACGTCGCGTGCGGCATGCGCCAGCCCGGCAGCACGTGCATGACGGCGGGCAACGGTGCGCACGTCGGTGCGGCTGTCGACGAAATACAGGCGATTGAAACAGCGCAGCTCTTCCATCAACCATTGCATG
>JAGRHE010000162.1 GCA_020445165.1 Gammaproteobacteria bacterium
TGTTTGCGTACACGGCGTTGATGAAGCCGGCCGTGGCGAACAGGATCGACGTGAGCACGAACACCAGCAGCGTGATGGCATAGCTGTGCACCTCGAGATCGGTAAACAACAAAGAGACCAGCGTGACCGTAATGCCAACCACCACGCCACGTGCAACACCGCCGGCGACATAACCGGCCAGGATGATGAAGTTCGGCAGCGGCGCGATCAGCAGTTCCTCGATGTTGTGCTGGAACTTGCTGCTGTAGAAGCTCGACACCACGTTGGCGTAGCTGTTCGAGATCACCGACATCAGGATCAGCCCGGGCACGATGAAGTCGATGTAACGATAGCCTTCCATGTCACCAATCTGTGCCCCGATCAGCTTGCCGAAGATCACGAAATACAAGGCCATCGTGATCGCCGGCGGCAGCACCGTCTGCACCCAGATGCGGACGAAACGCAGGATCTCCTTGGTCAGGATGGTCTGAAACGCGACCCGGTAGACGGCGGCACGGCTCACTTCGATTGCTCCTGTGCCGCCGCACGGCTGCCCTGCACCATGTCGATGAACAGGCGCTCCAGGCGATTCTGCTTGTTGCGCACGCCCTGCACCTCGATGCCGTGCTCGGCGAGGACGACGAAAAGTCGGCTGATCCCGATGTCGCGCGTCACGCAAACTTCTATGGTCGTGCTGTCGACCAGGCAGATCTCGAAGCCGGGCAGCGACGGCAGATCGGTGATCTCGTCACGCACGTCGAGCAGGTAGTACTCGGCGTGCAGCCGGCGCAGCATCTCGCTCATCCGCGCCCTCTCGGCGATCCGGCCATGGTTGATGATCGCGATATTGCGGCACAGGCTTTCGGCCTCTTCCAGGTAATGCGTGGTCAGGATGATCGTGGTGCCACCGGCGTTGATCTCGCGCAGGAAATCCCACATCGAACGCCGGATCTCGATATCGACGCCGGCGGTCGGCTCGTCCAGGATCAGCAGGCGCGGCCGGTGTACCAGGGCACGCGCGATCATCAGGCGGCGCTTCATGCCACCAGACAGCTCACGTGCCTGGACGTTACGCTTCTGCCACAGGTCGAGCTGGCGCAGCGAGGCCTCGGCACGGATATATCCCTCGCGCCGAGGGATGCCGTAATAGCCGGCCTGGTTGACGACGATCTCGACCACCGGCTCGAACTGGTTGAAGTTGAACTCCTGCGGAACCAGCCCGATATTTGACTTGACCCCGGCCGGATCCTTGTCCAGGTCATGCCCGAACACCTCGACCTTTCCATCGCTCTTGTTGACCAGCGAGCTGATGATGCCGATCGCCGTCGACTTGCCGGCGCCATTCGGTCCCAGCAGGGCAAAGAAATCGCCTTCGTCGACGTCCAGGTCGATGCCGCACAGGGCCTCGTGGCCGTTGCGATAGGTCTTGCGCAGGTTGTGCAGCGATAGCGCCTTCATTCAGCGGTTTCCCGGCGGGGACGTGTTTGCCCGGTGCGCGCGACGATACGGCAGTATGGACCGGCACTGATGATCGCAGACACGGAGCGCCCGATTATACGGTGATCGGTCCGGAAATGGCGCCGGGACATCCTCAGCTTTGCAGCTCCGGACGATCACGAAACTGCGCCAGCGCTTCGGGATTGAGCAGAGACTCGGTATTCGCCACCACCCTGCCCTCGACCACGTCGCGCACGGCGAGTTCGGAGATCTTGCCGCTGCGTGTGCGTGGAATGTCGTCGATCTGGATGATCCGTGCCGGCACATGACGTGGACTGGCGTTGGCGCGCAACATCTGGCGGATCTGCGCGCGCAATGCCTCGTCGAGCATGCGACCGTCGCGCAGGACCACGAACAGCACGACGCGCACGTCGTTGTCCCAGCGCTGGCCGATGCACACGCTTTCGCGCACCGCGTCGAGCCGCTCGACCTGGCGATAGATCTCGGCCGTGCCGATGCGGACGCCACCGGGGTTGAGCACGGCGTCTGAGCGACCTTCGATGACCAGGCTGCCGGCATCGGTCAGGATGCTGAAATCACCGTGGGTCCAGATGCCCGGAAAGCGCTCGAAATACGCCGCGTGGTAACGACTGCCGCCCGGATCGTTCCAAAAGCCGATCGGCATACACGGAAACGGCCGCGTGCAGACGAGCTCGCCCGGCCGGTTGCGCAGTGGCCGGCCATCGCTGTCGAACACGTCGACCGCAAGACCGAGCCCACGGCACTGCAGCTGGCCGCGGCGCACCGGCAGCATCGGACAGCCGAGCGCAAAGCATGACACGATATCGGTACCGCCCGAGATCGAGCAGATCTGCACGCCGGGACGGATGTCGCGCAGCACATAGTCGAATGATTCGGGCGCCAGCGGCGACCCGGTAGACAGCACCATGCGCAGGCGCTCAAGTGGAAGTCTGTCCGAAACGCGCACACCGGCCTTCTCCTGTGCCGACAGGTACTTGGCACTGGTGCCGAACAGCGTCACGCCCAGCTCATTGGCCATCTGCCACAGCGCGTCCGGTTCGGGGTGGAAGGGATTGCCGTCGAACAGGACCAGGGTTGCGCCGCTGGCCAGGCCCGACACCAGCCAGTTCCACATCATCCAGCCGCAGGTCGTGTAGTAAAAAAGACGGTCACTGCGGCGCAGGTCGCAGTGCAGGCGGTGTTCCTTGAGATGCTGCAGCAGTGTCCCGCCAACCCCGTGCACGATGCACTTCGGCTTGCCGGTGGTACCCGATGAAAACAGGATGTACAGCGGCGCATCGAAGGCGACCTGGGCGAATGCCGGTGGCGCCAGGTCCGCCGCGACCAACGCTGACCAGTCGAGGCAGTCGTCGAGCGCTCCGCAACCCTGCCAGGACACCAGGATGCAACGCGTGTCATCCGGCAGCGCGCTGCGCACCTGGGTGACGGTGTCGCGGATGTCGACCAGGCGGCCCTTGAAGCGGTAGCCGTCAGTGACGATCAGCACCTTCGGCTCGATCTGGCCGAAGCGGTCGATGATGCCCTGGGCGCCAAAATCCGGTGAGCAGGACGACCAGACGGCACCCAGCCAGGCAGTCGCCAGCATACCGATGACCGCCTCGGGGACGTTCGGCATGATTGCCGCAACCCGGTCGCCCGGTCCGACCCCAAGCGCCTGCAGCTGGTGCGCCACGGCCCCGGCCTGGCGGTACAGACCGGCATAGTCCAGGCGCCGCTCGCCGCCGGACTCGTCGCGGAAGATCAGCGCTGCCTGCGCATCGCGGTGACGCAGCAGATTCTCTGCAAAGTTGAGACGCGCACCGACGAACCAGCGCGCACCCGGCATGGCCTCGCCGCGCTCGACGACGCTGCTCGCCGGCGCGCTGGCGATCACGTTGCAGTATTTCCACAGCATCGACCAGAACAGGGCCGGCTGATCCACCGACCACTGCCACAGCGCCGGATAGTCGTCGAGCCCGACGCCATGGGTGCGGTTCACCTCCTGCAAGAACGCCGTCATCTGGCAATCCGCGACCTGCCCGGGCGTGGGCTGCCAGATGATCGGTGCATCGATGATTGGGTCGGCTGCGGTCATTGGCCTATCCTCTCGGAGACATCTTCAACCTTAGCCAACCCGCCGGCCACGACCAAGGAGCCATCGATGACCGCTGTGCAGCCACGCTCTCCCGAGGTCTACCTGAATCTCAATGTGCGCGGACTGGGCGCATCGGCGACGTTGGCAATCAATGAACGCTCGGCCGCTTTGCAGGCCGCCGGCCGGCAGGTATACCGGCTCGGCCTCGGCCAGTCGCCGTTCCCGGTGCCCGAGCATGTGCGCGAAAGCCTGGCGCTGAACGCCCACCAGAAGGATTACCTCGCCGTGAAGGGACTGCCTGCCCTGCGCAGCGCGATTGTCGACTGGGTGCGCCGCACCGAAGGCATCGATTACGACCCGGCGAACGTACTGATCGGACCCGGCACCAAGGAGCTGATGTTCCTGGTGCAGCTGGTCTACTACGGCGACCTGGTGATCCCGACGCCGTCCTGGGTGTCATATGCCCCCCAGGCCAGCATCATCGGCCGACCGATCAAGTGGCTGCGCACCCGTCCCGAGACCGGTCTCGGCGTCGAGCCGGACGCACTCGAGGAACTGTGCGCCGAGGACCCGGACCGCCCACGCCTGCTGATCCTGAACTCACCAGGCAATCCGACCGGCCTGACCTACAGTGCCGAGCAGCTGCAGGCCCTGGCCGGGGTGCTGCGCAAGTACCGCGTGCTGGCACTGTCGGACGAGATCTACAGTGGTACCCATTTCACTGGCAACCACGTGTCACTGGCGCGCTACTACCCCGAAGGCACGATCATCAGCAACGGCCTGAGCAAGTGGTGCGGCGCCGGCGGCTGGCGGGTCGGCTTCTTCGTGTTTCCGGACACCCTGGCCTGGCTCGCCAACGCCATGGCCGCGGTTGCCAGCGAGACCTTCACATCGACCAGCGCACCGCTACAGTACGCGGCGATCAGCGCCTTCGACGACCGCCCGGAGATGAGTGACTACCTGGATCGCAGCCGGCGCATCCTCGGTCGACTGGCAGAGCATGGCTACCGCTCGCTGGTCGACGCCGGCGCCGTGCTCACACCGGCCGGCGGCGGCTTCTACCTGTTTCCGCGCTTCGACGCCCGGCGTGAGCACCTGCACGCACGCGGCATCGACGACAGTGCGACCCTATGCGAACGCCTGCTCCAAGAGACTGGCGTCGCCACCCTGCCCGGCAGCAACTTCGGCCGTCCACCGTCGGAGCTGTCGCTGCGCCTGGCCTACGTCGACTTCGATGGCGGTGCAGCGTTGCAGGCGGCCGTGCACGAGACGGTCGACGAGGATTTTCTGCAGCGTCACTGCCCGCGCGTGACCGAAGCCATGCAGAAGATGAGCGACTGGTTCCGTGGCTGAGCCTGGATAACAACGCAGCATCGACGAGCCGGGCGCCCGGTCTGGGAAACGCGTACCCGGACAATCACGCCCGGCCATCGCAATGACAGGCCTCATCGCTGGTGTTGTTCGGCAGGTGAATGGTTCAGGCTAGAATGCCGGTTTTTCGCCGGTCCACCATGGACATCCTGCCCCTCGACACCCTGCTGATCCTGACCGCGGTCGCCGCCGTGGCCGGCATGATCGATGCGATCGCCGGCGGTGGCGGATTGCTGGCCCTGCCGGCACTGCTGTGGGCCGGCCTGCCGCCGGTGCAGGCGCTGGCGACCAACAAGCTGCAGGGCACCTTCGGCACGGCGACCGCGTCGTACCGGTTCATACGCGGCGGCGAGATCGACTGGCGACGCCTGAAGGTTCCGATACTGATGACCTTCATCGGCGCGGTCAGCGGCACGCTCGCGGTCCAGCGGCTGGGCTCGGCACTGCTCGAAGACATGGTGCCGGTCCTGCTGATCGCCTTCGCACTGTACTTTCTGCTGTCGCCGCGAATCGGCGACCAGGATGCGCAGCACCGCATCAGTCACAACCTGTTCGGCCTGCTGATCGGTTTCGGTGTCGGTTTCTATGACGGCTTTTTCGGTCCCGGCACCGGTACGCTGTTTGCAGTCGGTCACATGCTGTTGCTGGGACAGAATATGGTGAATGCCACCATCAATACCAAATTGCTGAACTTCACCAGCAATGTGGTGGCGCTGGTGTTTTTTCTTTCCGGCGGGCATGTGCTGTGGGTAGCGGGATTGGTGATGGCGCTGGGCCAGATGCTGGGTGCTTATGTGGGTTCCAACATGGTGATCGACAAGGGTACCCGGCTGATTCGTCCGCTGCTGATCATCATGAGTCTGGTGATCAGTATCAAGCTGCTGCTGTTTCCCTGATACGGGCCACAAAAAAAGGCGGACAGTTTTGCTGTCCGCCTTTTTTTCGGCTAACAATCGGCCGGATTACGCACCCAGCAGGTTCTGGCCACACACGCGCACGGTGTTGCCGTTCACGCCGGAAGACGCCGGGCTGCAGTAGAACGCAATGGCTTCTGCCACGTCCACCGGCAGACCACCCTGCTTCAGGGAATTCAGGCGACGGCCTGCTTCGCGGGTAGCGAACGGAATGGCCGCCGTCATCTGGGTTTCAATGAAGCCAGGGGCCACTGCGTTGATGGTGATATCTTTCTTGGCCAGGATCGGTGCAAACGCATCGACCATGCCGATCACGCCCGCTTTGGACACCGCGTAGTTGGACTGGCCGAAGTTGCCGGCAATGCCGCTCATGGAAGACACGCACACGATGCGGCCACCTTCGCGCAGGACTTCCTGCTCGATCAGGGCATCATTGATACGCTCTTCGGATGACAGGTTGAT
>JAGRHE010000163.1 GCA_020445165.1 Gammaproteobacteria bacterium
CGTTCAATGCCCTGATCTTCGGTGGCCAGGTGATGGCGTACAGCATGGGTCTCGGTTTCGCCAACATGGTCGACCCTGCCAACGGGGTGTCGGTACCGGTGGTGGCGCAGTTCTGGTTGATCCTGGCCATGCTCGCCTTCCTGATGATGAATGGCCACCTGGTCCTGATCGCCGCGATCGTCGACAGCTTCTCGGTGCTGCCGATCGCAACCGACTCGCTGGGGCGTGCCGGGCTCTGGGAACTGCTCGGTTGGGCATCGCGCATGTTTGCCTCCGGCCTGCTGATGGCGATGCCGGTGATCATCGCCCTGCTGCTGGTCAATATCGGCATGGGCGTCGTGTCACGCGCTGCCCCGCAATTGAACATCTTCGCTGTCGGCTTCCCATTGACGCTGACCATGGGTTTCGTGCTGATCTGGATCACGCTGCCGCAGGTCATGGCGAATTTCGCCGCCCTGGTCGGACAGACGCTGGAGCAGTCTGTCGCCGTGCTGAACGCAGGATAGGCTGCCATGGCTGAGAATCAGGACGGCCAGGAAAAATCCCAGGAACCGACAGCAAAACGCATCAATGACGCGCGTCGCAAAGGCCAGGTTCCACGGTCGCGCGAACTCAACACCATGGCGATCACGATGCTCGGGCTTGCCAGCATGATTGCCATGGGGCCGCATTTCGCTTCCGGGCTTCACACCCTGTTTGCCGAGCAATTCGTACTCGGACGCAAGGACATCTTCGATCCGGCTGCCATGATGGGTCACCTGGTGACCGCGGTCGGTGATGCGCTGTTCATGCTGCTGCCGTTCTTCGGCGCGATGATGGTGGTCGCGGTCCTGTCGTCGGTCGCGCTGGGTGGCTTCAACGTCAGTTTCGAGGCCATGCAGCCGAAGCTGTCCAAGCTGGACCCGATCAAGGGCATGAAGAAGCTTTTCTCGGTCAAGGGGCTGATGGAGCTGGTCAAGTCGCTGGCCAAGTTCCTGCTCGTCGGTGGAGCCACCGTGGTCCTGTTGCAGGCGCTGAGCGACGATCTGCTCGGGCTGAGCAAGATGGATATCACCCAGTCGATTGGCAAAGGCATGACGCTGGTTGCCTGGTCATCGGTCGCACTGGCGTCGACACTGATCCTGATGGCGCTGATCGATGTGCCGTTCCAGCTCTGGCAGCACAAGAAAGAACTGAAGATGACACAGCAGGAAGTGCGCGACGAGATGAAGGAAACCGAGGGCCGGCCTGAGGTCAAAGGCCGCATCCGCCAGATGCAGCGCGAGATCGCACAGCGCCGCATGATGCAGGAAGTGCCCAAGGCCGACGTGGTGGTGACCAACCCGACCCACTACGCCGTCGCCCTGCGTTACGACCCGGACAAGATGTATGCCCCGGTGGTGGTCGCGCTCGGCAAGGATCTGGTCGCGGCCCACATCCGCGAGGTGGCAGAAGCGAACAGCGTGCCACTGGTCGAGGCGCCGGAGCTGGCGCGCGCGATCTACTTCAATGCCGAACTCAACCAGGCTATCCCGGCGGCACTGTTCCTGGCCGTCGCGCAGCTGCTCGCTTACGTGTTCCAGCTGCGTGCGTGGCAGGAGCAGGGCGGCGACATCCCGACCCCGCCGCAGGAGTACCCGGTGCCGGAGGACTATCAGCATGTTTGAGTGCTTGGGACGCAGAGGGCGCAGAGATACGCAGAGCACACAGAGTTTCTTGTGCCTGGTGAACCTGTCCACCGCGGCTTGCCGCCGTGGCGACCGCTCGCATTCCAATACCTCTGCGATCTCTGCGCTCCTCTGCGATCTCTGCGTCCCAACGAACGTGGCACGGACCTGACCCAATGGAAGCGATACTGACCAGTTTCAAGTCCTTCGGTGCACGCGGCATGGGTGCGCCGATCGTCGTGCTGATGCTGCTGGCGATGGTGGTGCTGCCGTTGCCGCCGTTCCTGCTCGATCTTTTCTTCACCTTCAACATCGCCTTGTCGCTGGTCGTATTGCTGGTCACCGTGTACGCCCTGCGTCCGCTCGACTTCGCCATGTTCCCGTCGGTGTTGCTGGTGGCGACCCTGCTGCGCCTGGCGCTGAACGTGGCCTCGACCCGCGTGGTCCTGCTCGAGGGTCACAACGGCGGCGACGCGGCCGGTAAGGTGATCGAGGCGTTCGGCGAGTTCGTGATCGGTGGCAACTACGCGGTCGGCCTGGTGGTGTTCCTGATCCTGGTCATCATCAACTTCGCCGTGGTCACCAAGGGTGCCGGACGCGTGTCGGAGGTTTCGGCACGTTTCACCCTGGACGCGATGCCGGGCAAGCAGATGGCGATCGACGCCGATCTGAACTCGGGTCTGATCGACCAGGACGAGGCACGCCGCCGGCGCGAAGAGGTGGCACGCGAGGCGGATTTCTACGGTGCGATGGATGGTGCGTCCAAGTTCGTGCGCGGAGACGCCGTCGCCGGCATCCTGATCCTGCTGATCAACATCATCGGTGGGCTGGCCATTGGCATGGGGCAGCACGACCTCGACCTGGGCACTGCGATGCGCTTCTATGCCCTGCTGACGATCGGTGACGGCCTGGTCGCGCAACTGCCGTCGCTGTTGTTGTCGACCTCGGCCGCGATCATCGTCACCCGCGTGTCGACCTCGGAAGACCTTGGCAGCCAGGTCGCCACCCAACTGCTCAATAATCCGCGCGCACTGATGATCACTGCCGGCATTCTCGTCATGCTCGGCCTGATCCCGGGTATGCCCAACCTGGTGTTCCTGTTGCTCGGCGGCGCGGTCGGCGGACTCGCCTACATGGTGGCCAAGCGTCAGCAACAGCCGGCTGCTTCCGATGCCGAGTCGGCTACGCCGGTGGCGGTTCCTGAAACCGGCAGCGACGTGCGCGAACTCACCTGGCAGGACGTGCAGCCGGTCGACGTGATCGGTCTCGAGGTCGGCTACCGCCTGATTCCGCTGGTCGACCGGGAGCAGGGTGGTCAGTTGATGAACCGGATCAAGGGCGTGCGCCGCAAGCTGTCGCAGGAGCTCGGCTTCCTGATCCAGTCGGTGCACATCCGTGACAACCTCGACCTTGCACCGAATGCCTACCGCATCACGCTCAACGGCGTACCGGTGGGCGAGGCCGAGGTGTTCGTCGACCGCGAGATGGCGATCAACCCGGGCAAGGTGTTTGGTGAACTCAAGGGCACGCCAGGCCGTGACCCGGCATTCGGTCTCGACGCGGTCTGGATCGATGTCGGCCAGCGCGACCAGGCGCAGACCATGGGCTACACCGTGGTCGATGCCAGTACCGTCGTCGCGACCCATCTGAGCGAATTGCTGCAAAGTCACGCGCACGAATTGCTCGGGCACGACGAGGTTCAGCAGCTGCTCGACAACCTGGCGCAGATCGCGCCCAAGCTGGTCGAGGACCTGGTGCCCAAGTTGCTGCCGCTTGCGGTAGTACTGCGCGTGCTGCAGAACCTGCTGCAGGAGAACGTGCCGATCCGCGACATGCGCACTATTGCCGAAACCCTGGCCGAGCAGGCGACCAAGACCCAGGATGCGGCCAGCCTGACCGCGGCCGTGCGCGTGGCCCTGGCACGTTCGATCGTGCAGCAGGTGGTGGGCCCGAGCGGCGAGATCCCCGTCATCGTGCTCGACCCGGCCCTCGAACGCCTGTTGCAGCAGACCCTGGTGAATGCCGGCGAGGATGGTGCCGGCATCGAGCCCGGCATGCTCGAACAGCTGCAGACCGCGTTGCAGGGAACGGCCCACCAACAGGAACTGAGCGGCGAGGACAGCGTGTTGCTGGTCGCTGCCGGCATCCGTCAATGGATGGCCAAGTTCGCCCGCCACAGCGTGCCGGGTCTGCGCGTGCTGTCTTACAATGAAATTCCGGACAATCGTCAGATCAAGGTCGTCAGTACCATCGGCCGCAACGAAAGCGCCGCCTGATCGGCCAGTCGTTTGCGGGTCGTTTCCGGCTCGCGCACCACCCTCAGGGGCGTCGTCAAACTGCCACCAGTCAAGTTATCGACGCGCTTGCAACTTTTGCAGGCCGCTGCGCTGGCGCATCGATAGTCAATTAACCAATTGAAAAAAAAGAAAAAAAGTTTCCTCTAGTTCGGCGATCCAGTTTGGCGCGCCTCTTGCAGACCTGCATGCAGGCACAGATACAGGCTCCGTGGTCGACGCCGGAACGGCAACGCAACGGACCCTACCGATGCCACCTGATTCAGCCGTGACCGGTGTGCGATCACGGTACTGCGAGAGGAAGACCGGCAATGAAGATCAAGCGATTCGTAGCCCAGGACATGCGCCAGGCATTGCGCATGGTGCGCGAGGCACTGGGTGAGGACGCGGTCATTCTTTCCAATAAATCGGTTGACGGTGGCGTCGAGTTGACGGCCGCCATCGACCTGGTGGAGGACACCAGCGAGGACACGCTCGATCGTGGCATACCGTCACCCGCGCCGCGGGCCGAGGTGCCGCGGCGCCCGACGGCGAAGGCGGCACCGGGCCCGGCGCCATCCGCGTCGGGCAGCGATGAGGCGCTGGCGGCGATGCGTCGCGAGATGCAGGGACTGCGTCGCTGGATGCAGGCGGAACTGAGCGGCCTGAGCTGGTACGACCTGGGCCAGCGTGCACCCCATTCACAGGAACTGTTCGGCCGCCTGATGGCACTCGGCACGCATGCCGATCTCGCGCGCAGCCTGACCGAACGCGTTCGCGACATCGAGGATATCGACCAGGCCTGGCACAAGGCGCTCTACCTGCTGGCGGCCGAGTTGCCGGTCAGCGAGCCGACAGTGCTGGACAACGGTGGCGTGGTCGCTCTGGTCGGCCCGACCGGTGTCGGCAAGACGACCACTATCGCCAAGATGGCCGCCCGTTTTGCGCTGCGCCACGGTCATCGCAGCGTCGCCCTGATCACCACCGACAGTTTCCGGATCGGTGCCCGCGACCAGTTGCAGACCTATGCCCGGATTCTCAACGTCCCGGTCCGCACCGCAACCAGCGCCGACGAAATGGATGCGGCGTTGAATGCCTTGAGCGACCGCCGCCTGATCCTGGTCGATACGGCCGGTATGGCGGCTGCGCACGAGCGGGTTGCCGACCAGCATGAAACCCTGCTTGCCGCCGGCGGCGCCCTGACCACCCTTTTGACGCTGTCGGCAACCACCGAGGCCGCGGCCGTGCAACGGGCACTGCGGTTGTTTGCCGATTTCCGGCCCGAGGCCTGCGTACTGACCAAGCTCGACGAGGCGGCCAGCCTCGGTGCGCTGCTCGGTGCACTGGTCCAGGCCGACCTGCCGGCCGCATTTATCACCGACGGTCAACGCGTACCCGAGGACCTGCAGCCGGCCCGCGCGCACGCGCTGGTTACACGCGCTGCCGAACTGCTGACACAGAACCCCGTCGGTACCGATGCCGCATACATGGCCCTGGCCCTGGGAGGGGCAAATCAACATGCTAACGTCTGAGAGCACGCTGGATCAGGCAAGCGGACTGCGTCAGATGGTCAGTTCCCGTCCGGTACGTGCCATTGCTGTCACCGGGGGCAAGGGCGGCGTCGGTAAGACCAACGTGTCGGTCAACCTTGGCGTGGCCGCAGCGGAGATCGGACAGAAGGTCATGCTGCTCGATGCTGACCTGGGCCTGGCCAATATCGATGTCGTCCTCGGTCTGCATCCACAGTACGACCTGTCGCATGTGATGCGCGGGGAATGCTCGCTGGAAGAGGCCCTGGTCGAAGGTCCTGCCGGACTCAAGGTGATTCCGGGGGCATCGGGGGTGAAGGCGCTGGCTGAACTCAGTCCGGCAGAACACACCGGGCTGATCCGTGCGTTTAGTGAGCTGGCTGCCGATACCGATCTTCTCATCGTCGATACCGCTGCCGGGATCTCCGACACCGTGTTGAGCTTTTCGCGTGCTTCGCACGAAATCGTCGTCGTGGTATGCGACGAGCCGGCATCGATCACCGACGCCTACGCAATCATCAAGCTGCTCAACCGCGACTACGGCCATCAGCGCTTCCGCATTCTCGCGAACATGGTTCGCAGCGCCCAGGAAGGGCGTGAACTCTACAACAAGATGTGCCGTGTCACCGACCGTTACCTGGATGTAACGCTCGCCTTCATGGGTGCCATTCCATATGACGAGAG
>JAGRHE010000164.1 GCA_020445165.1 Gammaproteobacteria bacterium
GGCGCCTGGCGCAGGGCAGCGAGCTGGTGCTCATCTCCGACTTCGCCGGCCTGCAGGCGCGGGACGAGGTCGCGCTGCGCGCGATCGGCCGCTATTTCGATTGCCGGGCGATCCGCATCGTGGATCCTATCGAGCATGGGGCGATGCCACGGGTCTCGCTGCGCCTGTACTGGGATGGTTCCAGTGAGCAGGTCGACGGCGCGGACCCGGCAGTCGCTGCAGCGATGTTGTCCCGGCAGCGTGCTTGGGAGGGGTTTCTCGGCAACGCGTTCCGCCGCGCCGGCATCCGGCTTGAGACCCTGTCGGTCGACGCCGAGGTGGCGGACAGCCCGCCAGTAGCCGCGTCATGAGCCAGGGCGGCCTCGTGCAGATGGCCGACATCCTGCCGCCGCTGCTCCCGGGCGATGCGGATTCGGTTGTTGTGATGCCGCTGGCTTTGGCATTGATTGTGGTTGCGTTGATCGTTGCCTGGCGCTGGTGGCGGCATCCGCTGCGTCGCCTAGCACGGGAGCTGGCAAGGGACCGGTTGTCACCGCGGGCCGCGGCACACAGGCTTGCGCCACGACTCGTCGTCGAATCCGAGCTGCGGCGCGAGCTCGACCGATCGCGTTTCCAGCGCCAGCCGCCATCCACCGCCGCGGTGTCCGAACTGATCCGCAGGGCCGCCGATGGGCGCTGACCTCGGTCTGTTGCAGCCCTGGTGGCTGTTAGCGTTGCCGCTGCCGCTAGCCTGGCTGGCCTGGCGGCGCCGACGACGGCAGCCTTGGCCAACTCTGCTACCACCGATGACCTTCCGCTACCCGCTGTTGACGATCGTGACAGGTGAGGGCGAGCGCGGGGATCATGCCACTTCCGCCACAGCGGACCGCCTGGTCGCCGTCGCATTGATGCTGGCAGTGATCGCGTTGGCGCAGCCGGTGCGCTACGTCGGCAGCATCGCGTCGGAAGCCGCGTCTGAGCCGGTCGACTTGGTGATCGTGGCGGGTACGGCGATCTCGATGACCCTGCGCGACTACGTCGTCGACGGCGAAAGGGTCGATCGGATGACACTGACCCGGCGCCTGCTCGACCGTTTCGTGTCCGACTTCCAGGGGCGGCGGATCGGCCTGGTCGTACTTGGCCGTCCCCCGGCGTTGTGGCTGCCGCTGACCAGCGACAAGACCGCGGTCCGGGATGCCATTGCCCGCCTGCGCACGACGATGGTCGGGCGCCTGTCCGACACGGGTGCGGCGCTGCAACTCGTGCACGAAGGTTACGGCAGTGTCGCCGACAAGGTCGTTGTGCTGGTGACGGACGGCGGTCTGCAACTCGGCGCGACGTCGCCGCAGGCGGCAGCGCGGCAGCTTGCGGCCGCAGGTAATACGCTCTACGTGATCGGCATCGGTGCCAGTGATCCGGCCGACTATGGCGGTGACGTCGGTGGCCTGATCTACGAACCGATCGACCCGGCGGCACTGACCGAGGTGGCTGAGGCTGGCGGCGGGCGCTTCTTTCATGCCCAGAACGTCGACGCCTTCGAGGCGGCGCTGTCGGTGATCGAGTCAACGCACCGCAGGCCGGTGGCGCCGTCACCCGCGCAGCATGTCGTCGAGCCCTGGTACCCACTGCCGATCGGTGCGGCCATGCTGCTGTTGCTGACCGCGGCATCGAGGCCGCGCGCCAAACGGGCGCAGGCCCGGGAGCCGGACGCATGACGTGGGAACTGCTGTACTGGCGCGAACCGGCGTGGCTGGTAGCAGCGCTGTTGCCGCTGCTGGTCTACGGCTTGGTTCGCATAAGGCGGCGGCAGCAATGGGCCCAACTGGTCGATTCCACGCTACGCCCCTGGGCCGAAGCACCGGCAGGTGACAGGCTGGGATGGGCAAGGCCGGCACTGCTGCTCGTCGTCTGGCTGCTGTTGTGTATCGCGTTGGCCGGACCGCGCACGCCGCGTTGGCTGCCACCCGAGGTGAAACCGGGCGTCGCGGTGGTCGCTGTGATCGACCTGTCGCTGTCGATGGCGGCACGGGACGAACGCCCCGACCGGCGTTCGCGGTCGCAGGCGCAATTGGCTCAGTGGGCCGCCGGTATGCCGGAGGGACTGCAGTTCGGTCTGGTGGTCTACGCAGGGCACGCGCATCGGCTGTTGATGCCGACCGCCGATCACGGACTGATGCGGCATTTTGCCGATGAGCTGCCGGGCATCCAGCTGCCGACGCTCGGCAACGCACTCGATGATGCGTTGCGTCAGGCGGCCGCGATGCTCGACGAGTCGCGTGGTCGGGCCGTCGAGCGCCACGTGCTGTTGCTGTCCGATGGCGACCTCGACGAGACGGCAAAGCAGGCGGCAGAGGCTGCCGTCGCAGACATGTTGCGCCCCGGCAACATCCGCTTGCACGTGATCGGCATCGGCGGTGGCGAGGCGGTCGGTGTCCCGCGTGATGCGACCGAGCCGCTGGTGATCGATGGTCAGCGCATCACGAGCCGGCTTGACGGTCGTTGGCTGGCGGAGTTGGCCACGCTCGGTCAAGGCGGGTATCTCGCGATTGAGGATGTTGGTGCGCGCCCGTTGCGCGAGGTGCTCGGCCTGTCCGCACCGCGCATCGATCCCGATGATCAACAGCGGGTGCTGTGGGACGAATGGTTCGGCATCCCGTTGGGCGTGGCGATACTGTTGTGGTTGATCGCGCTGGAAAACGGGCGCTCAACAAAGATCGCGGGTGCGGTCGTCGCGACCGCTGCACTGGTCCTGTCCGGCGGTGGTTGCGATCGCGTAACGCCAGTGGCAAGCGACGGTGCCCACATAGGCGTGGCGCTTCAGGCCGGTGACCATGTGCAGGCCCGGCAACTGGCGGCCGCGCGGGAGGGCTACGACGCGCGCTTTGCCGAAGGCGTCGCCTGCTATCGTCTGGAGGACTACCCGTGTGCGTTGCAGGCGTTTGCACGTGCCGCGTGGATTGCGCCGGATGACGCCGCGCGCGGTCGCGCGGTCTTCAATCTGGGCAACGCGCATTTCCGTGTCGGCGACTATGCGCAGGCCTCGGTGTTGTTTGCCGAGGCCGGCATGCTCGGTGTCTCACCGGGGGATGCCGCGCTTAACCGCAGCTTCGCGGACAGCCTCGCCGCAGCGGTCGAGCGTCAGCTGGCCGATATCGCCGAGACGCAGCGCCGGGCGGCATACCGAGCGGCGGCGCACGAGCTCCCCGACGAATTGCGCGACAGGCTGGTCGAGGGCATCACGCTGTCCGACGCCCTGCAGCGCCAGCCGGCGTTCGCCACGCTGTCAGCCGACGAGCTGCGGGCGATGGTGGCACAGGGCATAACCCGGGCGGCCGTTGGCGCTGACGGTCGAGGCGCCGGCCGACACTGGGTGAAAACAAGTGAGTCGAAGGCCGCGTTGGGTACGGCTGGTCTGTTCAACCGCCTGTTGCCGATCGAGACGGGCATCGTGTCGAGCGCCGATGCGCCCTATGCGATCGAGGGCCAACGGCCGTGGTGAGGGCGATCTTGCTGCTGATTGCGTTGCTGGCGATGACTTTCGTCGCGAATGCCGCATCACTGCGCATCGAGGGCGCCGATACCGAGGTCGAGATGGGCAAGTACCTCAACCTGCAGATCGTCTACGAGGGCGAGTCCGCGGTGGGCAGTGCCGATCTGTGGCAATGGGCCGACGATTTCTTCATCGACGTGCGTGACAGCGAGACCGAGAACCTGCTGAGCGGCGACATCCGCACGACGCAACAGCTGCGGCTCTACCCCCGTTCGGTCGGCGAGGCGGTGCTGGAACGGATTGCGCTGGGCGGGGCGGTCGCCGGCCCGTTGCGCGTGACTGTTGTCCCGACAGTGCGCAATGGCATCGACGGCACCCCGCGCTGGATCCTGCTGCCGGAAAACGTCTGGCAAGGACAGACGTTCGAAATCGGCGTCGACGCGGCGTTGATGCACCCCTCCAACCACATCGCATTTGAAGATGTGGTGTTGCCCGGCTTCGATACACAGCCGCTGCCGCGACAGACGGATTCGCGCAATGGTGTCGACGTGGTGCGCTTGCGCTGGCGGGTCACAGCCCTTCAGCCGGCGCGTCACCGGCTCGAACTGCCGCCGATCGAACAGCGGGGTCGCGGGCGGTGGCGCTTTTTCCTAAGTGCTCCTGAGGTTCGGGTCGTACCCCTGCCGAGCTACCTGCCGCCCAGCGTGCCGGTCGGCAAGGTGACGTTGGAAAGTGCATTGCTGGAGGATGGTGCAAGGCAGTTCTGGCAGGCCGTCGTCCGCAACCGGGGACGGCTGCCCGATGCAAGCTATGGCCTGCGTGCAGCGCTGGCCGGCTCTGCCGGCATCGATGCGGAGCGCATCGAGGTCTCGGACGTCGAGACAGATTCGGCGACGGGGATCACGCTGCAGCGCTACCGGGCGCCGTTGCCGGACTGGTCGTTCGGCTGGGGCGCGGGACCGGCGGTCCGCCTGCGCTATTTCGATACCGATGAAGGGCGGCTGACCGAGATACAGACCCGGTTGCCGCCCGCATGGCGCCTGCCGACCTATGCCACATTCACGTTGGTCGTGATCGCCGTGTTATTGCTGGCCGCCTTCGCTGTCTGGCTTGTGCGCGCAACGCGTCGCCTCCTGGCACAGCGGCGCTTTCGGCAACAGCTTTCCCAGGCACCTGACGCGCACGCATTGCGTCGCCTTCTAATCACGTCCACGGGATCTCCCACGCTAACGGACTGGGCTGCCACACAGCGTGATCCCGCCGCGACGGAGGCGGCGGCGTCGATCAACAAGGCATGCTTTGCCACTGCAAGCCAGCTGGACCCTGCGGTGCTCAGAAAGACGCTGCACCGGGCCCGATTACTGTGATCTTACTGTCCGATCCGAAGGGCGAACCTTGTGCAACTTCCGAGAAGAGCTTCTAACAACCTTTGTAGAGGGCAAGATCGCCCCGCTTCTCGCCTTCTGAACACACGGTCGCTAGCGTCGCGCAACGTCCACTGTCACACGCTAACGCATACCGAAGCGCGAGAATTGCGACGGCAAACGACTCATAAAATCCCATTCTCAGCGCGCACCGAAAGGACCGTTCCGTGTTGAATCCAGCCGGCCACCGAATCGAATATTGGCCGTTTGGCGGGCTTTCCTGACCTACGATCGTTGACCGACCGATTGCAGCCACAACTTGGGTGATTCACAACAGTCCGCTTAGGCCGAATTGCGGTCCGATGGCATTCTTTCCTGGCTGTCGCAAAGTCGGCCGAAGCTGTCGCTCGGTATCTGGCTTGGCAGCGACCGCATCTGAGCAAAAAGCGCGGGAAACCCGGCAGATATTTTGCTCATGCTTACACAATTCACCGACATGCGACAGCTCGACATCGGGGATGTCATAGGGAATCGCACTCTGTTCGTCCGCCTGCGCCATCACCTCGCCGGCCGGGACATAAAGAAACTCGGCGTCGGGATCGATGAAGCGACTGACCAACCAGGGACAGGCGATGCGATCGATCTTCGGGCGCTCGCGGGTCACCCATTTCATGGTTGTGGTTCCGTCGCACCGCCGGCCTGTTTCCATGCCTCCAGGCCGCCCTCAATGAACCGTGCCTTGAAGCCCTTCGCGTGCAGGGCATCAACAACCGAGTTGCTAACCGAACCGCCGCGCACACAATACAGAACGATCTCGTCCTCTTTACTCAGTTTGGCACTCCAGTCGTCGATGGCCGCCGGGTCGTGCCATACGGCCGCGGGAATGGCCAGGGGCTCTTTTGCCCGGTCATCGGCGCGGCGTACATCGAGCAAGGTCGTCGGCTCGTTTCGATCCAGCAGTATCCGTAGGTCGGCACAGGTAATGGTACGTTGCATGACAGTTGCCTCAGAAAGCCAGGGAATAGATGAGACCCGCTGCGGCGCAGGCCGCGATCACCGGGATGACGCCCACCTTGTAGCGCCACAGGGCGACAAAGGCGCCGACTGTGATGAGCAGCGAGAACCACTCGAAGCGGCCCGTGAACGGCTCTGCCTCGGTAGCCTCTGGCCACAACACATGCCAGGCGAAGAACACGGCAAGGTTGATGACCACGCCCACGACCGCGGCAGTGATGCCGGTGAGCGGCGCCGTGAACTTCACGTCGTGACGAGTCGCCTCGACGGCCGGCCCGCCG
>JAGRHE010000165.1 GCA_020445165.1 Gammaproteobacteria bacterium
CGCTGAGACGGTCGGAGAGACTGGCAAACATTTTCGGTTATTTCCGGCTGCTGATCGGGCGTTACATCCGTGCATTATACGGATGCAGCTGAATCAGGGTTATGCCATCATCCCACGCACAAATGAACGTCGCCCTCCTCGCAATTCCCGCGGCCACGCTGTACATCATCGGCGGCCTCAGTACCGGCCTGCGGCTGTTCAATGCCGAGGACAGCAGACGTCCGCCGCGCATGCTCGGGATTGCGCTCGGCTTCGCCGGACTGGCGCTGCACGCAGCCGTGATCTATCACGAATTGTTCATGCTGGGCGGGCTCAACATGAGCTTTTTCAACGCCGTATCGCTCGCCGCCTGGACCATGGCCGGCCTGCTGCTGGTCTCCTCCTTGAGCAAACCGGTCGAGAACCTGGCCATCCTGGCGCTGCCATTGGCGGCCATCACGGTGTTGCTCGACCTGCGTTTTCCCGGCAGCCGCCTGCTCAGCGACCATTCGGGCTGGGAGCTGCGCCTGCACGTGCTGACGTCGATGCTGGCCTACAGCCTGCTGACCCTGGCCAGCGCACAGGCACTGTTGCTCGCAGTACAGGACACGCACCTGCGCCGCCATCATCCGGGGGGATTCATCCGCGCCCTGCCGCCACTGCAGACCATGGAATCGCTGCTGTTCGAGATGATCAGTGTCGGTTTCGTCCTGCTCAGCGTCGCCCTGTTGACCGGTTTCCTGTACCTGGACGACATGTTTGCCCAGCACCTGGTGCACAAGACGGTGCTGTCGATCGTCGCCTGGATTGCCTTTGCGACATTGCTCTGGGGACGCTTCCGTTTCGGCTGGCGCGGTCGCAAGGCGATTCGCTGGACCCTGGTCGGCTTCGCCGTGCTCATGCTCGCCTATTTTGGCAGCAAGGCCGTCATCGAGCTGATCCTGCACCGCTGAAGACCTGATCAGCCGGGCTGCGCCACGCAGTAGGCCGTTATCGCGTCGAGAAACTCGGCACCGTACTTTTCCAGCTTGTGCTGTCCAACACCGCTGATTGCCAAGAGCGCCTCCTCGCTCAGCGGCTTTGCGCGCGCCATGTGCACCAAAGTGGCATCACCGAACACGATGTAGGGTGGCTTGCCCTCGTCATCGGCAAGGCGTTTGCGCAACACGCGCAACTCCTCGAACAGTCCTTCGTCATACGGCCCACTGGCGGCGTCGGCGCGCGGGCGCCGGGCTCGCTTCGCACTCTCGCGCACACGCGGACGGGCCAGGTCGAGACGCACCTCACCGCGCAACAGCGGGCGTGCTGCGTCGGTGAGCTTCAGCACCGAGTAGTTGGCGACGTCCTGCTCCAACAGCCCGTGGTGGATCAGCTGGCGGAAGATCGAGGTCCAGTCGTGCTCGCTGAGATCGGCCCCGATACCGTAGGTGGACAGCCTGTCGTGGCCCAGGCTGCGGATGCGCTCGGTGTCGGCGCCGCGCAGCACGTCGACCACCTGGCGCAGGCCGAAACGCTGGCCCACGCGATACACGCATGACAGCGCCTTTTGCGCCTCGACGGTGGCATCAAATCGCTGTGGTGGATCGGTGCAGATATCGCAGTTGCCGCAGTCCTGCACCAAACGCTCGCCGAAATACCCGAGCAACACGCGCCGACGACAGGTCAGCGCCTCGGCCATGGCGACCATGGCGTTGAGCTTGTGAATCTCGATCCGCTGCTGCTCGGCATTGCGATTGTTGTCGATCAGGCGACGCGCCGTGACCACGTCCTGCGCGCCGTACAGCAACAATGCATCGGCCGGCAGGCCATCACGTCCGGCACGCCCGGTTTCCTGGTAGTACCCCTCGATATTCTTCGGCAGATCGAAATGCACGACGAAGCGCACATTGGGCTTGTCGATACCCATACCGAAGGCGACGGTCGCCACGACGACCTGGATATCGTCCTTCAGGAATCGTTCTTGAACCTGTTCACGGTGGGCGGCGGGAAGACCTGCATGGTAGGCGGCCGCACGCACGCCCTGCGCCTCGAGCTTGCCGGCGATATCGTCGACCTTCTTGCGCGACAGCGCATAGACGATCCCGGATTGCCCTGCACGACCGTCGAGGAAACGCAGCAGCTGATCGAACGGCTTGTGCTTGTCGAGCACGCTGTAGCGGATGTTCGGACGATCAAAACCGGTCAGGTGGCGCCGCGCCTGCTGCAGACCGAGCACACGCACGATGTCTTCGCGCGTCTGCGGATCGGCGGTCGCAGTCAGGGCCACCAGTGGAATGTCGGAAAAGCGCTCGCGCAGGCTACCCAGTGCGGCGTACTCGGGTCGGAAATCGTGACCCCACTGCGACACGCAGTGCGCCTCGTCGACCGCGAACAGCGCGACATCGATGTCATCGAGTCGATCGATGAAGCCGCCCGACAGCAAACGTTCCGGGCTGATGTACAGCAGGTCCAGCTCATGCCGGTGCAGCCGTGCCAGAACCCCGCGTGCCGCCTCACTGTCCAGGCTGGAGTTGTAATAGGCGGCCGCGACACCGCTCGCGCACAGGGCGTCAACCTGGTCCTTCATCAGGGAAATCAGCGGCGACACGACGATTCCCACGCCGGACCGGTGCAGTGCCGGAATCTGGTAACAAAGCGACTTGCCGCCACCGGTCGGCATCAGCACGAAGGCGTCGCGGCCGGCGATCAGGTCGGCAATGACCTCGGCCTGCCGCGGACGGAATTCGCTGTAGCCGAACACCTCGTGCAGGGTCTGCGCCGGATCATCATGGGTGTTTCGATGTGGCTTGGACATGGCCGACGATTGTACCGGGGACTGCCGGGTAACGGCGAGGCAGGCGCCCGCAGCTGGCGGTTCGCGCCTCCGACCTCAGCCCGCGGATGCGGATCGTCGGCCGGGCTCGGCTCAGCGATGGGCTTGGTTGTATGCCCGGGTCGCCTTGCGTCCCTTCGACGTGCGGCCGAGTTCATCGGCGATGCGGGCACGCGCCTCGATGCTCTGTGCCATCAGCTGCTTGTCGAGGGCGAGAATGGCGCGCACCCGGTCGGCGACGAAATCATCCGCCGGTGCATGGGTGGCAAAGGCCCGTTCCAACAGGCCGCGGCGCTTGGGCTCGAGCGAGATCACCGCATCCCATTCTCCGGACTCGCCGAATGCCGCCATGCGCCGGCTGAGTTCGAGCGCGTCGTCGAGCAACTGGTGTCGCGACCCGGCCATGAATCAGCCCGCTTCCTGCTCGGCGGTGAACTTGTTGCCACCACTGTTACGGACATTCTCCGGCATGGCATCCCAGGCGCCCTTGATCTCCAGCATCAGGTCGATCACCTCGGTCAGTGCCGCAGGATCGTTCTCGACCGACGCATCGATCATGCGCCGGGTCATGTAGGCGTACAGGTCATCGAGGTTGACGGCAATCGCGCCGCCAGCATCCATGTCCAGGCTCGAGCGCAGACCATTGACGATCGACATCGCCCAGGTCAGCTGTCGGCTCTTGCCTTCGAGATCGCCACGTTCGATGCAGCCCTTGGCGGTCGCCACCTTGTCGATCGCACCTTCCATCAGCATCTGTACGAGACGGTGGGGACTGGCGTAGGCCGCTTCCGATTCGGCCGCGACCTTGCCGTACTTCGCCACACCTGAACGTTTCTTGCCGTAGCTCATCTATTGGTTTCCAGTCTGCACGGGGAACGTGATGGGTAACGGCCGCCGACCGGCGAAATTGAGGGAATCCAGGTCTCTATTCGACGCCGCTTGCCGCGCGTCAAAGCGTGAAGTTCTGCAACAGGAAGGTGCTGGTACTCTGCAATGAGCCAACCAGTTGATCCAGGCGGGAATATTCCTTGCGCAGCGCGACCTCGCGCAGATCGAGCCGGCGTTCGTACTCGGCCTGTTCGCTCTCCAGACGACGCACCCTCGTGTTGAGACCATCGACCCGGCTGTCGACCAGTCCGTCGGAGTCCAGGAAGGAATCGACCAGGGACTCGAAGCGGAAGGCATAACCCTGGTCATCGTTGGCGAACACCTGGGCGACGCTGGCGAAATCGATATCGAGCGCCTTGCTGAACTCGGTCGAATTGAGCGTCAGCTGCCCGGTATCGCGGTCGGTCTTTATGCCGAGCGACGACAGGGCGCTGTAGCTGCCGGTCAGGCCGGACGGTTGGATGTTGAGCACATTGCGCATGCCGCTGACGATGCTGCGCAGTGTCGAATCGCCGCTGAGATCGCCGGCCTTGAGCGTATCGATGGTCGATAGCACCTCGTTGTAGGCATCGACGAAGGCCTTTGCCGATTCCTCGATCGCGGTGTCGTCGCGCGTAACGTCGAGCATTGCCGATCCCACGCCCTCGAGTTTGATCGACAGGCCGTCGATGACCGACGTGATGTTGTTGCTGGCCGAGGTCAGGGGAATGCCGTCGATGCTGTACTCGGCATCGAGTTCGGCCAGGTCGCTGATGGTTCCGCCCAGTCCGTCCTGGTTGGTGGTGGCGAAGTTGAACGTGGTGTCAGTGATGCCACCGGCGAACGACAGCTCGACGCGGTTTTCATAGCCGGATTCGTCGGCGGTGAGAATCAGGCGCTGGTTGCCACCACCGACATTCAGGATCGTAGCCGTGACGCCGGGGTTGTCGGCATCTGAATTGATTGCGTCGCGCAGGCCGCTGAGCGTCATGGCCGTGGACATGTCGACGGTCATGGCCTCGCCGCCCACGGTCAGGGTCAGCTCATCACCGGCGCCACCACCGATTGTATCGGTCTCGGCGAACTCGTCCGATGCCATCTTGTGATTCTGCGCCAGGCGTGCGACATCGAGGTTGTAGATGCCTGCGGCCGCATCGGCGTCGGCGCTGGCCGTCATCACGTCCTCGTCGGATGACATGGACTGGAATTTGCGGAAGGCCTCCAGCGAACTCAGGTCGCGCATCGCGGACTGGAAGTTGGACAGGGCGCTCTTGAGCTGCCCATAGGACGAAATCTGCGCCCGGGTGTCAGATTCCCGTCGCTGCAAGGCGACCAAAGGCTGTCGCTCGAGTGACATCAACTGCGAGACGATCGACTCGATATCGATGCCGGAACCTACGCCTGCCGCTGTGATCGCCATGTCATTCGCTCCTTAGTGCCAAACCGCCGCAACCGCGGGAAGACTAGGCAGAATCGTGAAAGATCACGCCCGCGGCTTCTTCCAGGCGTTTGCGCAGACGCATTACTTCTTCGCTCGGAATCTGCCGGACCACCTCGTCGGTCTCCCGGTCGATCACCTTGACGACGGTTTCACCACTGTCGTCATCGACCGAAAACTGCAGCTCACGATGCAAATCACGTACCAGCTGATTCAGGTTGGACACGACATCCTGCAGTCCCTCCCTGTCTTCAGCGGCCTTTTCCACTGCATTCGGCGACTCAGGCTTCTCCTTGATCGCGGATGTACGTTCCAGTCGGGCCGAAGGGCCGGCCTGCGCCGGCTGCGCCAGGCCCGGTTTCAAGATTCCCACTTCGTTACTCATGTCACTGTCCTCATGCCAGTCAGGGCAGTCGTCAGGTACCTCGCTGGCGACCGTCCCCGGATCCACCGCACAATCGGCGGCGTTCCGACATTTCGTAGCAGCTTGACCGCAACCCTCTTGATCGCGACCACCTGCCTATCCAATCCCGCGCCCGGTCACCCGGACACGGGATTGCTCACCCTTAGCCGAGCAGCGACAGCACGTTCTGCGGCAAGGCATTGGCCTGGGCCAACATCGCCGTACCTGCCTGCTGCAGGATCTGCGTGCGGGTCAGGTTCGCCGTCTCTTTCGCGAAGTCGGTGTCCATCACGCGGCTGCGGGCTGCGCTCTGGTTCTCGATCACGTTGGCGTTGTTACGCACCGTCGCCTCGAGCCGGTTCTGCTTGGCACCGAAATCAGCACGCTTGGCCGAGATGTTGTTGATCGCGGTATCCAGCATGGCGACCAGCGAACCTGCCTGGCCGGCAGAACCGATCGAGGCCTGACCAAGGATCGAGTTGAGACCGCCGGATGCCAGCGTCTTGGTCTGCAGCGCCGCGGTCGAGATCTTGATCTGGTAGCTGGCGCCAGCCTT
>JAGRHE010000166.1 GCA_020445165.1 Gammaproteobacteria bacterium
CTGGAGATCATGCGCCTGCAGGACAAGGGGCTGCGCAGCGAGTCATTGATCGCCGAGCAGCTGCGCGCGATCACCGGTCTGACCAATGAACGCGACGACCTCGCCCAGCAGGCCGCCCAGCTCACGCTGCTGCGCGAACGCCTCGAGGCCGATGTCGCCCAGCGCCAGCAGGCCTTGAACGACGCGTTGCAGCAACTCGACCAGCGTCAGCTCGACATCAGCACGGCCCAACGAACCATCGCCACGCTCGAACAGAGCCTCGCCCAGGCGCGTGAGCGGATCAGCGAAAGCCAGGACAACAATGCCCGACTGCAGGAGACCATCGCCGAGCAGCGTGCGAACCTGGATGCACAGAGCGAGCGCAGCCAGGAGGTCGAGCGACGCTACCTGGTGCTGGCCGACGACTTTGACGCACTCAAGGTGAAGTACGACAAGCTGGTGCGCCCGGCGCGCAGCTCGGCCGGGCGCCACCTGATCGAGGTCCGCTACTGGAAGGAAGACGGCAACTACAAGATCACCTGGCGTGAAGGTAACGAGGCCCCCTACCAGGCAATCAGCCGCAACCAGCTTGACAAGGTGCTCACCCGCCTCGCCGCCGAACACGAAGATGGTCTGTACGTGAAGGTCATCTTCCCCGAGAACAGCGGCCTGTCCTACAACGAGGCCTGGGAGTTCACCAGTCATATGCACAGCAAGTATGACTACTACTTCAAGGCCGAGGCCGAGGACACCGACGCATCGTCCAGCGAACGCTGAGCATGGCCGACCCGATCGCGGTCAACCTGATCACCGGGTTCCTGGGCAGCGGCAAGACCACCACCATCCGCCGCCTGCTGCAGACACATCCGCGCGACCAGAAGTGGGCCGTACTGGTCAACGAGTTCGGTGAGATCGGTATCGATGGCGCGTTGCTGGATGCCGACGGGGTCGCGGTGCAGGAGGTTGCCGGCGGTTGCCTGTGCTGTGTCGCGGCCCCGGCATTCACGACCGGGCTCAACCGACTGATCCGTCGCAAACGGCCTGATCGCATCCTGATCGAGCCAAGCGGCCTCGGGCACCCTGCCCAGGTCATCGAGACCCTGACCGGCCCGCTGTATCGGGACATACTGGATGTACGCGCAACCCTGTGCATACTGGATGCGCGTCACCTGTCCTCCCCGCGCCACCGCGAACACGCGGTATTCGCAGACCAGATTCACCTTGCCGATGTACTGGTGGCAAACAAGGCCGACCTGTATTCGGCCGAGGACGAACTCGCCCTGGAGCAGTTCCTGTTGGCTCTCGACCCGCCCAAGACACGGGTGACCCGCTGCCGCTACGGCGACATCGACCCTGCCCTGATGGACGTCCGCCGCGACGGGCAGCGTCGGGCCGCATTTCCCGAAGCCCATGCCTTCCTGGTCGAAGCAGCAGCAAGCGACGGGCATTCTGCAGAAACGATCACAAGTCCCTGGCTCTTGATCGAAGGCAGCGAAGACGGATACCAGCGTGCCTCCTGGACCATCGAACAGCAGCACGCATGGCCGAAGAGCGCACTCGAAGAGCTGCTGTCCGGCCTGCCCGGCGAGCGCGTCAAGGGACTGTTCCGCACCGACCACGGCTGGATGGCAGTCAACGATCGCGACTGGTCTCCCATCACCGAGCCAGATGATTCGCGGGCGCGCCTGGTCCTGATCGACTGCGCGAAGCTCCCGGTTTCAGAAGTCGATCGGCGCTTGCGCCTGATCGAAGAATCCGCTCGTACATCTGCCTGAACGACCCCGGCCTGTTCAAGGCAGCAGGTTCCGGGCCGAAAACCTGGTAAGGAAGCCTGGCGGGTCGCCGAGCAAAAACGTCGCCAACCGTCAAAGATCATGTTCTCGTTCAACAGTGTCACCAAGCGCCGACTGGCCTGGCTCATCTCCCTGTTGGTCTGGACCCAGGTCGTTGCCGCTTCGGCCTGGTGGTCGATCTCTTCCATGTCTCTCCAGGCAGAGCAGATGGCCGCCCAGCGTGGCCGTGACCTGTTTCGCATGATCGAGCTCACCCGGCAGTGGAGCGCAGACCACCTCGGAATCTACGCAGTCCGTTCCCGGCAGGCGCAACCCAATCCCTATCTGACGTTGCCGAACCGCGACCTGGAAACGGTTCAGGGCCTGCAGCTGACCATGATCAACGCGGCGTACATGACCCGTCAGATCTCCGAACTGGCACGTGCCGAGGGCTTCTACTTTCACATGACCAGTGAAGACCCGTTGCGCCCGGCCAACGCGCCGGATGAATGGGAGCGCGATTCGCTGGCAGCCTTCAAACGTGGTGCCAGTGAACGCATCGAGTTGCTGGAATCGAGTAGCGGCGGACAGTTCCGTTACATGGCGCCACTGCGGGTCAAACCCGAATGCCTCGGCTGTCATGCCGTTCAGGGGGCACAACTTGGCGACATCCGCGGTGGCATCAGTGTCAATCTCGACGCAACGTCACTGCTTGCACATCGCGACCGAGAGATCGTCAAGACGGGACTGACCCATACAATCGTGTGGCTGGCCATCAGCGCCCTGATGTATCACGCGATCCGCACCACACAGCGTCGCGTGCACACCCTGGATCTTGCGCGCGTGTCCCAGGCCAGAACAATCAAGAAAAAGGAACGCGACCTGGCAGCCGCAAACAACACCATTCGCCAGTTGCAGCGCCTCGACAGCCTGACCGGGCTCTTCAGTCGAGCCCATTTCGACAAAGCGTTACAGGAACTGGTGGACAGAAGCGAAGCGCGCGACGAAACCTGCGCACTGATAATCGCCGAACTCGACCACTTCAATGCGTTCAACCAGGCCTATGGCCTGCTCGAAGGCGATATCGTCCTGCGCAGCGTGGCCGGCATCGCGACATCGATCGGCGAGCGTCATCAGGCCATCTGCGGCCGCTACGTCGGTTCGTCGATCGCACTGGCCATCCCTGCGTGCACCCGACGTCAGCTGCTGACGATTGCCGAAGAACTGCGCCGGGATATCTACGAACTGGGTATCCGGCACGAACACTCGGCAGCGGCAAAATTCGTTACCGTCACCGTCGGCTGCGCCTTGTGCGAACCGGACCCCGCGCCGAGCGCCGAAGCACTCCTCAAGCAGGCCGCGCTGGCCATGTATGAAGGCAAACAGAAAGGCCACAACTGTGTGGTACTCAGGTAAGCGCTGGAGCCTGGACAACGCTCCAGTGCCATCCCGACGCACCGAACGACCGTCGGGATGGCATTTCGCCGACTACAGGTCTTCGAACAACTCCTCACCCGGGACGTGTCGCAACCACCAATCACCTGCTGCCACCGGGCTGCCCTCTCGATCGATGATCGACAGCCTCGGGCAACTGCCGGCCTCACCCGAGATGGTGATATGGTCGCCGTCGAACGATTTGAACGTGGTGTCCATGTAATCACCATACGTCGGCGCCTGCTCCAGCAGTATCGAAACCGCGACCCGCTCGCCCATGCGCAGGGAGTCGTAATAGTCGGAGTAGTAGTGCACACCGGCCATGTTGCGGCCGATCGCGATATTCGCCGCCAACTTGTCGAGTTCACCCTGGATGGTCAGCTTGCCGCGGAACTTGTTGTCCTTCACCAGGCGCGAGCCATCCGCATTCGGCACGTAAGCGATTGCATTACCGTCCTTGTCGCACAATGGCCGTTCGACATGACTGTCACAGTCTTCGAACATTTCGAAGAAGGCCTTGAGCATGGTCACGCAACCACCAGCCACCGTGGCATGCCCGGCACCGTAGGAGGGATGCATCGGCGAACCCTCGGGGAACGCCATCGGCAGCAGCAGGTTGCAGTTGGCGAGCAGGTCCGGATCGACGCCATGAGGCGTGCAGCTGCTGGTCTCACACTCGAAGCCCCGCATCGCAACCATCGCGGCCGCATTCTGTTCGGCGTTGTGTTGCACCACCGCCTTGAGCAGGTCTTCGGGCAATTCCGCCAGCGTCGCAGCGAATGCCTTGCCGGCACAACCGAGCTTGTCGCCGAACTTGTCGTCGCGCCGTCCAAGACAACTGAGCGTCAGGCGACCACCGATCGCCTCCGGACGCGCGCGCCGGTGATAGTTGAACTTCTGCCGACGCACTGCCTTGAGACAACGCGTCGCCACCTCGGTGACCAGCGACAGGATGTGCGGTCCACCGAAGGTTGCAAAGGCATCCCGCCGACCCGAAGGTGATGGCTCCGGAAATCCTTTCGATGCCGGCACGCCCATCGCAAGCATGATCAGGGCTGCATTCAGGTAAGCCTCGTACAATGCGTCGAAATGCACGTAGGTGGCCAGATCACGCGGCGTGGTGATGAAACGCCGATTCTCCTCAAAGCGGTCGGCTCCCTTGAGATTCGCGCCATTCTGGACATCGAGCCAGCTGCACCAGTCGGTCATGTAATCAAGGCAGTTCTTGTGCGACAGGCTGCGCTGGTCGACGATCAGCGAGCCGTATGGGATGTATCCATCCTGCAGGTCGAATGGCGCATCGCGCCCGGGATAGCTGGCCGCGCCACCGCCGCCACAGGCCAACGACTTGGCGCCGATCAGCATGTACTGCGAGATGTAGGGACCTGCCAACGCGCCCTTGGTCGAACCGCGGAAGGCCGTCGCCGGCGTGAGCTTGCCGTCGGCCGACTGGGTGCGGGCGAAGCGGCGGTTGCGCTCGAATGCGTTCAGGCCCGTGTCGTCGACCGTGTGCGGGGTCGACGAGATGACATCCTTGCCGCTGTAGAACGGCATACCATTGAGAAGTTTGACAATATCCGCCGCACTCAGCTGCGCCTGACCGGCCTCGTCGGACGAGGTACACAGTAGCTCAGCGCCGCCCCTGCAGATGGTGGTAAATGGCACATCACGCAGGATCGCGAGGCCATACAGTTCGGCCATCTCGGCCGCCAGTTCGCTGGACCCGACGCGCGGCGCCGGCGCCATCCCGACCGCCGCCGGGTCGGAGCCCTGCAGTTCGTACACGTGACCGGCACGCGGACTTTCCCATCCGCGCCACTCGATCTTCGCCTTGCCGTGGCAGGTTTCCTTTACCGTGCAGTGATAGCCGACACCGCGGTCAGCCGCCGACTGCACCCGCTTGTCGAACAGGGTACGGTCGGGTGAATTGATCGCTTCGACGAAACAGTGATAGTCATCGGGGTCTGTCAACAGACCACTGTCGTCGTGCGCGAGTCCCTTGGTGAAATTGGCCGGATAGGAAGGTCCGTGATCCGCCTCTTCACGGTTGGAAAGTGTCTGCGCTGCCGGCCGCAGGCGTGCAGTCTCGGTTGCCAGGTCGCGCAACCGCTTGCTCTCACGCGCACGCTCCGAGCCGGCCGGATCGGGTTCTGAGTAGGGAATTGCCATGGCTTGTCTCCTTGCATGTCTATGTGTCCCGGAGACTTAAAGCTATGCAGGAGCAGGCCTTGCAGGCGGTGAATTATTCACTGCGGCATTGGCAGAAATTCACACTGGTGAAAGGCGCGAACAAAAAGGCCGCTGCACAGGCAGCGGCCTTCACGGGCACCAGGAACGGTGCCGGGATCAGGTAGACGACTTGATCTTTTCCTTGATGCGCGCTGCCTTGCCGGTCAGTCCGCGCAGGTAGTACAGCTTGGCACGACGCACGTTACCGCGGCGCTTGACCTCAACCTCGGCCACGTTCGGGCTGTACGACTGGAAGACGCGCTCGACGCCCTCGCCGTGAGAAATCTTGCGCACCGTGAACGAAGAGTTCAGACCGCGGTTGCGCTTGGCGATGCAGACACCTTCAAATGCCTGCAGCCGTTCACGCTGACCTTCCGTTACCTTGACCTGGACGATAACCGTGTCGCCGGGACCGAAGTCCGGCAACTGCTTGCCCATCTGTTCCTGTTCGAGTTCCTGGATGATGTTGCTCATCGCCCTTGCTCCTGTTACCTCAGGTGCCCGTATGGGCACGTATGAATTCGTCGAGTAAATCCTGTTCGTCGTCGCTCAGACGACGGCCTTCGAGCAGGTCCGGACGCCTCAGCCAGGTCCGTCCCAGGGCCTGCTGTTGGCGCCAACGGCGTATCCG
>JAGRHE010000167.1 GCA_020445165.1 Gammaproteobacteria bacterium
GCGGTGTTCTTGGAGCTGGTATAGACCCAGCTCGGGTCGTCCGGGTGGTAGGAAAACAGCGCCATCAGGAAATAGACCCCGATCGCGAGTAACAGGAGAAATGCACCTTCCTTGAGGCGCCTGCTCAACGAGGCATGCATGTCAATCAAGCCGAATAATCATTGCAAACAACAGCTTAAGCGTTTTTTTGCAGGTAGATCGTCAATTATCGCACAGGCCCGTCGAAGGGAACAGTCATGTGTTCCTCAGGGCCGGGTGGACGACCCTTCCGCGGTCGACGTTGATCGCATCGCGCAGGCAGGCGTCTTCGCGCCAGTCCTGGCCCAGCAGGCGTCGCAGGTACGGTAGCATCGCCGCGGTCAATGCCTGGGTCGCACTGCGTGGCACCGCGCCCGGCATGTTGGTGACACAAAAATGCACCACGCCCTCCTCGACATAGGTCGGGTCGCGATAGCTGGTGGCGCGGGTGGTCGCGATGCAGCCGCCCTGGTCGACCGCGATGTCGGCGATCACGCTGCCCGGTCGCATGCTGGCGACCTGCTCGCGACTGACCAGGCGTGGTGCCGCCGCGCCCGGCAGAAGCACCGCGCCGACCAGCAGGTCGGCATCGGCAACCGCCCGGGAAAGGGCGGCATCGGTGGGTACGCGCGCGGTCACGTTCGGACCGACGGCAAACATCCGTTCGAGCTGCAGCGGGTTCCGATCAAAGACCGTGACATTGGCACCCATTGCAGCAGCCGCGCGCACCGAGGCACCACCGGCATGCCCTGCACCCAGGACCACCACGTTGCCACGCTCGACACTGGCAAGTCCGCCGAGCAGGATGCCGCGTCCACCCTGCGGCGTGTGCAACAGCTGTGCGCCAACCTGCACGGCAAGCCGTCCTGCGATGTCACTCATCGGCACCAGGATCGGCAGCCGCCCCTGGTCAGCGACGGTTTCGAACGCGACCGCGGTCAGGCCAATGTCGCACAGGCGGGCGGTCAGTTCGGGGTTGGCCGCGAGATGCAGAAAGCAGAACAGCAAGTGATCCGGCCGCAGCAGATCGACCTCGTCGCCGACCGGTTCCTTGACCTTCACCACCAGCTGCGCCCAGGCATACAGCGCCGCGGCATCGTCCAGCAACTGTGCGCCTACCGCCGTGTAAGCGTCATCGGTGTAACCACTGCCCTGCCCGGCACCACGCTGGATGCCCACTTCCACCCCGCCGGACACGATGTCCGCGACGGCGTCCGGGGTCAGGGCGACGCGCCCCTCCAGCGGCTTGATCTCGGTCGGAATGCCAACCCGTAAACTCATGGTTTTACCTCCATGCCAGCTTTTTTATAGTATGGCGCGCCTGACCGCTGCGCCATCCTGCCAGCGCGGCGAAAACCCACAGGAGATTTTCCGCATGAGCGACACCAAGCACTGCCGACTGCTGATTCTCGGATCGGGCCCGGCCGGATATTCCGCCGCGGTCTATGCGGCCCGTGCCAACCTCCATCCGGTCCTGATCACCGGGATGGAACAGGGTGGCCAGCTCATGACCACGACCGACGTCGACAACTGGCCCGGCGACAACGACGGCGTACAGGGTCCCGACCTGATGGCACGTATGCAGGCCCACGCGGAGCGCTTCGAGACCGAGATGGTGTTCGACTACATCTCCGAGGTCGACCTGTCCAAGCGCCCGTTCCGGCTCAAGGGAGACAGCCAGCAGTACACCTGCGATGCGTTGATCATCGCCACCGGCGCATCGGCCCAGTACCTCGGCCTGCCGTCGGAAGAAGCCTTCAAGGGCAAGGGTGTGTCGGCCTGCGCGACCTGCGACGGCTTCTTCTACCGCAACCAGAAGGTGGCCGTGATCGGCGGCGGCAACACCGCGGTCGAAGAGGCGCTGTACCTGTCGAACATCGCATCCGAGGTCACCCTGGTGCACCGCCGCGACAGCCTGCGCGCAGAGAAGATCCTGCAGAAGCAGCTGTTCGACAAAGCCGAAAACGGCAACGTGAAGATCGCCTGGAATCACACGCTCGACGAGGTACTGGGCGACAGCAGCGGCGTGACCGGCATGCGCATCAAGAGCACGACCGACGACAGCACTCAGGACATCGACATCCACGGCCTGTTCATCGCGATCGGCCACAAGCCGAATACCGCGATCTTCGAGGGCCAGCTCGACATGGCCGGCGGTTACATCAAGGTCAGAAGCGGCACCGAGGGCAATGCCACGGCGACGTCGGTGCCCGGCGTATTCGCAGCCGGCGACGTCATGGACCACGTCTACCGCCAGGCGATCACCTCTGCCGGCACCGGCTGCATGGCCGCACTGGATGCAGAAAAATATCTCGACGCCATGGAGCACGCCGACTGAGCATGCACGGCGCTCAGCTGGCGCGTGAGCTGAGCGCCTCTTTGAGGAAGCGGTTGGTCACCCAGGCGTGCAGCAACACCTGCTGAAAGCGGCTGAGGGTACGGAACTGCAGGCCTGTGTGGTAGATGACGGGCTTGTCCTCACTGCCCTTTTCGGTGCGCTCGCTGACGTTCTTGATGTCGCCGAGCAAGCCGAGTTCTTCGCTGACGCCGCTGATCATCAGCGAAAACTTCAGGTGCAACAGCGCACCCGGCTGTCCCAATGTCCGCAAGGAGGCGATCTTTGCGCCGGTTTCGCTCAGGTCGATCATGGTCGCATCGATGAATCCGTTTTCACCCGATGCCTGGTCCGTGTTGCGGACCTGGACCGGGATCTCGGCATTCACCCGCGAAGCGTTCCGAACGACGATTTGTTCGACCTTGCTTGGGTATTCGAGGTGTAGATGCGGGTACGGCTTCATCGCCGCGTAGATCACCTGGGCGACAAAGCCCATGACCCGCTCACCCTTCAGGGCCCGCACCGTGAAACGCTGGCCTTCGCGCACGATCTGAACCCTGCCGTCGACCGTGGGTGTCGTCACCACAAGGCTGGCACCCGGCAGCGCACCGACCAGGCGCACCGAATAGCGTGGCGCGTTGTCGGGAACGGTCGCCTGCACCTGCAGCACCGTACCCATGGTGAGGTTGAGTAATTCGTTGGAGTCTTCCACGTCCTCTATAGCGCTCCATGAACGGAATTCTTTACCCTCGCCCAAACCCCGTTGACCCACCGCCCGTCTCGACATAGCGTTCCGGGCATGATGCAGGAGCACCCACGACAGTCGCCGCCTCCGACGCTGCGGATCATCGAGCGGATCGACCAGGTATCGGCACACGACTGGAACGCACTTGGAGCCATGCCTTACCCGTTCCTGCGTCATGAATTCCTGCTTGCCCTCGAAACGGAGGATTGCCTCGGTGAGCGCTACGGCTGGCTGCCGCGCCACCTGACGCTGTGGCAGGGTGAGCGGTTGATCGGCGCCTCGCCCATGTACCTCAAGTTCAATTCCTATGGCGAGTTCGTATTCGACTGGTCATGGGCCGACGCCTACCAGCGCAATGGCCTTGCTTATTATCCGAAGCTGGTCAGTGCCTCGCCGTACACGCCGGCCACCGGACCCAAGCTGTTGCTGCACCCGCAGTCGCCGCCGGAAACTGCCGGGCTGCTGGTCGCCGCCGGGCTCGAACTGGCACGACAAAGCAAGGTGTCGTCGCTGCACTGGTTGTTCACTCTGCCAGAGGAAAACCGTCTTCTGGAAGACAACAGGCTGCTACGACGCACCGGTTGTCAGTTCCACTGGCACAACCAAGGATATCGATCGTTCGACGACTTCCTCAGTCAACTGACGGCGGCCAAGCGCAAGAACATCCGCCGCGAACGACGCAAGGTGCACGAGGCCGGTATACGCTTTCGCCTGCTCGACGGTGACTCGGCCAGCGACGACGACTGGCAGGTCTTCCATCGCCTGTACCAGGACACCTTCGACCGTCGTGGCGGCATCCCGACGCTGAGCCTCGGCTTCTTCCGGGCAATCGCCAGAAGCATGCCGCAAGGCGTCTTGCTGGTCATGGCCGACCACGCTGACTCGCCAGTCGCGGCAGCATTCTGCCTGGTCGGTGACGACACCCTGTACGGCCGTCACTGGGGTTGCAGTGAACACTTCGACAACCTGCACTTCGAAGCCTGTTATTACCAGGGCCTGGAATACTGCATCGAGCACGGGCTGCAGCGCTTCGAGCCGGGGGCACAGGGGGAGCACAAGATCGCGCGCGGATTCCTGCCACGCGAGACCTTGTCCGCACACTGGATCGCAGATGAACGTCTTGCCGAGGCCATCGCCCGACACCTGGCATTCGAACGCGACGGCATGGATGACTACATCCGCGATATGGCGTCGCACAGTCCCTATCGCAACGAATCACAGGCATGATCTTCGATCTCGACCATACGCCGGCCGACTGCGCATTTCCGGACACCTGCCTGGCCGAGATCGAACCCAACGGCCTGCTCGCGATCGGTGGTGACCTGCGCGAGGCACGCCTGCTCAATGCCTACCGCCACGGAATCTTCCCCTGGTACAGCGCCGGCCAACCGATACTCTGGTGGTCACCGACCCCGCGCATGGTGCTGTTCCCGGCAGAATTCCGCATGTCGCGCAGCCTGCGCAAGACCCTGCGCAATCATGACTACCAGCTGAGTGTCGACCGGGATTTCGACGCGGTGATCCGGGGTTGTGCCGCACCGAGGAACGCCGCCCCCGGCACCTGGCTGGTGACACCGATGATCCAGGCCTACCAGGGCCTTCATCGCGCCGGCCATGCTCATTCGATCGAGGTGTGGCACGATCAGGAACTGATCGGCGGACTGTATGGCATGGCCATCGGGCGCGCATTCTTCGGCGAATCGATGTTCAGCCGCCGCACCGATGCGTCCAAGTGTGCACTCGCGCTGCTGGTCGAACTGGCACACCAGCAGCCCTTCGCCCTGATCGACTGCCAGGTCTACACGCCACACCTGGCCAGCCTCGGCGCGCGTGAAATCGAGCGGCCGCGCTTCGAGCAGTTACTGCAACAAGCGGTGGATGAGACGTCGTCACCATTGCAAGCGATCGCCCCGTTTCCTGCCGCCAGGCTGCTGCAATGACCGACCGCAGCCGGAACAAACCGCTGCCGCTCTACCTGTCGGCGCCGCATGCCTGCAGTTACCTGCCAAACCGGTTGAGCAGCACACTGTTCACGGACCCCGAGCAGGCCATGGATGCCGCCCGCTACGCCGAACTCCTCAGCTTCGGTTTCAGACGCAGTGGCCGCATGGTCTATTCACCGCGTTGTGAGAACTGCCACCAATGCGTTTCCGTACGCATCCCGGTCGCCGATTTCCGTCCGCGCCGCTGGCAACGCCGTATCCTGCGCGCCAACCAGGACGTCGAATCGATCGTGTGCCCGGCCTCGTTCGAGCGCGAGCACTACACCCTCTACCAACGCTACACGGCGGCACGCCACGGCGATGGCGAGATGGCATCGGCAACGCCGGCGGATTACATGGCGTTCCTGCGCGCCGACTGGTGCGACACACAGTTCATCGAGTTTCGCAGTGGAGGACGGCTGCTTGCGGTTGCCGTCACCGATGTCCTGGATATCGGCCTGTCCGCCGTGTACACGTTTTTCGACCCTGCCGAGCAGGCACGCTCACTCGGCACCTATGCAATCCTGCAGCAAATCGTGCGGGCCCGCGACCTGGGCCTGCCACATCACTACCTCGGCTACTGGATTCGCGACAGCCGGAAAATGGCCTACAAAACGCGCTTCCGCCCCCTGGAGCTGTGGCGCGAGGGGGCCTGGCAGCGTATCGAGGCCGGCGACGAAAGCGTGCCAACCTGAGAATTCCGCCCCGAATCCCGCCGGCGCAGGCCGGACGGCACGGAATCAGTCGCGTAAACAGTTGTTTTCGATTGTGAAAATCCTTTGCTATAATCTGCGGCCTTGAAATCGGCGCGCCTGCTGCGCCGATCGAATCGGACAAACCGGATAGATGGCGAAAGAAGACGTAATCGAAATGGAAGGCTCCGTGGTCGACACGCTGCCGAACACGATGTTCCGCGTGGAACTCGAGAACGG
>JAGRHE010000168.1 GCA_020445165.1 Gammaproteobacteria bacterium
TTTCACACAGTCTGTACGGCGGGTTTCTTTTGTCTGGATCTGGCCGAAGGCGGGCACGAACGCACACATCCGGTGATCCCCGCTTGCACCTGATGCCCGTACGAATTTCAAAGTGATGCGATCTACCGCCAAGGTCGACTGCAAACGTTGGCAAAACCTTTACCCGGTTTCTCGCGAATTTCTCCGTGGCCAGGCCTTCTCCACGGAAAGCCCGACCACTGTCCTTGATGGGCTGAAGGCTACTGCATGATCTGCTGGTAGCTGCTCAGGCCCGAGCTGACGCCTGGGACGATGCCGCCCGCGTAGGCAAACTTTGCGCTGCCTTCAACGTCCACGCGTTCATACAATGCGAACTCCGAAGGGACGAGGTCGTTTGCCGTGAATGACCATGTGGCGGACTCCGGTCCTTCCCAGATACGTGGATCGAGTTCGGAACTGCCGACCTGTTGCTGAAAGCCAAAGGGTGCCGCGGATACCGCCCCGACGGACAACATGGCGACTGCTGCGATAGTGACGTGTTTCATAATTGCCTTCTCCAATAAGTGAATGGCAATGCGCGACGACTTGTCGCCTCGGGTAGCCAGGCTGTTCAGGTCGATCGGGCTGCGAACAACGATAAGCGCTTTGCTGTCGTGCCGGCAGGTACTCTGCCGACGCTGCCGTTTATCAGCGTTGTATGGGATACGCGCGTCGAGCAAACGACGTCAATGGACTTCGGCCCTTTGTTCGGTATCAAAGCGAACGATGACAGCAGTGGGCCTGTTCTTAGGCTCGGAACGTTGGGTGTCGATGCTTCAGCGGGTGATGTCTTATACACCGCTGCTGGCACGGGAGTCTTAACGGACACCGGCAGCAAAGTGGCGTTCGGCGCATGGAACCAGTTCGCGTTGCTTTTTGACTTCTCGAACCAGACCTATTCAATCTTCCTGAACGCCATGATGCTCACTACGACGGGTTTCGAATCCATGTCCAACAGGCTCACGGATGTGGACATCGCAGCGCTTGCCGCGAGCGCAACCAGGGTAGCACTCACGGTACCGCGTACTTCGACAACGTCATTGTTGTCGAACGTGGTTCCGCTGTGCCGACTCCCGCCATCCTTGCTTTGCTTCTCGTTGGCTTAACCGGAATCCGTTATCAGCAGCGCAAAAAGATGGCAGCGGGGTATTGCTCTTTGCGGAGCAGCAACTCGACCCCGCTTCGGCGGGGTGCTTGATGCTGCCATGGCGACAGACGCTTACGCATTAGCGGCTTCCCAGCTTGACCAGCTACCTCCGCCCCGGGACTTGGCAGCCAGGATGCCGTTGCCAGCGAGTGGCCGTTTCTCGGCCTGAGCGTTCGTTCAACCCTTAACTCAGCGATGACTGCAGTGCGTTGGATACCGGTCATTGGCGAGGAAAGCTACCCGACCGGCAACTTTTCAGTTTGCTGGGCGGCAGGAACCAACACATCGAAGTCATGACCGCATCCCAGCTCCGCCCCCGTAGAACCCCGAAAGCGGACATGCTCCTGGGACCAGGCCTTGAGCCGCCGTCCCAGCAAAAGGTTCGGCCAGAAGCATTGCCCGGTGTGGTTGTTCTACGTCTTCTGCGGAGTTAACGGGCAGGCGGCAAGCACCGCCAAAACCTGATCGACAGTGATCCGATAGCGTTCCATGCAAAAGCCCGCATGCTCGCGATCACGAAAACATCCAATCGAGAGAGCCGAAAGGCGCGCCCCGCGTTCTCGGCCACCTGTCCGGCCAGCTACAATGGAGGTGCATACGCCGGCGAGAAATGCCCAATTCATGCTCCGCGGCCCGCTTCATTCTTAGGAAAACCACGCCTTGTTCGACGCGATTCGCCACACGATCAAAAATGATCTGACCTTCCCCGCTATCCGCTCGAACCTGTCAGCCGGATTGACAGTAGGCATCATCGCTCTGCCACTGTCCATGGCGCTTGCCATCGCCAGTGGCGTACCTCCCCAGCACGGCCTGTATACCGCGATCATCGCTGGCATCGTCATCGCGGCAACCGGCGGCTCCAGCGTCAATATCTCGGGGCCGACGGCGGCTTTCGTCGTCGTGCTGTTGCCCATCGTCCAGCAGTTCGGTCTGGGCGGACTGCTGATCAGCGGATTCATGGCCGGCGTCATTCTTGTGCTGTTGGGGGTGGCCCGCCTGGGTCGCCTGATCGAGGTCGTTCCCTACCCGGTCGTTATCGGGTTTACAGCCGGAATCGCCGTGGTCATTGCAACGTTGCAGATCAAAGACCTTCTCGGCCTGGAGATCGACTCGCTGGATGGCCACTTCGTCGACAAGATCGCGCAGATCGTGCAGGCCCTTCCGACCCTGAAGCCAGAGGAAGTGGTCGTCGGCACCATCACCCTGGCAGTACTGCTGGTATGGCCCCGCCTGCGTCTACGCATACCCAGGCACTTGGTCGCGATATTGATCGGCTCGCTGGTTGCATGGTGGCTCAATGCCGGCGGCGAGTCACCTGTAGTCGCAACCATCAGCACGCGGTTTCACTATTTGCTCGACGGGATCAGCGGCAACGGTATACCGCCGATCCTGCCGGAGTTCGCGTGGCTGTCGGCGCTACCCGATGCGAACGGGCAGCCAATCGGTCTGAGTTTCGAACTGGTGAGGCAATTGCTGCCGGCGGCTCTGACGATCGCCGTGCTTGGCGCCATCGAATCGCTGCTGTGCGCCGTGGTGGCCGATGGGATGTCGGGAAGACGACATAACCCCAACGATGAACTCGTCGCGCAAGGCATAGGCAACATGCTCGGCCCGTTCTTCGGCGGGATTCCGGCGACCGCCGCGATCGCACGCACGGCTGCCAATGTTCGCGCCGGTGGCACCTCGCCGATCGCGGCGATCACCCACGGCATCTTCATTCTCCTGGCAATCGTGTTGCTCGCCCCATTGCTGGGCTACATCCCGATGTCAGCGATGGCAGCACTGTTGCTGGTGGTCGCCTGGAACATGAGTGAAGCGCGACACTTCGTGCGAACGGCGCGTATTGCCCCGCGCGATGACAAGCTGGTGCTGCTGACCTGCTTTAGCCTCACAGTTCTTTTCGACATGACCATCGCCGTCGGCGTCGGCATGGCGCTAGCGGGAATGTTGTTTTTTCGCCGCACCGGCGACCTCACGCAGACACGTCCCATTCGGCCGGCGCACGACAACCTGGAGAACATCCCGGATTCGATCGCGATCTACGATATCAACGGACCCTTGTTCTTCGGATCCGCGCACAAGGCCCTGCGAAGTCTGATCGAAGTGACGCCGCAGGTGCGGGTGGTCATCCTGGATATGTCGGAAGTAAGCCTGCTCGACATGAGCGCGCTCGTCGCAATGGAATCGATAGTGGAGAACCTGGGCAAGCGGGGCGTTGGCCTGGTCATCAACAACCTGCAGCCTCGGATGCTGCTTAAATTGCGCCGTGCCGGCATTCGCCGCCGCCAGGGCCGCATTCTGTTTTCGCGCGACCTGCGTGAGGCAATCGAAAAAGGCCGCGAACTGGCCGGCAAAGCCTGAAGTCTCATGATCGTGCTCAACTTCCCAGACCAGACATGACTCGGGTTTACGGGTACCGTCGCAGTAATCCGGACGACTGCTGCACTTCGGAAGCTGCCGGAATGCCAATTCACACTACTCGGCCGTAGCGATCATTGGGGATCAGGGCCGGCAATGACCGCAGCCAGCCGGCTAACGCACGGTGACGGCGGAAACCTGCTGAATGTCTGCTTTGTGATCGCGCGACCGGCAGCAGCGCGACCTATGCGGACCCCCAGTAGAGGCTGATTTGTGTTGGGGCAACACGATCGTCGGTGCTGCGAAAACGTGACGCAGAGGGTTAACATTTCAGCCGAGCCGAACCTGCTCGGTGTAGCCCAAGTCGGGGAAGAGACGCATGGCGAATGACAAACACCCCAAGGTTCTCAACAATGGCCTCCTCGCGTGGAACGCCTGGCGTGCGAAGTTCCCGGATATGTGCCGATGCCAGACCGCTCTAGTTCGTCCTCTGAGCCCGTGTCGCGGAGCAGCAGGTGAACGTCAGGATCGCCGATAGCAGCAGATCCAAGAACCAGTCGGCAACCATTCACAACAAGGCCCTCATCTTCTCCCGCGCACGGAACAACCGCGTTCCTGCCCCGGCGTTGGAGATGCCGAGATGCTCAGCAATCTCTTTCTGCGAATAGCCGTACACGACCTGCATCAGCAACGGCTCACGATAATCGGATGGCAGCCGGTCGAGGGCGCGGCGCAACACGAAAGCTTCGGTAGACGTGTCATAGTCAGTCCGTTGGGCAACCAGTTCGTCGGCAGGTAGGTCGGCCGGTTGCAGCGATGCGCGCCCATAATGCCGCGCGTTTTCGCGGCGGACGATAGTCAGCAACCAGCTTTTTGCAGCTTTGCCGTCGTTGAGCCTGTCGATCGACTTCCATGCACGCATCAGCGCTTCCTGTACAACATCATCGGCGACGGCGCGGTTGCCGGACAGCCAGTAGGCGAAACGGTACAGGTCGTCCAGGTGCACGGCGACCAGCTCGTCGAACCGTCGGCTGCGGTTGTGTTTTCCGGCGCGAGTGTTACATCTTGAGGATGTGCGTGTGTCACCGAGGTCATCCCTGGGAACGCTGACTCCCCTCGCCTGCGAGGTTGACCGTTCGTTGTGCGACGGTGTCGACTGGAGAGCTACGTATGCGCTAGGAATTTCAATCCGGCGTTCCGAACGGTGGCCGGCAAACGGTCTACCGCTCGCCGCCTTGGAGGCGCGGTCCTGCAAACTCCCGGGCACGGCCGCGGTGCTATCGCTAACGGTGTTCATGATGAGTTCTCGCGTGGTTACCGATTTGCGGTGCGGTGTGGTGATGACCTGTGTCACAGCCTGAGTGCGCTGAGTCCCGGGTGATCGTCGGGTCGACGTCCCAGCTGCCAGTGATAAAGTCGCTGCGATTCGCTGATTGGCAGGTCGTTGATGCTCGCGATGCGCACGCGCATCAGACCGTTGTCGTCGAACTCCCAGTTCTCATTGCCGTAGGCACGCAACCAGTTGCCGGCGTCGTCGCGCCATTCGTAGGCGAACCGCACGGCGATGCGGTTGCCGGTGAATGCCCACAACTCCTTGATCAGGCGGTAGTCGAGTTCCCTGTCCCACTTGCGCCTCAGAAACTGCACGATGGCATCGCGGCCCTGCACGAATTCGGCACGGTTGCGCCAGCGGCTGTCTGGCGTGTAGGCCAGCGACACCCTTTCCGGATCGCGGCTGTTCCACGCGTCTTCGGCGAGTCGGACCTTCTGCGTCGCCGTTTCCAGCGTGAACGGTGGCAGCGGGGGGCGTTGAGCGTTCATGGTGTTTCTCCGTGGTTGGCGAGGCGGGCGCGCAGCGCAGCGTTTTCTGACGCGAGGTCGTCGAGGCGTTCATGCAGCGGGCGTACGGCCTCGCGGACCTGGTCTTCGGTGAAGCGCGGCGTGATGTGCTGCGAACAGTTCCAGTCGTAGGCCTGCAGGTGCAGGCGAAAGATGCGTTCGGGTGTTGCCTTGTAGCCGGGGACCGCGACCTGCTGAGTGAGCCCTGGATCAGCATCCAGCGCGAGCACGTCGACACGTACATACATCTTCAGACGTGCACGCTGTGCGTAGTCCATCAGCAGCAGGCAGGCGCGGTCATCGGCGCTGACATTGCCGGTGCTGATGTATTGCCGGTTGCCGCGGTAGTCGGCGAAGGCGAGCGTGCGCTCGTCGAGTACCTTCAGAAAGCCGCGCGGGCCGCCGCGGTATTGCACGTAGGGCCAGCCGGTCTCGGACACGGTCGCGATATAGAAGCTGTCGCGCTCGTTGATGTACGCGGCGACGTTGTCGCTGAAGCGGTCGAAAGCGCGGTGGCCCTTGAAGTCGGACCATATCCGGTCGGCATTCATCTGCTTCTGCACGGTCTTGACGCTGGGCGTCAGCGCGATGTCGAGAAAGCCGTAGGCCATGCAGAGTCTCCC
>JAGRHE010000169.1 GCA_020445165.1 Gammaproteobacteria bacterium
ATCACCACGCCCGGTGGGATCTTCACCCTGGTGTTCGGCCTGTGGATGCTGCATGACTATGCCTGGGCAGCCTTCGGCAGCCACCTCTGGTTGCAGGTCAAGCTCGTGCTGTTGGCGATCCTGGTGGCCTATCACCTGTACTGCGGCAAGCTGCTCGCCGACTTCAAACACGATCGCAACCGGCGCAGCCATGTCTGGTATCGCTGGTTCAACGAGTTGCCGGTGGTACTGCTGATTGCCATCGTCCTGCTCGCGGTTCTGAAACCGGTCTGATCATGACAGAAGCTTCCACCCGCAAGCGCCGCCGCCGACAGCCCTCTCCCGAGCGCATCGCCGCGACGCGCAAGCAGCACATGCTGCTGCTCGCCTTGCTGGTGGTGCTGGTGTTCGCCAGCACCCTGGGAGGGGATTTTGTCTGGACCGACCGCGAAGACCTGTTGCAGGGAGCGTTCAGGATCGACAGCACGGACGATGTCCGCGCAGCACTGACCCAGTCGCGCGACGCGTTTCGCGCCCGCACCCTGGGCGGTACGGCTGATCCCGGTGCTGGCTCCTGGCAACCGCTGGTGCTGCTGCTGAACTCCGTGAGCTGGGCCATCTGGGGCGACTGCGCCTTCTGCTTTCATCTCGAAAACATCCTGCTGCATCTTGCGATCGTCATCGGACTCTACGCACTGGGACGCCACCTGCTGTCACATCGCCGTCACGGCAATCGTATCGCGGCCTGGGCAGCGGCCCTGTATGCCGTGCACCCGGCCACCGTCACGGCCGTTGCCTGGGTGGGCGGGCGCCCGACCCTGCTGGCTGCTGCGTTCAGCGTCTGGACGCTGGTGATCTTCACGCGCTTGCAGGCAACCACCAACTCGCGGCCCGGACACGTGCGACGCTGGCTGATCGCGCTCTTGCTGACCAGCATGGGCGCGCTACTGTCGCACGAGTCGGCGATGATGCTGCCGCTGATCGCCCTGCTGGTGGCTGGCTTCGAGAGCAGCGAGCGCGGCCGCCACCCGCTTGGCGGGATTTCCCCGCGCCGCCGCAAGGGCTTGCTGGTCCTGGTCGGCGGCGTACTGCTGTTCACCCTGTATCGGCTGCTGGCACTGGGCGGGATGCGATTCGATGCGCCTTACCCGGCCGACGGCACCTTCGCCAACATCGGCACCGGCTTGCGTCACCTGTGGTTCCTGATCGACGAGGCACTGCTGCCCGGGGAACCGATCCTTTCCGATGCCTGGCGGATCACCCAGAGCTGGGGGGCCGGCGAGACCGCCGCATTCCTGGGCCTGCTGCTTATCCTTGCAGGCATCGTCATCGGCTTTCGCATGCGTCATCCGGCAGCGCTGGGCGCAAGCTGGTTGCTGCTGTGGCTGGTACCCGGGGTCGGGCTGTTTCCGAGCGACCACTACCATGACAACCAGACGCTGTATCTTGCCGTCTGGGGCGTGGCATTCGCGATCTCGTTCGGCATTCTGCAACTGTGGCGACCGGTAGGCCGCCAGCTGGTACCCGGAAGCGAAGCGCTCGCCTACGTGCCGCTGATCATCGTGCTGGCGGTCATCACCGCTTTTTCGAATGCACGCTGGTGGGACCACAGCGGCCTGTTCGAGGCCGAGGTCAGCAGCGATCCCCACTACATGGAAGGCCGGATCGAACTCGCCAAGGCCGCGCTCGACCAGGGAACACCAGAAATCGCGCTCAACCACGCCCTGGCGGCAATCGAGGCGTCCGGCGACGAGGGCTACACCGGTTACTGGTCACCGGCTGAGACCTACCTGCTTCTGGGCCGGGCACAATGGCAGATGGAGCGGTACGGCGAGGCCGCCGCGAGCTTTGCCCGCGCGATCGAGCGAGCCCCCGACGATGCCCGTGTCTACCATGGCCTGGGCCTTGCCGAGCTGGCGCAGGAATCGTACGAGGCGGCCGAGGAAAGCCTGCGTGTGGCATTGAAGCTGCGCAGCCCCTATCCGGAAGCCGAAGCCGATCTGGGGGCGGCACTCGCCGGACAGAAACGTTACGTCGAGGCCTTCCCCCTGCTCGCTGCAGCGATCGACGCTGGGCTGGGAACTGCCTGGCGACACCGCGCGCTGGCGATGGTCTACATCGACGGCAGGCGTCTCGAAGATGCCGCGCGCCACCTCGAGATCGCCCTTGCCGAGAAAGACAGTGCCGAAGTGCGCGCTCGTCTGGCGTGGCTGCACTGGCAACTGGGCGACAAAGCCAGGGCCGAGGCCGAACTCGCGGCTGCGCAGGCACTCGACGAGCGAGGCAGTGAGTACGTGCAATGGGTCCGCGATCAGCTGGCAGGCAAACCGGAAAGTGACTGACAGCAACCGCAGTGAGTCCGAAAAGCACATGCCCCGCGTTTCGGCGGGGCATGTATCAGGCCCGTAGCGGACCGGAACGGTTCACAACAGGCCGGATCGACCTGCCGCCTGCGGTCACCGGATCAAGAGCAACCGCCCTGTGATCCGCAGGTACCACAACCGCCGCCGGAAGCAGGCTGCAGGTTGTTGAAGACGAAGCGCGCATCGCCGTCTCCGCCATCGATGAAGTCGATTTCGACACCACGGATGTGCTCCAGCGTGCCGCTGTCGACGATCACCCGGATGCCTTCGTACTCACGGACGCGGTCATCATCGTTGAGTTGATCAGTGAAAGTCATACCGAAACTCACGCCGCTGCAACCGCCCGGCGTGGCGAACACACGCACGCCCTGCACGCTGTCTTCCACCTGTGACATCAACTCGGCCATCTTGCCCTGCGCCGGTGAAGTCAGGGTCAGTTCATTGTCAGCCAAAGCAGCCTGGGTCATCTCGACACCTCTAAAGCTCGTAAAAAATGAAATGGCGGACAGTCTACCATCGGACACGCCGAAATTCAGGCAACTTCGAACATTCGAAGTTCCCGTGCAGTGCAGGGGTGCACCGCCATTTTCGATCGCGATAAGCGATTGAAAATGAAGGAGACCGACAGCGCCGTTTTCGGATTTCCGTACAGAAAAATGCCACGGATGGCATTTTTCGAAGCCCTATTCAGTACAGGCGATCTCGCGCCGCCAGCGCGTACAGGTGGCGCTCGGCATCCACCACGTGCTGCCCCCAGTGCTTGCAGAATCCGCTGCGCCAGCGACCGACGGTGCGGCGCGGATCGCTGCTGCGCTCGAGTCGGGCCAGGCCTTGCTTGAGTTCGCAGTAGATATCGGTCAGATCGTCCGCCAGGCTGCCGCTCATCTCCTGTCGGTCCGGGGTCACGTCGTACTCCATCCAGTAGCCATCGAGGTCGCCCAGAAGCCGATGCAGGCGGCTGAACAGCTCGAATCTCTGGTCCAGGTCGGCATCCGGGTCGGGCGGAAATTCATCGCGCCAGGGACCGGCAGCGGTCATTGCCGCATGCAGGCGGGGCAACAGTTCGTTGAGCTGTGCCAGGGGCGCGCGATGGCCCTCCTCGAGCGTTTCGATCAATTCGCAGTAACGGCGGGCAATCACCAGCAGTTCGCTATCGTCACCTGCCATGTTACATCCTCCGGAAGACACAGACACATACACCCACGCCGCAAGTACCTGTTTTTGCAGCAATTCATTGAATGGACGGGCTGCCTTGAAGTGTAGACCAGATTTTCAAACGGCCTAGTGCGGCATGCTCCGGCGCGCGGCAGGGCGCTGCATGGCCGTCAGATCTCGACCATCTCGAAGTCCTCTTTGCCGGCCCCGCACTCCGGGCATTTCCAGTTCAGCGGCACGTCGTCCCAGGCCGTCCCCGGGGCGATGCCTTCGTCCGGCACCCCCTTGGCCTCGTCGTAGATGTAACCGCAGATTACGCACATGTAGGTCTTCATCGTCCCGCTTCCTGATTGCTGCCGGCAAAGCCGACCAAAACCGGCAGTTTGCCAGATTGAATCGACGGATTTTTCGGGTTCGCGACAGGGTTGCCTGCCGACACTGATACAATCGACCCATCATGCGAACCACCCCAGTCGTACTGTTCATTGGCGGTCATGACCCCACCGGTGGCGCGGGTATACAGGCCGATATCGAGTCTGCCGGCCAGCTGGGTGCGCGCGCCGTTTCGCTGGTCACGGCGCTGACCGCCCAGGACACGCAGAACGTGGCTGCCAAGTGGCCCACCCCAGTCGATGCCCTGCTCCGGCAGTTCGACACCCTGGTTGCCGACATCCGTCCGGACGTGGTCAAGATCGGCATGCTGGGCGAGCCGACCCAGGCGACGGCCCTGGCAGGGCGACTCACCCGGCTCGGATGTCCACTGGTCCTCGACCCGGTGCTGGCGGCCGGTGGTGGATTCGATCTCGGCGGTGACGGCCTGATCGACAGCATCCGTACTCACCTGCTGCCGCTGACCACTTTACTGACACCAAACCGCAACGAGGCACGCCGCCTGGCCGGCGATACCGACGCCGACCGCGCGGCCGGATCCCTGCTCGCGGCCGGCGCCGGGGCGGTGCTGCTCACCGGGGCCGACGAAGCCGACGGCCAGCAGGTGCTCAATCGCCTGTACCGTTCCAGCACCGCACCCCTCGAGTGCGCCTGGCCGCGGCTTCCATATCACTACCATGGCTCGGGCTGCACGCTGGCCAGCGCCTGCGCGACGCTGCTCGCCCACGGGCTCGCACTGGAACAAGCGGTCACACGGGCACAGGAGACGACATGGACGACACTGGACCGTGCAGAAGCTGTCGGGCACGGCCAATGGCTGCCGCGGCGACGCCCGTGACCAAGCATCCGCACCACTACGACCTGCGTGGTCTGTACGCGATCACCGACGAACCGGCGACGCAGACCAATGCGCTGACCAATGCCGTCGAAGCCGCCCTGCGCGGTGGTGCGCGAATCGTGCAATACCGCGACAAGAGCAATGACCGCGAACGCCGCCTGGCCGAGGCGTCGGCGCTGCGTACGCTGACCCGCCGCCACGATGTGCCGCTGCTGATAAACGACGATGTCGAGCTGGCCGCTGCCATCGGCGCCGACGGCGTACACCTGGGCCGCGACGATGCCGCCATCGGCCAGGCCCGGGCTTGCCTGCCGGCCGGCAGCCTGGTCGGGGTCTCCTGTTACAACAGCTTCGACCTGGCGCGGCAGGCCGCGGCCGCCGGTGCCGACTACATCGCCTTCGGCAGTTTCTTCCCCTCGCCGACCAAGCCCGCCGCGGTGCGGGCAACACCGGACCTGCTCGCGCGCACGCGCTCGGAACTCGGCCTGCCCGTGGTTGCGATCGGTGGCATAAGTCCCGAGAATGGCGCCGCGCTGGTCAGCGCAGGAGCCGACATGCTGGCCGTGATCAGCGCGCTGTTCGCCGCCCCCGACGTCCGCGCCGCCGCGCGGGCCTTCAGCGACTGTTTCACCCCAAGCAAGGAGAATTCACGATGAGCGCCGCACACGACCGCTTCCAAGATGCCCAACGCCATATCCCGGGCGGTGTGAACTCGCCGGTGCGCGCGTTCAAGGGCGTGGGCGGTGATCCGGTGTTCGTCGACAGCGCGGCAGGCCCCTACCTGTTCGATCCGGACGGCAAGCGCTACATCGACTACGTCGGCTCGTGGGGACCGATGATCCTGGGACATGCCCACCCCGAAGTGATCGAGGCCGTGTCCGAGGTGATCCACAAGGGGCTGTCTTTCGGCGCCCCGACCGAAATCGAAACCCGCATGGCCGATCGCGTGTGCGAACTGATGCCATCAATCGAGATGGTGCGCATGGTCTCGTCCGGTACCGAGGCGACGATGTCGGCAATCCGCCTGGCGCGCGGCTTCACCGGACGTGACAAGATCGTCAAGTTCGAAGGCTGCTACCACGGTCACTCCGACTCGCTGCTGGTCAAGGCCGGCTCCGGTGCACTGACCTTCGGCGAGCCGTCGTCACCGGGGGTACCGGCGGCACTGGCCGAGCACACCATCAC
>JAGRHE010000016.1 GCA_020445165.1 Gammaproteobacteria bacterium
CGCTGCCTTGTCTGCCAGAATCAGAATCTCGCCGATTCGAACGCCGAACTGGCCGTCGACCTGCGGCGCAAGACCTACGAGATGGTCAAGCAGGACAAGTCGGAGAAAGAGATCGCCGACTACATGGTCGACCGCTATGGCGAGTTCGTCCTGTACCGGCCGCCGCTCAACAGCAATACCCTGCTGCTGTGGGGCGGACCGTTCCTGATCCTGCTGATCGGCCTGGTACTTCTGATCCGCACCATCCGTCGCCGGCGCAGCGAGACATCGGCCGCGGTCGACAGCGCGCAATTGAGACAAGCAGCTTCACTGCTCGACAGCCAGCAAGACACGAGAAAGCTATGACCCTGTTCTGGATAATCGCGGCCGCCATGATCATCGCGGCCCTGGCCCTGCTCGCGCCCACCCTGCTGCGCACCCATCGCGCGCGCGTCGATGTAAACGAGCGCTTGAACGTCGAGATCGCCCGCGAACACCTCGCCGACCTGGTCAAGCAAAAAGAGACCGGCGAGCTGTCCGACGAAGAATTCAAGCAGGCGCGTGCCGACCTCGAAGTGGCGTTGGCCGAAGACCTCGAAGGCACTGCACAACCGGCACCGGTCGCGCGAAGCGGTGGCCGCTGGGCCCTGCTGGCCTCCGCTGTCCTCATCCCGGCGATCACGATCCCGGTCTACCTGGAAATCGGATCACCGCAATTGATCGAGGGCCAGCCAGCGGTCGCCGCCACCGGCGGACATGGCGCGGGCGAGATGCCGCCCATGGAAGAACTGGTGAAGCAGCTGCGCACCCGCATGGAGGCCAACCCGGGCAATGCCGAAGGCTGGTTCCTGCTCGGGCGCACCTACATGCGCCTGGAAGACTATCCAGGCGCGGTCTATGCGTTCGAGAAAGTGGTCGAACTGCTGCCCGAGGAAACCGCCGGTCTGCTGTCCCTGGCCGATGCGCTGACCATGCGCAACGGGCGCCAGGTCGGCCCGCGCGCGGTCGAACTGCTGCAAAAGGCCTTGAGCATCGACCCGAACAGTGTCACTGCGCTTTGGCTGTTGGGCGCGGCCGCGGCCGACTCCGGCGACAACGCCCAGGCCCTGACGCTCTGGCAGCGCGCCTACCCGCTGCTGTCGGGCGAACCGGGCATGCAGGCCGAGCTGGGGAGCCTGATCACCGCTGCCGGCGGCCAGTTGCCCGATGACAACGCCGGTCTGCCGCCGATCGCAATGCCGACCCCGGCTCAGACCCCGGCTTCGCCGGCCGAAGCCACCCCGGCGGATACCGGCAACGACGGGGCCGCGATCACGGTCGAGGTCGCACTGGCCCCGTTCCTGATGGAAAACGCAGCCGCGGAAGACACCGTGTTTGTGCTGGCACGCGCCGAAAGCGGACCGCCGATGCCATTGGCAGTCGCCCGCCATCGGGTCGACGAGTTGCCGCTGCGGGTGACCCTGACCGATGCCATGGCCATGATGCCGGCGATGCGGCTGTCCGCGTTCCCGCGGGTCAAGGTGAGCGCAAAGGTCTCCAAGAGCGGCCAGGCCGGCACCCAAGCAGGCGACCTGCTGGCCCGCGACGTGGTGGTCGACCAGACAGCGGACGCAGGCAAGGTTCAGCTGCTGATCGACCGGGTCGCACAGTAGACTGGAACGCCCACGCCGCGGCAGGGATGGCGGCGCGGACAGGGTCACTCAGGACATGTAGCTGAGCGCCTCCGCTCCCGGGTTGGGCAGGCCGGCGATCTGCCACAGCACGCGGCAGGAACCGAACGAAGTCTTGACCGCATCGCGATCGACCCCCAGCCGCCGGCACATATTGCGCATCGGCGGCATCGCTCCGAGCCGGAAATACTTGTCGCGCACGTAATCGATAATCATCCACTGGGTCGCGCCGAGCTTGCCCATGCCCTGGTCGTTGGCGAGGCGTTGCGCAAGCGTCTTGTCCCATAGCCTGCGATCGAGCAGAAATCCATCTTCATCGAGTGGAAGCGCCCGGACGCCGGCTGCCGCTGGCGTCGCTACTGCAAGTGACATTGTCATTCTCCTTTTCCTGGTTGTGGTGGCGGATCACACCGGGCGCACAACAGCAATCACATGGCCCTGCTTGCTGCGCCGCACCATCGGTGTCAGAAGCATAGACTAGGTTTTCTGATGTGGGCATATATTTTTTCTATTGCTTGGATTAGGCGGATACATGCTTCCACCCGTGTCGACCGCAAATGCTTCTCTGACTTGATCCACAGCGGTGTCGGCGCAAAGCGGCTACTGGAATAATCCGGACTCCGAACCCGGAAGCCATCATGCTCAGCATCCTCTTACTCGGCCTGTTGCTTGGCCTGCAGCATGCGCTGGACGCCGACCACCTGGCGGCTGTCGCCAGCCTGAGCACGCACAACCGGAACCTGCGCGATGCGGCACGCCAGGGTGCGGCATGGGGACTCGGCCACAGCCTGACCCTGCTGCTGCTCGGCGGCACGTTGCTGATGCTCAATGCCAGCCTGCCCGACTGGACCGTCGACCTGCTCCAAGCCGGCGTTGGCCTGATGCTGCTGGCATTGGGCCTGAACCTGCTGTACCGACTGTGGTCGGCCCGTATCCACTTCCACAGTCACCGCCATGGGCCGCAGACCCATTTCCACGCCCACAGCCACGCACCGGGTATCGAACACAGGCACGATCCGCACCACCATGCCCATCCGCGACGGCTGCCGCTGCGCGCGCTGCTGGTCGGTTCGATGCATGGGATGGCGGGAACCGCGGCACTGCTGGTCCTGACCCTGGGTAGCGTCAGCTCGGTCGGCCAGGGCCTGCTGTACCTGGCCGTTTTCGGCGTCGGCTCGATCATCGGCATGAGCGTCCTGGCCGTGGTCATCAGCGCGCCGTTGCGCTGGTCGGCCAACCGCCTGACCTGGGCGCATAACGCACTCAACCTGGTGTTCGGACTCGCCACCGTCGGCATCGGCAGCCTGCTGTTACAACATTCCGTTCTCGCCATGATCGCGGCACACAGTCAGTGACGGCTTCACCCATAGCCGGTAAAGTTTTGCCGTGATCGAGAAAAACAACAACGAAACCGCAATCCGACCGCGCATCCTGTTGGTCGACGACGATATCGACCACCTGGCACTGTGCGAGCGCTGGCTGACACTTGCCGGTTACCGGGTCGATACCGCCGCTAACGGACCGGAAGCCCTGGCCCAGCTCGAGCAGTCACGCCCGGACCTGGTCATCTCCGACCTGGTCATGGGTGAAATGCATGGTCTGCGCCTGCTCGGCGAGATCCATCGCCAGGACCCTGTGCTGCCGACCATGGTCATGAGTGGCAAGGCCGAGGTGCGCGACGCCCTGCAGGCGGCCAACCTGGGCGTCGTCGGCTTTCTGGAAAAGCCGTTCGACCGCGATGCCCTGCTCGGCGCGATCACCGGTGCGCTGGGCGAGGCCTACCAGCCGACCGACGATGCCGGCGGTCTGGATACCGCGGCCGGTCGGCTGGTCTACCGTTCGGCCGTCATGCAGGAGCTGGTCGGCCGCATCCGGCGCGTGGCCAACGGCAGCAGTACCGTGCTGCTGCGTGGCGAAACCGGCACCGGCAAGGAACTCGTCGCACGCGCGCTCCATGACCTGGGCCCGCGCTGCGAACAGCCGTTCGTCAGCATCAATTGCAGCGCCCTGCCCGAGCAACTGCTCGAGTCCGAACTGTTCGGTCACGAAAAAGGGGCCTTCACCGGCGCCACGGCACGCCACATCGGCCTGTTCCAGGCCGCCGATGGCGGTACCCTATTCCTCGACGAGATCGGCGACATGCCATTGCCGCTGCAGGCCAAGGTGCTGCGCGTACTGCAGGATTTCAGCGTGCGCCCGGTCGGCAGCCTGTCCCCGGTCAAGGTCGATGTGCGCGTGATCTCGGCCAGCCACCAGGACCTGGGCGCACTGGTCGAGAAGAAGCTGTTCCGCGAAGATCTGTATTACCGGCTGAACGTGGTACCGCTGAGCGTGCCACCGCTGCGCGAGCGCGCCGAGGACATCCCTGCGCTGATCGAATACTTTCTCGAACGTCTCGCCGACCGCACCGAGGTCGGTGGCCGCCGCTTCGCCCCCGAGGCGCGTGCCGCACTGCTACAGGCCAGCTACCCCGGCAACATCCGCCAGCTGCAGAACGTGGTCGAACGCTGCCTGGTGTTGAGCAATGGGGCGTTGATTCCCAAGTCGCTGGTGGTCGAGGCACTACAGGACCAGACCAGCGGCATGCCGACCCTGGACGATGCGCGCAATGCCTTCGAACGCCGTTACATCGCCAGCCTGCTGCGCGCGACCAATGGCAACATCACGCTGGCCGCCCGCATCGCCGGACGCAACCGCACCGAGTTCTATAATCTTCTTGCCCGCCACAGCCTCGAACCGGAGACGTTCCGAAGTACTCCCGGATGAGGCGGGTTGCTGATCGCTGGCCTGAACCTTGCTTCGACGGTTCAGAGCCAATAGGAGGGCCACCATGGAAACCACAGCTCCTCTTGCACATGTCAGCGCCGACCTCGCCGACCTGGTGCCGCGCTATCTGCAGAACCGCCGCACCGATCTGAACTTCGCCCGTCAGTTGCTGCGCGACGGCGACTTCTACCTGCTCGCCGGACTGGCCCATCGTATACAGGGCAGTGCCTCCAGCTATGGATTCGCCACCATCGGCGACATCGCCAGGGAAGTGGAGAAGGCAGCCGAACAGCGGGACGGCATGGCCATTGAAAGCCATCTGCGCGCGCTCGAGCGGTTCCTGGACTCGGTCGAAGTCACCTACGTCTAGCCCCTGCCCGGCCGCCCGGCCCGGGCCATGCGCTCCGGGCGCGAGTGTCGGGCCTGCCAGACAACTTCAGGCACAGTGCCGACCGCCAGTCCCGTGCAGCACTCCGGATCGACCGGCACCACACCCACCTGATCAACGGCAACCCCCTGAAATCACGACTTGGCCGGGCTTTCCGAGCCTGCGCGAAAGGAACTGGCACGGCATCTGCTTTGTAGCTGATAAGACGCGGGCCGTGCTGGCCAGTCCAAGGGTCCGGACCGTGTCGGCATAACAAACTGAAGACGCGGTGAAACGGCAGACCGGGCAACCCCGACACCTTCACCGGCAGAACGCCTGGAGACGAGACTGTGCAAAACAAGAAGCTGACACTGGGACTGCTCGCTGTCGCCATCACGGCCACCCTCAGCGGTTGCAGCACCACCCTTTCCCAATCCGAACTGGCCACCCGTCTGGCCGATGCCGAAGCGCAGAACAAGGAACTGCGCAATTCGTTGGCCGAACTCGAAGCATCGGTCGACAGCCGCGACCAGCGCATTGCCTCGTTGCAGAAGCAGCCGGCCGGATCGGGCGACCTGCTGCCGCCGTCGGCCAAGCCGGGTGAATGCTATGCACGCGCCTTCGTGCCGCCGCAGTACAAACCGGTCTCCAAGACCGTGCTCAAGCGCGAGGCCGGCCAGCGCATCGAAACCGTGCCGGCACGTTACGAGTGGACGGAAGAGAAGGTCCTGGTCCAGGAAGCATCGGAAAAGATCGAGGTCGTTCCGGCCAAGTACGGCTGGAAGGAAGAGCAGGTGCTGGTCAAAGAGGCCACGTCCCAGCTGGTCGAGGTACCGGCCACCTACGAGACCGTGACCGAGCGCGTCCTGGTCCGCGACGGCTACACGACCTGGAAAAAGGGTCGCGGCCCGATCGAGCGGATCGACAACGCCACCGGCGAGATCATGTGCCTGGTCGAAGTGCCGCCCGAGTACAAGACCGTCAGCAAGAAGGTGCTGAAGACCGCCGCCGGGGTGCGCAAGGTCGAGATCCCGGCCGAATACCGCACCGTGAAACGGCGCGTGGTGATCGAGCCGGCCAAGACCATGACCGTCGCTGTCCCGGCCAAGTATGACCTGGTCAAGGTGCGCAAGCAGGTGGCACCGCCGCAGGAGCGCCGCATCGACATCCCGGCCGAGTACCAGGAAGTCACCGACAAGGTACTGGTTTCGGAAGGTCAACTCGAATGGCGTCCGATCCTGTGTGAGACCAACACCTCGCCGGACCTGATCCGCCGCCTGCAGAGCGCATTGCGCGACGCCGGCTTCAATCCCGGCAAGATCGACGGCAAGTACGGCCGCGATACGCAGTCGGCCATGACCATGTACCAGAAGGACAACGGTCTCGCTTCCGGTCAGCTGACCATGGAGACGCTGCGCCGCCTCAAGGTCATCTGATCATCGGCCCTGAGTCGATGTGAATACCGGGCGGATGTCCCTCCCCCGGTATACTCCCTTCCCGCTCCAACCCGGAGCGGGTTTTTTTTTCGCTCCAGAAAATTGCTAAGCTGCTACCGGATAAAGAAAAACCAAGGGGACGGCGCCATGTCTGACAAATCCGCCATCGATCGCGTCACACCGCTGTCCGGCGAACAGCAGAGCATGGCGCAGATCCGTGAGATCCTGTTCGGCGAACAGGTGCGCCAGACCGAGCAGCACTTCGCACGCCTGGAAACGCAACTCGAAGAACAGCAACGCACCCTGCGCACGCTACTCGACGGCCAGATCGACCGGCTCGGCGGCCAGATCGACCAGTTGCGTACGGCGCTCGAGAACCAGGAGCAATCCCAGGGCCGGGCGCTGGAAGAACTCAACGGCAGCCTCAGCACCCTGCTGGCGCGCCTCGATGAACGCCTGACCCTGCTCGACAGCGACCACCAGGACAGCGTCCACAAGCAGCAACAGGCGGCTGCCCAACAGCAGTCGACGATCGAGCGACTGCAACGCGATACGGCCGAGCGCGCGCAACTGGCCGGACTGCTCGAAAACATGGCCGCACAACTGCGCCGGGCAAAACCCGAATGACCGCCGGCAACAAGCAGACGCCGGCTGCGGCGGCCAACGACGAACGCAGCGCGCTGGCCGATCTCAAGGCCCTGCTCATGGGGCCGGAGCAGGCCGCGATCGACCGCCTGCAGCATGACAACGAAGACCGCCAGGTGCAGACCGAGCGGGTGTCCGCATCGCTGCCGCAATCCCTGCGCCGCGCCTACCAGCAGGATGCCGCCGAACTCAGCAGCGCGCTCGAGGCACCGGTGTCAGCCTGCATCGAGGACTCGGTGCAACGCAATCCGGGCTTCTTCGCCGACATCCTGTACCCGGTCATGGGCCCGGCGATCCGGCGTTCGATCACCCAGGCGATGAAGAGCCTGGTCCAGCAAATCAATCTCACGCTCGAACACAGCCTGTCGTTCAAGGGTCTGCGCTGGCGCGTCGAGGCCATGCGCAGCGGGGTACCGTTCGCCGAGATCGTGTTGCGGCATACCCTGCTCTACCGGGTCGAAGAGGCATTCCTGATCCAGAGCGGCAGCGGACTGCTGATCCGCCACGTCGGCCACAGCAACCCGGCACCGAACGAGCAGGAACGCGACGCCGATGCCGTGTCGGCCATGTTGACCGCGATTCGCGACTTCACCCGCGACACCATCGATCGCGATGGTGAAGACACCCGCCTGGAGAGCATCGACGTCGGCGATCACACGCTGTGGCTGGTGCACGGCCCTGATGCCTACCTGGCCTGCGCGATCCGTGGCATCCCGCCGTTGCAGCTGCGCGACGACATGAATGATGTGCTCGAACAGATCCATCACCGGCATGCGCAGCTGCTGGAGAACTTCGACGGCGACGACACAGCCACCGCGCCGCTGGTCCCGCTGCTCGACCGCTGCCTGCAGAGTGAACGCGAGCAACCACCGCGCAAGGGGCCGCCCTGGCCGCTGCTCATCATTGCATCGCTGCTGCTCGCGGCGCTCGGCTGGTGGCTGTATACGCTGTGGCAGGACGGCAATGAGCTGCGTGCACGGCAGGCGGCTCAGGATGCGGCGATCGCCAGCCTGCGCCAGGCACCGGGCATCGTCGTCACCGACATCACAAGGATCGATGACCATCTCAACATCAGCGGACTGCACGATCCGCTCATGCCGGCACCTGCCGATCGCTTGGTCGAGGCCGGACTTGCCGACAGCGATTTCACACTGAGCTTTCAACCATTCCAGTCGAGCGACGCCGACGCCGCATTGCGGCGCGCCCGACAGCGCCTCTCGCCCCCGGACGGCGTCGAACTGGACTTCGCGCAGGGCACGCTGCAACTGCGCGGCACGGCCGACAACGACTGGCGCCAACGAGCCGAACTGCTGGCCTTGACGGTACCGGGCATCAACACCGTCGACAGCAGCGCACTCGAAGACAGTGACACACGCCTGCTGCGTGAGCTGCGCGCGGCCCTGCAGCCGCCGGACGATGTTCAGATAAGGGTCGAGCGCGGCCACGCCACGCTGACCGGCCAAGCACCGCTGGCCTGGATTCGGTCGCTGGGCGATGCGCCGCCGCAACTGTCCGGCCTGCTTGCTCTCGATCACGGCACCCTGAAACCCTACGAGCGGGCGCGCCTGGCGCAGCTGGTCACCCTGATCGAGGCTGCCAGCGTAGCGTTCGCCGACGGCACCGAAATCGCGCAAGGGCAGCAGGTCCACATGGATAGCATTGCCGCACTGGTCGCCGAGGCCTACCAACACGCCATGGATCTCGGTCACCCGATGCGGCTGCAGGTGATCGGGCGCACCGACGGTGTCGGCACCGTCGAGCAGAACCTGTTCATCGCCAGCCGGCGCGCCGATGCGGTCGCCGAACGTCTGCGCGCATCGCAGGCTCCCATGCCTCCAATCGACCTGCGCACCTTGACCGAAGCGGCACAATCGAACGAACTGAATATCGATCTGCGCCGGGTCGAGTTCCATGTCACCGGTATCGACAAGAACTGACCGATGAAGACACGCAAGATCTGCATGATCGGCGACTTCGCGATCGGCAAGACCAGCCTGGTCGGGCGCTTCGTGCGCCAGGCCTTCGGCGAGCAGTACCTGACCACGGTCGGCGTCAAGATCGACACGCGCGAGTTGAGCCTGCCTTCGGGTGATGAACTCAAGCTGGTCCTGTGGGATATCGCCGGCAAGAGCGCACTGGCCGACATCGACACCAATTACCTGCGTGATGCCTCGGGCTACCTGCTGGTTGCCGATGGCACGCGCGGTGAGACGCTGGACAGCGCGCTCACACTGCACGACACGGTGCGCACCAGGCTTGGCGACGTGCCATTCTGCCTGCTGCTCAACAAGGCCGACCTCGACGCGCAATGGACGGTCGATCGGGAGCGGCTGGCGGCACTGAAGGCACAGTCGTGGCCACTCAGGGAGACCAGTGCCCTCAGTGGCGACGGCGTGGAGAATGCCTTCATCCGTCTCGGCCAGCAGCTGCTGCACGCCGTATGAGTGAAGCGCTCGACAGCGTCGCGCGACATGTGAATCGACAGCTGTCGCAGCGGGCGCGCCCACTGTTTCTCGATCTCGACAATGCCTTCCGACTGCGTGATCTGCGCGGTGACTCGCGTCACTTCGGCTGGAGCCGGTCGGATATCGGCAGTGATGCAAGCATCCGGCTGCCGCTACTCGCAACCCTCGACCCGGCGGGCAACCTGACTGGCGATCCAGCACAATCATGGCGCTTCGTGTCACTGCCTGATGCACCGGTCTGCCATGTCCACCTGCTGCGCCTCGACGACGGCTGGGGCCTGGCGCTGCTCGATGCCAGTACCGAACACGCCGAGCAACAGGCGCGCCAGCAGGCCGCACACGAACTGCTGCTGCTACGTGAAGAACGCGAACGCCTGCTGGCCGAACTGGAACGCAGCAACCGGCTCAAAAGCGCTTTCATCGCGCGCATGTCGCACGAATTCCGCACCCCGCTGACATCGGTCATCGGCTACGGCGAACAGCTGCGCGAGGTGTGCGACGATGCCCGCGGCCAACACTATGCGGGCGCCGTGCTGCGCGGTGGACGCTACCTGCTCAACCTGGTCGAGAACCTGCTCGACCAGGCGCTGATCGAAAACCAGCAACCGCGCATCGATGCCAACGCCTGCGATCTGCACGCCGTCAGCGACGAGGCGGAACAGCTGCTGCGCCCGCTGGCCGAGCAGAAAAACCTCGCCCTGGCGTGGTGGTTCGACGGCAGCATTCCGGTCCGCGTCTGGCTCGATGCCGCCCGCCTGCAACAGGTCCTGCTCAACCTGGTCGGCAACGCGATCAAGTTCACCGACAGCGGCAGCATCAATGTCGAGTTCGACTGGCGCGACGAAAGCCTGCATGTCGCGGTCAGCGATTCCGGCCCGGGCATAGCTGTCGACCAGCAGCAGGCGATCTTCGAGCCCTACCAACAGGCCGACGACAGCCACCGGACCAAGGGTGCCGGGCTCGGCCTGGCCATCAGCCGCGCCCTGGTCGAGGCGATGGACGGCGAGCTGCGCCTGGCCAGCAGCGACTCACGCGGCTCACGCTTCGAGTTTCACATCGCCGCACCGGCCGTGCGTCCGGGCGGCGCAGATGCGGACGTGCTGGCCGGACGCCTCGTGCTGTTGGTCGACGACGACCGTGACCTGCTCGACCTGTTCAGCCTCTATCTGAAGGCGGCCGGCTGCAGCGTGCACACGGCGGCCGATGCCGAACAGGCGACTACCATCGTCAAACGCTTCAGACCGGACGTTGCCATCGTCGATCTGAACCTGGGCGACGCAAACGGCACCGATGTCGCCGCCGGCCTGCGCAGGTCCGGTCATCGCGGCCCGATTGTCCTGCTCAGCGCCGCGATCGCAGTGCCATCACAAGGCGATGGTCGCAGTGCGTTCGATGCCTGCTGGCAGAAGCCGATCGGCCGCGCGCAATTGCTCGATGGCATCGCCGGCCTGCTCGCGTGAGGGGCACACAGATCCGCGTCCGCGGACTGGTACAGGGTGTCGGCTTTCGTCCCACCGTGTGGCGCCTGGCGCACGAACTCGGCCTGCACGGCGATGTGCGCAATGATGGCAGCGGGGTCCTGATTCGCGTCGCCGGTGATGCAGCGGACATCGACCGCCTGGGCGCAACACTGCGGGCACAATGTCCACCGCTGGCACGCATCGACAGCATCGAGTGCAGCGGGATCGAAGACCTGCCGGACCTGCAGGGATTCACGATCGTCGACAGCGATGCCAGCGAGGTGCGCACCGGCGTGGTACCGGACGCCGCCACCTGCAGTGCCTGCGCGCACGAGATCAAAGACCCCGGCGACCGCCGCTACCGCTACCCGTTCACCAATTGCACCCATTGCGGTCCGCGCCTGAGCATCGTGCAGCGCATACCCTATGACCGCGCCAACACCAGCATGTCCGCGTTCACGATGTGCCCTGCCTGCAATGCCGAATACCACGATCCGGCAGACCGGCGCTTTCACGCCCAGCCAAACGCCTGCCCGGCTTGTGGCCCGCGCGCCTGGCTGGTCGACGCACAGGACCAGCCAGTTGAACGCGACGGGATGGATGCCATCGCTCTTGCCGGCGCCCTGTTGCAGCAGGGCGCCATCATCGCGATCAAGGGGATTGGCGGCTTTCACCTCGCCTGCGATGCCTGCAATGCCGGTGCCGTCGACGAGCTGCGCCGCCGCAAACGCCGCTTCGGCAAACCATTCGCCCTGATGGCCCGTGATGTCGACACGATCCGCCGTTACGTGGATGTCGACGAGACCGCCGCCGCGACCCTGCGCTCGTCCGCTGCTCCCATCGTGCTGCTGCGCGCCCGAGCCGGCGTCGACGGGCCGGCGATCGCAGCGGGCATCGCGCCGGGTCAGGCCCTGCTCGGCTTCATGTTGCCCTACAGCCCGCTGCATCAGCTGTTGCTGGCGGACTGGCGCACACCACTGGTCATGACCAGCGGCAACCTCAGTGATGAACCGCAATGCACCGACAACGACGAAGTGCGCAAGCGCATGTCAGGCCTTGCCGACTGCTACCTGCTGCACGATCGCGCAATCGTCAACCGGGTCGACGACTCGGTCGTGCGCATCATGCAAGGGCGGCCGCGACTGCTGCGCCGCGCGCGTGGCTATGCACCGGCACCGATCCGGCTACCGGACGGTTTTACAGACTGCCCGCCGGTGCTGGCCCTCGGCGGCGAGCTGAAGAACACCATCTGCCTGCTCAAGAACGGCGAGGCAATCATCTCGCAACACCTCGGTGATCTCGAGGATGCACGCACGGCCGACGCCTTCGAAGGCGTGGTCAGCCTCTACTCCGCGCTTTTCGAGCAGGCGCCGCAGCTGATCGCCGTCGACCTGCACCCGGACTACCGTTCGACGCGCTACGGCCACAGCCTGGCGGAGAATACGGGCAAGACGATCCATGTCGTCCAACACCACCATGCCCACATCGCCAGCGTGCTGGCCGACAACGGCTGGCCGGTCGACGGCCCGAAGGTGCTCGGCGTCGCGTTGGACGGACTCGGACTGGGCAGCGACGGTACCTTGTGGGGTGGCGAGTTCCTGCTCGCCGACTACCGTGGCTTCGAAAGGCTCGCGCACCTCAAACCGACCGCCATGCCCGGTGGCACCCGGGCGATCCTCGAACCCTGGCGCAACACTTACGCGCACATCGTGCATCACATTGGCCAGGCATCGTTCGAGGAACGTTACGGCAATCTCGCACTGGCGGAGCGCCTGCGGCAGAAGCCGTGTGCAACGCTCGCCGCGATGATGGAACGTGGCATCAACAGCCCGCTGTGCAGCTCCTACGGACGCCTGTTCGATGCGGTCGCCGGCGCACTGGATGTATCCGCCGATGCCGTCAGCTACGAGGGACAGGCAGCAATCGAGCTCGAAGCACTGGCAGCGGGCGCGAGCGATGGACTGGATGGGACCGGGTACGTGCTCGACATCACCGAAGACGGCAACGTCCTGCAACTGGACCCGGCACCGATGTGGCAGGCATTGCTTCAAGATCTCGCGAACGGCACGCCGCGCGCAAGCATCGCCGCACGCTTCCACCAGGGCCTAGCGGACTCGACCGCTGATCTCGCTGCGCAGATCGCACAGCAGCAAGGCATCGACACGATTGCCCTGTCCGGCGGCGTGATGCAGAACGCCCTGCTGTTCGAACGCATTGCGAACAGGCTCGACGCACGTGGCCTGCGTGTACTGAGTCACCAGCAGGTGCCGGCCAACGACGGTGGCTTGTCACTCGGCCAGGCGGTGGTCGCCGCGGCCAGCCGGATCGCGGAAACATGAGAACGGCGGCAGGCCTGGCATTGCTCGCGACACTGCTCGGCAGCTTGCCGGGTAATGCCCTTGCGCGCACGACGCCTGACGAGACACCAGCGGTCATCGGCTGGGTCGAGCAGGTCACGTTGACCGAATCGGCACTGTCGCTGCAGGCCAAGGTGGACACGGGGGCCGACGTGTCGTCCGTCCACACCGACAGCCTGAGGTACTTCAGCCGTGATGGATCACCCTGGGTCGAGTTCATGCTGCGCGCAGACGACGGCAGGTCACGACAGATGCAGCAGCCGGTCGTGCGCTTCGCCAGCATCAAACTGAAAACCACCGGCGTGCAGCGCCGGCCGGTGGTGAGGCTCGGTGTCTGCGTCGGCGACCGCTACCGCGTCACCGAGTTCAACCTCAGCCAGCGCGGCGCATTCACCTACCCGGTGCTGCTGGGGCGTAGTTTTCTCGCCGGTCACTACCTCGTCGACCCGGCCGCGAAGTACCGGCAGGCGCCGCGCTGCAATTGAGATTCAATCGGGTCCCGTCCACGGAGGAGTCGTCGACTCTCTGAGATCGATGCCCCTTGTTGGCTATGCGAGTCGGCGGCAACGAATAGCCGCCAGCCCGAATAACCGGCCGAACAGGATTTTCATTTCGAATAATCCGATGATTGTTCGATCGATTTCCGAGTTTTCGCAAAGCGCTCACCTTTGCATGATCGCAACACAGCCCATCTTGGCTTACGTTTCATCGGTCGAAAGGAGAGAAGAAGGTATGAGCTTGTTTGCCCACAGCTACGAGTATCAGCGTTCATTCGCCAGGCTTCGGGAAGAGTTTTCCGCTCCCTCTCGAACGCGGACTGAGCCGGCCGCCCCGGGGGAGGGGGAAACCAGGCGCCCCAAGTCAGTTCCCGATTCGGGTGGTCAGCGAGAAGTGTTTGTGCGCAACAAGGCTCACAATGTCATCCCGCCCCAAGTGGTGGGCGGGTCTCCACTGATGCAATACGACGCCAAGGCGTGGGGACGGTTCCTGGACAGCAAGCGGATGAAATAACCCGGGAAAATCGGTACGGGATCTGAATCGTGCCGGAAGCGAGGCCAAAAGAAACCTGCGCTTCCGGCACGTACTCATTTGGGTCGCTGGGGGTTCGGATCTCCACCGGCAGCTTTGGCCGGCGGATTCAACCTGTTGGGCCAAGTGAAAAGTGGTCGAATGCCGGCAATGATCACGGGAATACGGCCGCAGCAATAGTCCGATCCAACCAAAGGTGTTGCTGCAGCACACGGATGCATCATCGCTGCGTCTCCTCGGCACAAACCTCTGACGGTTCCAGGTAATGCTCGCAGCGCTCGGCCTGAGTCAACGGCTGGAGTCGCGCCGTCGCGTCTTCGGCCCAGTCCACTGCCTGCCTGACCGAACCGGGCCAGGTACGAACGCTCGCATCGCCGGCCCAGCTGACAATCCGGCCGTCGACCAATTGCAGCGCCTGCTTCACCTCGCCTTCATGGCCGCGCAGCACCACGCCGGTCTCGCCGTCCTTGCCGATGATCTGCAGGCCGTTGCGGTCGTTCGCCGCCGGCCAGACCAAGAATGACCCGTCCTGTAACAGGATGGCGCCATCGATACTGTGCTCGAGGACGCGCCGGCCCGGCGTACCATCAGCGTCCCAGAGCCGGGTTCCCAGCTGCGACGTCGCGACCAGCAGCCTGCCGTCCGTGAGCCTGAAAACCTGATGGCGCGGATAGGCACCGTCCGCGGTCGCCGACACCGGGATCTCCTGCCATGACATTTCCGGGCTGACGATCAGCAGCCGACCATTGAACAGGTTCAGCAGGACCTTGCCTCCTTGCAGCGGGGTGGCCGACTTCACGGGCACAGACTCGCCGAGTTTGAACGTGCGCCACTGCCCGGCGCGCTCGTCCCAGACCAGCGTCGAATTACGCTGGTCGATGACCAGCAGCTGACCGTCACCAAACGGCAGGATCTCCTTCGGTAGCGGCGACTGCTGCTCCTCCATGTCCTGGTGCTCCATCACCTGGCCCGGCTCTCCCTCGGCGCTCCACAACTGCAACCGGTTGCTGCCACGACGGGTAACGAAACGGCCGTCGGGCAGCGGGTAGACAGAGTACAGGCGGTCACCGTCGTCATCACCATGCGTGGCAATCGGGCGTCCGTCCGCGTCCCAGCGCCACACCTGTCCGAACGCGTCTAATCCCAGGATGTAGCCCGAAGGCGCCTGCGTGGCATGCACGATCTCGGCCTCCGGGTCCGCCAGGTCGGCAATCACCTCGCCGCTCGCACTCCACAGGCGCAGTGCAGGGCCGGGCTCGCGATTGCTGTGATTCCTGCCTCGGGTCAGCAGCCGGCCATCGGCCAACTCGACCCACTCGTCAATCTCGCGCGCGTCATTGCGCAATACCTGTACAGGCGCAAGATCCGATCCAAAAACCGCGATTACCCCGGCGGCCGTGTGTACGGCAATCTTGCCACTGCGCAGTTCACGTACTGTCTTTGCGTCGCCGCCGACCAGGTCGAGTCGACTGCGCGGCTGCGCCTCCTCGGCCCAGATCCGCGCGCTGCGATCCTGGTAACTCCAGGTCAGGTAGCGTTCACCGGGCAATGACTCCAAACCACTGACATCGCCTTCATGCCCGCGCAGGACACGCAAGGGATCGCCATCCCGGCTCCACAGGCGCGCGGTATAGTCGCTGCCATAGGTGGCGATGCGGCCATCGGGCCATTGGGCAGCGGCGGACGCTGGGGCTTCGTGGCCGCTCAGCAGTGGTCCGCGCGTGCCGTCGCTCTGCCAGATGGTCGGCGTCGCAGTGTTGATACCCAGCAGCAGACGACCGTCGTCAAGCTGCATGCCCTGCAGCGGCGTGTCGCTGGCTTCGATCAGGGCCTGCGACTCGCCCTGCCCGTCCCATAAACGAGCCCACCAGACGCGATCGTGGTAGGCCTCCTGGCCCCAGGTGTAGAAACGGCCGTCGCGCAGTGCAAATGCAAACGGCGCGTTGAAGGGCGCATGCTTGTGCGCCTTGTCGATCACCGTCTCCAATTCGCCCATGGCCGACCAGAGCCTCAGGCTCGGGCCGTTGTCGAAGGTGACGATGCGTCCGTCCGCGAGCTCGAACGCACCGAGCAGCATCCGCTCATGCCCCGCCAGCACGGGACCCGGCGTGCCATCTGCATTCCACAGCATCGCTGTGTGGCTGACCGGCGCCCCCGTCTGCGACTGCCAGCTCAGGAAGCGGCCGTCGCGCAGCAGGATCGCGCCTCGCAACCAGGGCAAGGGGCTGTGCAACACGAGCCGGGGCTCGAGCGCAGCGCTCCAGACACGGTATTGATCTCCGATAGCTGCGGCGATGCGGCCGTCGTGCAGCCGCTCGATGCGGATCCAGGCATCTTCGGTCAGAAATGTTCCGATGGGAGTGCCATCGTCACGCCAGAGCCTGGCGGTTTTGTCGACACCCCAGGACAGGAGGCGCCCGTCGTCCAGGTGCAGCACCCCGTGCACGCCGGTGTCCTGCTCGCCATCAGGGTCCGTCGGATCTTTATGTGCGACCACCGTGTTCAACGGGCTGCCATCCACGCCCCAAAACCGGATCGTGCCATCGCGCGCCCAGGTAACGACACGATCATCCGGCAGCAGCAGTGCGCCTTTGAGGCCCGAGCTGTGCCCACGCAGGGTCGCACGTTCACGCAGCTTGCCGTAGGCATCGAAGATCACCTGCGCAGCCTCGATCGCAAATGGCCGATCGGGATTCGCAAGATCGGCCGGTAGGGCGGCGCGTGCCAGACCCAGTGCATTCGCCGCATCGCCCCGCCTCAGATAGGACTGTGCGGCACGGGCGAGAAAACGCGACTGGATCAGCTGCGCCGCCTCGCGCCGCTGCTCGGCATCCTGCCTGGCCAGGGCGGCACGTTCGGCCGCCAGCTGTGCTTCGTTGGCATTGCGCTGGGCAAGCAAACCGGCCGTCGTGGCAGCGACCAACAGCACGACGGCAACGATCAATCCGATGGTTGTCGTACGCACCACGCGGCGCGCAGCACTGGCCTCACTGGCACGCGCCTGTTGCGCCGCATCGCGTTCCGCTTCTGCAACCGCCTTGGCCTTTTCGAGTTCTTCCACCCGGCGCCGCTCTTCACCAAGCAGGCGGCTCTCGTCGTCTTCGCTGGCCTCGAGAAAAGCCTGCTGCAACGCCGTCGGCGCGGGCGCATTCACCGGTTTTGCTGCCAGCCAGTCACGCGCGGCAGCCAGTGCATCGCCGCGCAACAAATAGGCCACGGCGTGTCCCGACGCCTCCCATTCCGCGGCCCGTTCGCCCAAGCGGGTATGTTCGCGCAACCAGACGAGGTCACTCTTCAGCGCAGTGATCAATTTCGGCAGACCACTGACCGCGTGCACACCCCCGAACGGAACGGCGTTGAGGGCGCTGAGTTCGGCGGGCATCGTGGCGAAGTCGACCGCACGCCACAGCACCGGGATGATGCGCTTGCCCAGTCGCTGCGCTTCGGCGATCTCCCAACCGCAGACCTCGGACTCGACGCTGTCAGGCGACAGCACGAACACCATGGTGTCGCACTCGACGATCAGGCGGCCAAGGCGCGCCCGCCAGTCCTCACCGTGAGCGATACCCTCGCGATCGATCAGGATCTCGAAATCGGCCGAGGACTCGAGTGCAGCGACGAGTTCGTCGGTGAACGCGACATCGGCGCGCGAATACGAGATGAATAACTTGGATCGGTCCGTCCCTGCCATCGGTTTTCCGCGACTCGATTGGCTGTACTCCCGAGCTTACATGCAAGCCGGGCTTCGTGCCCTCGTCATCATGCGACCGGCCTCGATGCCCACAGCAAACGAACCGGACCCGCGATCATGCATCAACATGGAGCCACGGCAGCCTGCGCCATTCTGCTGCGCAGCGTTATTCGATCACATCGACCTGACCAGACACCAAAAAAAGCCGCCTTCCATTCCGGTCGGCGGCGTCAAGATGCGCTACAGGGACTTACCAGGAGGGAGCGACCGTAGCTCTTCGAGGGAACATCAATGCCCGTCGTCGGGTTTGCGGCTGTCCTTGAACATGCGCCAGCCACTGATCATGGTGCTGATCAGCGACTGCCGCGACATGATGTCTTCACGGATGGCGACGTAGACATGGATGATCACGAAGCACACGATCGCCCACATCATCAGGTGGTGCCAGGTATGCACGTCCTGGCTCTGCCCCATCAGCGGGATGACCCAGCTGCTGAACCATTCGTACTGCCACGAACCCATACCGGTGCCTTCGCCGTACAGCGCGAAGCCGGTGACTATCATGAAGATGAGCAGCCACAGGAACAGGAAGTGCATCACCAGCACCGCAAGCGGGTTATGGCCGACATACTTGCGCGGCTCCCTGACCAGGAACGCATACCACTTGATCTCGTGCCAGACGCCGTCCCAGAAATCGCGTGACAGCAGCGGCGGCATGAACAATTGGCGCGCATGGTGGTTACCCATGAAGGCCCAGTAGATGCGGAACAGGAAGCCGACCGCGAGCACGTAGCCGGCAGCGAAGTGCGCGAAACGGATGTACCCCATCAGGAAATTGTCGGACGCCTCACCCGGTACGCTCGGCAGCGGGCTGGCGATGAACCAGCCGGTGATCGCGAGCACGACGATCGACAGCGCGTTGATCCAGTGCCACAGGCGCAGCGGCGCCTCGTAGACATACACCGCCGGTTCGGCATGTGGTTTGGTTGCCATGGTTGTCATCGTGTTTACTCCCCGTCGTGGCGCCCGCCACCGAGATGGCGCCGCAGCAACAGTGCACCGATGCCAATCACCGTCATCAGCAGCAGGTGCTCACCACTGAACAGCGGGTGCAACGAGTCATCGCCGTGTCCGAGCACACCGTGCCCGGGATGCGCCAGCACCAGCGGTGCGGCCAAGCCGGACACTGCCGCTGCCGACAGGCAGGTGAAGATCAAACGCATACTTTTCATCGAACTGTCCTCCCGCCTCAGCGGACCTTGACCTGGGTGAGTTCCTCGCCGTCTTCCGACATCACGTGAGTCGAACAGGCCAGGCAGGGATCGAAGCTGTGCAGACTGCGCAGGATCTCGACCGGTTCGTCCGGCCGCTCCATCGGCGTATTCATCAGGCAGGCTTCGAACGCGCCGATATTGCCGGCGGGATCTCGCGGCGACCCGTTCCAGGTGGTCGGCACGACGCACTGGTAGTTCTCGATGCGCCCGTCCTTGATCTTTATCCAGTGGCCGAGCGCCCCACGCGGCGCGGCCACCGTACCGACACCCTTGGCCTCCTTCGGCCAGGTCGACGGATCCCACTTGTCCATGTTCGCGGTGTTGGTGTCGCCGGCCTTGATGTTGCTCATCAGGTCGTTCCAGTCGTCGACCATCATGTCGCCGCAGTACTGCGCCTCGAGCGCACGCGCCAGCGTGCGGCCGATGGTCGACTGCAGCACGGTCTTGGCATCGACATTGGTGCCGGCCAGCTGGTTGAAGGTGGCGACGCTGCGATGCACCTGTTCCTGCACGTACTCGACGTTCTGCGCATAGGCCAGCGTGTAACGCGACAGCGGTCCGACCTCGACCGCGTGACCGCGCCAGCGTGGCGCCTTGATCCATGAGTACTTGGCACTCTCGTCGAGCGCCTCGATGTTGGTGCGCGTGCCCTTGGTGTTGGCACCGAGCTCGAAGTTGGCCTCGGTGATGCCGTCCCAGGGATGCAGTCCCCGCTTTTCGTCCGGGTAGCTGTACCAGGAGTGGGTGACGAACTCCTGCACCTGTTCCGGGTCGCGTGGATCGACCGGCAACACCTCGTTCCAGTTGTCGTTCAGGATCACACCACCGGGCAGCTGGTCGGTCGACTTGTCGTAGTTGACCTTCGGGTAGGCGCCGTAGTCCATGACGTTCTTCGCGCCATGACCTCCGCCGTACAGCCAGGTCTTGTAGAAGCTGGCGATGCCGAGCACGTCGGGAATGTAGACGTTGTCGCAGAAGGTCTTCATCTCGTCGATGCGCGCCTTGACGAAGTTCAGCCGTTCCATGTTCAACGGCGCACCGGCCGACAGGTCGCCGTCCATGTTGATCGCGCACGGCACGCCACCGACCAGGTAGTTCGGGTGCGGGTTCTTGCCACCGAACACCGTGTGCACCTTTACGAACTCTTTCTGCATGTCGAGTGCTTCGAGATAGTGCGCGACCGCCATCAGGTCGACCTCGGGCGGCAGCTTGTAAGCCGGATTGTCCCAGTAGCCGTTCTTGAACGGACCGAGCTGGCCCGACTCGATGAACTTGCGAATGCGGGTCTGGATGTCGCGGAAATAGCCCGGGCTCGACAGTGGGTGACTTGGCGACACCAGGTGCTGGATCTTCGACGTCTCTTTCGGATCGGCCTTCAGTGCGTTGACTGGATTGACCCAGTCGAGCGCATGCAGATGATAGAAATGCACGACGTGATCGTGCACCTGCAGCGTCTTGGCCATCATCTCTCGAATCAGGTGCGCATTCGGCGGGATCTGTATGCCGAGCGCGTCCTCGACCGCGCGCACCGAGGTCAGCGCATGACAACCGGTACACACGCCACAGATGCGTTCGACAAAGGCCCAGGCATCGCGCGGATCGCGTCCCTTGAGGATCACTTCGAGGCCACGCCACATGGTGCCCGACGACACCGCGTTGCGGATCACGTTGTTCTCGTCGACGTTGACCTCGCAGCGCATGTGGCCCTCGATCCGGGTCACCGGATCGACGACGACACGCCGACCCGAGTCGTTGAGGCTGTAACCGTTGGGGGTCTGCTTGACGCTCATTCCTGGTCTCCTTTCTGTTGTGCGCGCTTGATGACACTGGCCCCGAGATGAACGGCGGTCGCGGCGCCGACGATTCCAGCCGCAGTGCCGCCGACAATGTCAGCGTTGCTCTCGACACCGAATTGCTTGATGTCGGTCAGGCGGGCGTACCAGGAGCCCTTGTCCCAGAAGCCGTCTTCGGAACAGCCGATGCAGCCGTGGCCGGCCTGGATCGGGAACGACGTACCCTCGTTCCAGCGGATGGTCGAACAGGCGTTGTAAGTGGTCGGACCCTTGCAGCCCATCTTGTACAGGCAGTAACCCTTGCGTGCGCCCTCGTCGTCCCAGCTCTCGACGAACTGGCCGGCGTCGAAGTGCGGCCGGCGGTAGCACTTGTCGTGGATACGCTGGCTGTAGAACATCTTCGGCCGCCCCTGACGGTCGAGTTCAGGGATGCGGTCGAAGGTCAACATGTAGGTGATCACCGCGGTCATGACCTCGGCGATCGGGGGACAGCCCGGCACCTTGATGATCGGCTTGTCGTGGATCACCTTGTGGATCGGCACCGCCTGGGTCGGATTCGGCTTGGCCGCCTGCACGCAGCCGTACGATGCGCACGAGCCCCACGAGATGATCGCCTTGCAGTGCTTCGCCGCGTGCTGCAGCTGGTCCATGTAGGGGCGGCCGGCGATGATGCACGACATGCCGTCCTGGTTCAGCGGCGGGTTGCCCTCACAGGCCAGGATGTAGTTGCCATCGTACTGGTCGATCGTTTCCTGGATGATGGCTTCGGCCTGGTGACCGGCCGCGGCCATGATGGTGTCGTCATAATCGAGCGAGACCATCGACAGCACCACGTCCTTGGCCAGCGGATGCGCCGAGCGGATGAACGACTCCGAGCAGCAGGTGCACTCCAGGCCATGCAGCCACAGCACCGGGATGCGCGGCTTGGTCTCCATCGCGTGCGCGATCTTCGGCGCGAAGGCCGGGCCCAGGCCCAGCGCCGCAGCGGTAAGGCTGCAGTACTTGAGGAAGCTGCGGCGCGTGATGCCCTGCCTCCTCATCACCTCGTAGAATGTCTCGGTCATGCTCCTCTCCCGTGGTATCCCGGCAAACCGCGCAGCAGACGGCGCGCTTGCAAGGATCCTTTACAAGGACCATGCCATTGTCATTTTTTCCTTACAAACCAATCAGATAAGAATACCCTCGTAGACTTCAAGAGGCGACTGCTTGCAAGCCAAGCACCCGTCTTTCGGCGAAGAACGGAAACTTCCTTGCCACCCGGTGCAGGTCGCAACAACGGCCGGGGCGGCGATCGCAATGCCGGCCGATCGGGCGGCTTTGCCGCCGTCTTCCACACCCAAACCGGTCATTCTTATTCCAGATTTTCATCCAACCTGTAACAATACTTTCCATTTCGCGCGGAACACTTTCTTCCAGAGGAGATTTTCTTCTTGTAAACCAGATAGTTAGACGGCGCTGACAGATCGGCATGTTCCTTGCCACACGGTAATCGTGTCGAGAACCAATAACCAGGAGCCAGCCGATGCGCGGGCCAAGAGTCAAGATTCTGGGGATCGGAAACGTCCTCTGGGCCGATGAAGGATTCGGCGTGCGCACCGTCGAGGCGCTGAACCGCAGCCACGCTTTCGGCCCGAATGTGCAACTGATCGACGGCGGCACCCAGGGCATCTACCTGGTGCAGCACGTCCAGGCCGCCGACATCCTGGTGGTGTTCGATGCGATCGACTACGGCCTGGCCCCGGGTACGCTCAAGCTGATCGAAGGCGACGCGGTGCCCAATTTCATGGGCGCCAAGAAGATGAGCCTGCACCAGACCGGTTTCCAGGAGGTGCTGGCGATGGCCCAGCTGCTTGGCGACTACCCGCAACACCTGCTGCTGGTCGGCGTGCAACCTGCTGAGCTGGAGGACTACGGCGGCAGCCTGCGACCGGTCGTGCAAGCCTGTGTCGAACCAGCGATCGCCGCCGCGTTGACCTGGCTGGACGCCCTCGGCATCCGGCCCGAGCGCCGCAGCGGACCGTTGCCGGGCGACCAGTCACTGCACCCGGCCCAACTCGACCAGGCCGCCTACGAGTCACAGCGACCGAGTGCAGCCGACGCCTGCCGGCTCGGCGACGCCCGCGTGCTGCACGACCGCGACACGGTCTTCGACCCGAAACCGAACGATCTCGGCGCGCGCCCGCTGCGCGTCAACGTCGACAGCCGGCGCAAAGACTGATGTGCATCGGCATCCCTCTGCAGGTGGTCGAAACCGGAACCTGTCACGCCCTGTGTCGTGACGGAGAAGTGCTGACCCACGTCGACACCACCCTGGTCGGCGCTGTCCGAACCGGCGACTGGCTGCTGGTATTTCTGGGCGCCGCTCGCGAGGTACTGGACGAGCCCACCGCCCTGGCAATGCGTGACGCGGTCGAAGCGGTGTCGCGGATCATGGCCGGCGACCATCGCATCGAACACCTTTTCGACGACCTGATTGGGCGCGAACCGCAGTTGCCCGCCCACCTTCAACACCTGGACAACGAGGCGTAAGCACATGCCATCACCCCTGATTGAACAGTTGGTCGAGCAGCACGGCTACCCACGCATGACAGCCGATAATGCCGCCGGGCTGCTGGCGCGCGAGGCCACGCTGGTGCTGTTTCTGAGCGAAGACCCAAAGCGCTACCCGGAAGCCAATGACGTCGCCGTGATCCTGCCCGAGCTGGCGCGTGCCTTTTCCGGCCGCTTCGAACCGGTCGTGGTCGGACACGAACTGGAAGCGCAGTTCAAGGATCGTTACGACATTGCGGTCTGGCCATGCCTGGTGTTCCTGCGCAACGGGCGCTTCCTTGGCAAGATCAGCAAGGTGCGCGACTGGTCCGACTACATGCAGCGCATCCCTGAGATACTCGCCCGTGAGCCGGGACACAATCCCGGCCTGGGCATCCCGCTGGTCGACGAATCCACCTTGCAACGCCAGACCGGAGAGAACGGCCATGCCTGATTTTCGTAACATCCCGATTGTCGAAATCGGCCCTGGCAGCCAGGCCAGCGCTGCCGAAGATGGCCTCGAATACCTGGCCATGCCGTCTGGAATGCAGACCTACCGCGCCCCGCTGCTGCCAGAACCCGAAGACAGCGAAGGTCTCGACCAGGCACACCGGCTGCTCGCCGAGGTACTCGCTGCTCTGGCTGACTGGCAGCCGGGCAACCGGGCCAGGCGGGTAGACCTGGACGTACTCGACAGCGTCAACCGCCGCTTCGTCGACCAGGTGCTCGGCGAGGGCGAAGTGAGCGTGGCGTACGAAGCAGCAGCACCGGTACGCGCACAAGAATCCGTTCTCGCAGGCGTGTGGCGCGTGCAGCACCGCGACCAACTCGGGCGCGTGTTGCGCGACACGATCGAGATCGGCGATGTCCCCGAACTGGTCCGCGACGCGACCTTCGTCGGCGCCGACAGTCGCCTAGACAGCGCCTGTGACACCGATGACCCGGCCTTGCAGAACGCTCCCGCCCTGCTGGTGGAACTGGCCGACCAGTTGGCCAGCTGGCGCACCGGCGACCCGGTCCACAGCATCAACCTGTCGCTGCTGCCACTCAGCGACGCCGACCTGGCCCTGCTCGGCGAACGTCTCGGCGTCGGCCCGGTAACCATCCTGTCGCGCGGCTACGGCAACTGCCGCATCGGCAGCACCGCAAAACGTAATGCCTGGTGGATCAAGTACTACAACTCGCAGGACGCGCTGATCCTGAACACCATCGAGGTGTGCGACGTACCGGCGGTGGCCCAGGCCGCCGCCGAAGACATCGCCGACAGTGTCGAGCGGCTGGATGAGATCCTGTCCCTGTACCGGCGGAGCGACGCATGAAGACCTTCGAGGGCTCTTACGGCGGCGATGCGGCACGCCTGTCCGACGACGCGCGCATGGAATGCAAGGTGTGCTGGCATGTCTACGATCCGGCACAGGGCGACAGCTACTGGCAGATCGCGCCCGGCACGCCGTTCAGCGCCCTGCCCGCCGACTGGCGCTGCCCGGAGTGCGACGGCGCCCGCGAACAGTTCATGGTGATCCTCGATGACTGAACTGCAGGTGCAGGCACTGACCGGGGGACTGGTGCGCTATTTCCGCGATGTCGCGATGCCACGCATGCAGGGCCTGCCGATCGTCAACCCGGCGCTGCAGGTCGAGGCAGTGGGCTTCGAGCGCATCCCCGACGGTGTGCTCGGCGTGCTGATCACGCCCTGGTTCATGAACCTGGTCCTGCTGCCCGACGAAGGCGACGACTGGCACCGGCTACCGGTCGGCAGCGAGCGCAGCCAGGTGTTCGCATCCGGACGCTACAACTTCCGGATGGCCGGCGACGACAATGCCGGCCGCTACCAGGTCTGCTCGCTGCTGTCGCCGGTGCTCGAGATTCCCGATCAGCAGACCGCGCGGGCAATTGCGCGTGCGGCACTCGACGCGCTGCACGACAGGCAGCATCATGACAGTGAATCCAGCACCCACGCGGCCGAGGTCGAGCGTCGCTGGCGCGGCGAGCCGGACGAACCGGTGGTCACAGCGACCGGGACGCCCGGACAGCCCGCGGACGAGGTTCGCATGAGCCGGCGCGCATTCCTCGGCGGCGCCCGGCACAGGCAATCGGAACAGGCCGAATGACCAGCGCACAAGACAACATCGAGGGACGCCTCGACATCCTGCTGGCACCAGCGCGCGGCATCGTAGAGATCCGCTCCTCGCGCCCGGTGGCCGCGGCGCGCGTGTTCGAAGGCCGCACGATCACCGACACGCTGCAGCTGCTGCCGCTGCTGTACAACGTGTGCGGGCAGGCCCAGGCGGTCGCCGCGATTCGGGCGGTCGAATCGGCCTTGCAGACGCCGGCCGGCAGCGACGTGGAGCGGGTACGCAACCGCCTGGTCGACCTGGAAACCCTGCGCGAGCACCTGTGGCGGGTCCTGCTCGACTGGCCGCGCTTCTACGGCAGCACGCCGTCGACCCAGCATCTCGCCCCGCTGATGGGGACCATCCAGGCCGCACGCCAGCTGATGGACCCCGGTTCGGCGCTTTGCCGGCAGCCCGGTTTGCGCCAGGTCACGGCAGGCAACCCGAGCGTGGCGGAGAATTGGCAGAAGTTGCGCCGCGACATCGCCGAGCAGGTTTTCGGCGGCGATGTCGGCGCCTGGCTCGACCAGGATCCGGCCGCGCTCGACAGCTGGGTCAAGCGGGTCGACACACCAGCCACCCAGCTGCTGCGCTTCGTGCGCCGGCGCGACTGGGGCCGGATTGGCGACAGCGACGTGGCGGCGCTGCCGGCCCTGGCCGACGACGAACTGCTGCGCCACCTGGACGGTGACGATGCCGAGACTTTCGTCGCCACGCCCGAGCTGGCCTACCGTCCGGCGGAAACCGGCACCCTGGTGCGGCGCGCCGACCACCCGCTGCTGGTGGCAGTGCAACGAGATTACGGGCGCGGCCTGTACACCCGCCTGTTGGCGCGCCTGGTCGAGATTGGGCAGCTGCTGAGCGGTCCGGAAACGGGCGACGCCGAGATCGGCGAATCGGGTTCGGAACCGGGTTCAGGCAGCGGACTGGCACAGGTGGAGGCCGCGCGCGGCCGCCTGTGTCACCGCGTGATACTCGACGGCGAGCACGTCGTGCGCTACCAGATCCTGGCGCCGACCGAATGGAACTTCGGCCCGCGCGGCCCGGCCGTCCAGGCACTTCGCAGCATCACCCGCGGCGAGGGCCCGGTGGTGCAGGCACAGGCCGACCTGCTGATCCATGCGATCGACCCGTGCGTCGGCTACCGTCTCGAAATGGAGGCGGCGTGATGCACGAGATGTCGTTATGCGAGGGCATCCTGCAGGTGCTCGAAGACCAGGCCGAAGCACAGCAGTATCGGCAGGTGAAGACGGTATGGCTCGAAATCGGCGCGCTGTCCGGTGTCGAACCGTCGGCGATGCAGTTCAGCTACGAGGTGGTATCCCGCGGCACGCTGGCCGAGGGAAGCCGGCTCGAGATCATCGAGTCGCCGGGCACGGCCTGGTGCATGCAGTGCGCGGCGTCGGTCACGATCGGCGAACGGCACGCGGCATGCCCGGGCTGCGGGGGTTACCAGTTGCAGGTCACCGGCGGTGACCAGATGCGGATCAGAGAATTGGAGGTGGCGTGATGTGTACGGTATGTGGATGCGGCGAAGGCGAGACGCGGATCGAGGGTCACTCCGATCACGATCATCACGACCACGACCATCACCAGCATGGCCACCACCATGGCCACGATCATGACCATGCGCACGACCATGGTCACCACCAGCATCGACACGATCACGACCATCCGCACGATCACGACCATGACCACGCGCCGCACGTGCATGGAGACGACCATGACTATGGCCAGGGCCCTGCACGCGCCCATGCGCCCGGTCTCAGCCAGAGCCGCATGGTGCAGATCGAGCAGGACATCCTCGGCAAGAACGACGCCTACGCCGCGGCCAACCGCGGCCGCCTGGTGCAGCAGGGCATCCTGGCCCTGAACCTGGTGTCGAGTCCCGGTTCCGGCAAGACCTCGTTGCTGACACGCACGCTGACCGACCTGAGGGACGAACTGTCGCTGGCCGTGATCGAAGGTGACCAGCAGACCAGCAACGATGCCGACCGCATCCGCGCCACCGGCGCACGCGCGATCCAGATCAACACCGGCAAGGGCTGCCACCTCGACGCGCA
>JAGRHE010000170.1 GCA_020445165.1 Gammaproteobacteria bacterium
ACTGCTGCTCGGTCGCGCCCTCGCCCCGATCAACCAGCTGATCGGCTCGTGGAAGAGCTTTCTGAGTGCGCGCGAATCCTACGGCCGGCTCAACAAACTGCTGCAGGCATTGCCGATGAGCGAGCCGCCGATGCCGCTGCCGCCGCCACAGGGTCACGTCGAATTCGAGCGCGCCTCGGTCGTGCCACCAGGATCAGAGATCCCGATTCTCAAGGAAATCAGCTTCGTCATCGAACCCGGCACCGCGGTTGCCGTGATCGGGCCGAGCGCGGCAGGCAAATCGACGCTGGTCCGGGCGATTCTCGGAATTCATCGTGCGAGCAGCGGCTCGATCAGGCTCGATGGCGCCGAACTCGCACAGTGGGACCGTGCCTCGCTCGGCGAACACATCGGCTACCTGCCACAGGATGTCGAACTGCTTGACGGCAACGTCAGCGAAAACATCGCCCGTTTCGGCGACGTCGATCCGGACAAGGTGATCGCCGCCGCGCGCGCAGCTGGCGTCCACCACATGATCCTCAAACTGCCCGACGGCTACGAGACAAGAATCACGCCGACCATGCTCTCGGCCGGTCAGCGCCAGCGGATCGGACTGGCGCGCGCCTTGTACGACTCCCCCAAGCTGGTCGTGCTGGACGAGCCGAACTCCAATCTCGACATCCAGGGCGACCAGGCATTGGCCGAGGCGATCAAGCTGCTCAAGCAGCAGGGTTCGACACTGATCCTGGTCACCCATCGCAACAACATCCTGGAACTGGTCGATCGCGTGATGGTCATCTCGAACGGTGAAAAGGTCGCCTACGATGTGCCGACCAAGGTGCTTGCGCTGCTCAATGGCTTTGCCGCGCAATCGATCAGCAACCGGCCACAATCGCCGCCTAAACCGGTCGGCAGTCGGGGATAACTTTCATGGATCAGCCTGTCGAAGTCATCAGCGGCAAACCCCGGTCACCGTTCAGCGACCCGCGGCTCAATGACCGTAAGTTGCGCATGGTCGGTTACCTGGTGGTGATCGTCGTGTTCTTCGGCTTCGGCAGCTGGGCCGCCGTGGCGCCGATCGCCAGTGCCGCGAATGCACCGGGCAAGATCCGCGTCGAGAGCAACCGCAAGACCATTCAGCACCTCGAAGGCGGTATCGTCGCCACCCTGCCGGTACGCGACGGTGATTTCGTGGACAAGGACCAGGTCCTGCTCACGCTCGACGATACACAGCCCAAGGCGCAGCTCGAGATCGTGCACGGCATGTACGTGGTCGCACTGGCACGCGAAGCCCGGCTCTCGGCACAACGCGACCAGCTGGACAAGGTCACTTATCCCGATTACCTGCTCGAACGGGCCGATGACAGCCGGGTGAGCGAGGCAATGGAGGTGCAGACCCAGATCTTCAACGTGCGCAAATCAGCGTACGAGAACGAGATCGCACTGTATGCGCAACAGGTGGAACAGCTCGAGGCTCAACTCGAGGGCTTGGAGGCACAGAAGGATGCGAGCGAGCGCCTGGTCGGCTCGTACTCGGCCGAGTTCCGTGATGTAAAGGGACTGGAGAAGAAAGGCTACGCCGAACGCCGCCAGGTCCGCGAACTGGCCCGCCAGGTGGCGGAGAATCAGGGTGAACTCGGCGACCTGATCTCGCGCATCGCGTCAACCCGCTCGCAGATCGTCGAGGCCAAGCTGCAATCGATTCAGCTGCAGAAGGAACTCCAGCGCGAGGTGGCCACCGAACTCGATTCCGTGCGCGAACGCATGTTCCAGCTGGTGGAGCAGTTGCAGGCCCTGCAGGACACGCTGGCGCGTACCGTGATTCGCGCTCCGCAGTCTGGCAAGGTCATCGGCCTGACCGTGCACACGATCGGCGCGGTCATCCGCGAAGGCGAACCGCTGATGGACATCGTGCCGGAGAATGAACGCCTGATCATCGAGGCCAAGGTTTCACCGATCGACATCGACCGCATCGCTGTCGGACAGATGGCCGACATCCGCTTCACCGCGTTCAAGATGCGCGAGACCACGCGCATCCTCGGACGCCTGATCACGCTGTCCGCCGACAGCGTGATCGATGAACGCGATTCGGAACAGCGGGCGTACTACGAGGCCATCGTCGAAATCACCGACGAAGGCCTGCAACAGCTGCAGGAAAAGAACCTGACCCTGATCGCCGGCATGCCGGCCGAGGTCTTCATCCAGACCGGCGAGCGCACGCTGGTCCAGTACCTCACCGATCCGCTGGTCGACACGATCGCCCGATCCTTCCTCGAAGACTAGGTACCTGTCCAACTCCCGGGACCCGGTCACCGCGCCCATCCAACCGCACTCACCGGCGCGGCGCGACTTTTTCGTGCCGAGATTACTGACGCACGAACGTCGTACGTCCAACCACTGTCCTCTCAAGGTCTTACAGGCGAATCTTCAAGCACCCTGCTCAATCCCGGTGGCACAAGATGTAGTGTTTCCACGGTTCTCAGGCACAATTTGTTGTATTCGGCAGGTTTTTCGCCTATCTTCACTCCGTAACAACTGATCCGCTTCTGGCGGGTTCTACCGGCATCTTCGGTCATCAGGAATTCGGAGGCTCAATGCGTTGTCACCACTGTAATGGCGTGATGCAGGAGATCGACCGGGTGGATGATCGCGGCGTGTCGCAGACATGGTATGGCTGCCCGGTATGCGAGGCACGCCACACGGTGGTGGAACCGAGCGAGATCCGTTTCTTCCGCATGGGCAAGCTGCAGCGCTTCTGCGGCGGCCCGGCATCGATGGTCGGGGCGCAGCGTATTCGCTGAACGGCTGGCCATGTACCGCGGGCAACCGGCATGTGCATCGGGTGAAAAACGGCAGGGAGCGCCGAGAGAAAAGCTGTAACTTTTGGGGTGATACCTCCCAGTATCGCCCCTTGTTTTTTGGCCCCGCAGCAAGTGATTTCCTTCAGCCAGGCCACCAGGCCAAGTGGCCGGCCGGCATTCAGAATCTCCACCTGGCGGCCGCTACCGGAAAGGTCCGGCCGCATCCGCGGCCTACCGTTTCGAACAGGAACCTGAACCGCATGCAGTCACGCGATCGGAACGCCCCATGGCAAACCCCTTGTTCGGCTCAGCGCACGGCGCTGACATTGACGGCGACGTTGCTGCTGCTCGCCGTCGAACCGGCGCTGGCCAACAAGTTCGAGACCATCGGTGGCGGGGTCAGCGGCTCGTTGCACATCAAGCGTGAATGGCTGATCACCTTCCTGAACATCGCCGGTGGCATCAGCCTGTTCAGTGCCGTGCTGGCCGTCGTTGTGCCGCGCACGAATGCCCTGTACCTGAACTACAGCAACTGGAAGCAATCGGCGATCGTGATGCTGGTCATCGCCGGGGCCCTTTTTGCAGGCGCCGCTCTGCTCTGAACCGGACCACGAGAACGGTCCGGACAATTCCCGACCCGACACGTTGGTACAGCCGCCGTGCGGCAGGTTAAAGTGTAGGCTCTGAACGACAGCACAGGGCCTGGAAGAGGATGCAGATCGAACACCTGACGGCACACTACGCGGGCATTCTCAGCGGCGTGGGCGAAGACATCGATCGCGAGGGATTGATCAAGACCCCCGAACGAGCGGCGAAGGCGATGGCCTACCTGTGTCGCGGTTACAACCAGGATCTGCACAGCGTGGTCAACAGCGCCGTGTTCACATCGGATAATGACGACATGGTGATCGTCAAGGACATCGAGCTCTACTCCTTGTGTGAACACCACGTGCTTCCGTTCATCGGGCGCGCCCACGTTGCCTATCTGCCACGCGGCAAGGTGATCGGACTGTCGAAGATCGCGCGCATCGTCGACATGTTTGCGCGCCGGCTGCAGATCCAGGAGAACCTCACTGTTCAGATCGCAGACGCGATCAGCGAAGTCATCCAGCCGGCCGGTGTCGCGGTCACGATCGAAGCCGAACATCTGTGCATGAAGATGCGCGGCGTCGAGAAACAGAACTCGACCATGAAGACCTCTGTCATGCTCGGAACGTTCCGCGAGTCGCAGGCGACGCGCATGGAGTACCTGCAACTGATCGCACGCTGAGCGCTGATCGACCCGAACGATGCATGAAGCTGCGTCCGACGACCGGGAACTGCGCCAGGCGATCGCGGCGCGCACCGACGAGTGCCTGCTCAAGTGCGCCACCCTGTGCCGCGCGGTGCGGCGTCTGCACAAACGGCACGAAATCCGCTTCGATCTGCGTGGACAGGCCGCCGGCCAATGTGTCTGGCGGCCAGGCCACACCCCCCTGCTGCGCTTCAACCTGGCACTCGCCCGGCGCCATCTACAGGATTTCCTGGCCACCACCGTCGCCCACGAGGTTGCCCACCTGGCAACCTTCGCTTGTCATGGCAGGGTGCAACCGCACGGACCGGAATGGCAGGCGGTCATGCAGCACCTCGGCGTCGCCACGCCACAGCGCTGCCACGACTTTGCCGTCGAGCAATCCGATATCCGCCGCCAGCGACGCTGGGATTACCGCTGCGACTGCCGCCTGCACGAGGTCAGCACCACGCGCCACAAGCGCATGCAGGAACAGGGTTTGAAATACCTGTGCCGGCATTGCGGCAGTGCGCTGCACCGCGTTGCCGATGCCACCCCCAATAGTCAGACCCGGTGATACCTCAGAATCCGCGCACTTGATCCTGGGGCCGCTTTGCCCGATCTTTGCAGCATCTGATGCAACCGGCAGCGACCCACCATGAGCGCGAAATTCTCCCCTCTCGACTTTCACAGCATGCCGGTCGGCGCCGGATACTCGCGTCCCGAGCAGGAGTTTCCCGGCGGGATGACGGTCGACAGCCCGGCCCTGGGTGCCATGACCGATCTGCGCAGGATCACCGCGCTGACGGTCGAGCGAACCAACACCCTCGCCGCGACGCGGGAACGCATGAAGAAGCTCGGCGTGCGCATGCTGCTGGTCACCGACGGTACCGGTGCGGTAATGGGAATCGTCACGGTCACCGACCTGGACAGTGGGCGCCCGGAGAAGATCGCCGCCAAGACCGGCGAGGATCCAGCCGAACTGCTGGTTCAGGACATCATGACGCTGCGCGGACGGATCGAAGTATTGACGCTGGATGAAGTGAGCGGCGCAAACGTAGGCCAGGTACTCAGCAGCCTGCGTGCCGCCGGTCGAAGGCATGCGCTGGTGCTCGATCAGGCGTGCAACGCGATCTGCGGCATCTTTTCGCTGACCCGGCTGTGCGGCCAGATCGGCCTCGACATCCAGCCTGGTGCCGCAACCAAAGCCATCGAGTCAGCGCTGGCGACCGTGCTCGACTGAGCAGCGGCCGACACTCAGAATCGCGCATCCAGCCAGGTATTGACGGCGTCGAGCAGCAGGTCCTCTTCACCTTCGAAGAAGTGATCGGCGCCGGCCACCCGCACCTGGCTGAAATCCTTGCCGGCACCACCGGCGCGCTGCGCCCGGGCATCGGCATTGGCCAGCACCTCTGGCAGGTCCTCGCTGCCGTACAGATCGAGCATCGGCACCGTGATCCCCGGAAGGCGCGCGAGGGCATCCATCGGCCCACCGTCCTGGCTGGCCGACATGCCGATCGCGATGAATCCGTCCACCGGTTGATGGGACAGCCCGAGGTGATAGGCCGTCATCGTCGACCCCTGGCTGTGAGCCACGAGAACGACCTTGGCAAAACCCTTTTCACGCAGGTAGGTGACGGCCGCATCGATGCGCCCCGGCACCCAGTCGTAGATGGCGGCATAGTCTTCATGCGCCGCCTCGTTGGCCAGCACCGGCATCTGGATCGACAGCGTATGCCAGCCGGACTCGGTCAGGCGCACACGCAGTGGCGCAACCACGGTTGGCCAGTTCGGATGCACGCCGGTGCCGTGCATCACCACGATAGCCTT
>JAGRHE010000171.1 GCA_020445165.1 Gammaproteobacteria bacterium
GTCGCCCGTTGTGGGCGCTTCTCCTCCTTGAAGCCGCGCACGTAGCGACGTGCCAGGAGTATCTGTTCGCGGGTCGGTCGGAAGTTGATCATGCCGGCCGGGGTGTCGCTGGATACGAAACCCGGCAGGGTCGGGTGATTGACATGCAACAGCAGCGGCAGCAGGTCGAAGAAGCTGCGCTGCTCGTGGGTGAGCGTGGCGCGGATGCGCGCTATGCGCGTGTCACGCAGGCTGAGGAAGCGGCCGACGACGCGGTTTAGGGCCTTGCGCCCGGGACCGGCTTCTTCGTCGGCTGCCGCCTGCTGCATCTGCGTGTCACCGTTGCTCAGGCGTCGCCGTCGGTATGCAGGTCGTTGTGCGCCTTGCGCAGCAGCGTGCGCATATCATCGCCCTTGGTCCAGCAGGCCAGACCGAATGCCAGTTGTGGACGGATATCGTCGTAGGGCTCGGGCAGTCGCATGCTCGCCTGTTCCGTCCTGATCTTGTCCAGCAGGGCGTGTGCGTCGGTGATCTCGGTCTCCGGCAACACCAGGATGAACTCGTCGTCGTCCCAGCGTCCGATCTGGTCGACCCAGCGCAGCCGATCGCGCAGGAAGCGCGACACCGCGAGTGACGCCGGGTCGGTCGACAGTGGCCGCACGCTGGCCAGGTGTTGCAGGTCGACCTTGACCAGCACCACGCTGAGTGGGTTCTGGTAACGTCGGCTGCGCGAGACCTGGAGGTCGAGTGCCTGGCTGATGGCGCGCCGGTTCGGCAGGCCTGTGAGCTCGTCGGTCAGGCGCAGGTCGTCGACCTGCTGGCGCAGGCGCGCGTTCTCCTCGGCCAGTCGTTCCTGGTCGGATACGTCGAGCAACAGTAGCAGTTGACCGCCGTCTTCGCTGCGGTACGTCGCGCGCTTGATCCAGCGCTGGTTGGCGATGTCGTGATACAGGTGCGGGTCGCTGCCGAGCAGGCGCCGGGCCGATTCGGGCAGGTCGCCGATCGGCTGGCCGACGATCTGTTCCGCGCGCATGCCGAGCAATGCCGACATTGCCTTGTTGACCGATTCCACGCGTCCGTCGAGGCCGATGCTGAGCAGTCCGACCGGGATTTCCTGCAGCAGTTTCTGATCGATGTGTTGCATGAGGCTTTGTTCCATTGGCTCCCCTTGAAAGCGATTGCAGGATAATGCCTGCATCCGCTTTTAATTCGGCCGGCGGACGCTGATCTTTAGTGGCAAACAGGCGCGATCGCGCCGCTTCGCCTAGACTCGGGAGCGATGCAAGAGACTGAAAGAACGAACCCGCTGCGGCCCGCCAGGCGCGTCGATCCGGCGACCGCGTTGTGGCGGCTGGCACCGACCCGCGCCGGCGACGGCCGCAGCGTGGCGGATTTCATGATGCTGATTCCCGGTCTCGGTGCCTGTCCACAGACGGTGCGCGACCAGGTCGCCGATCGCATCCGTGCGGTATGCGCCGGTTATGGTGAGCAGGTCGTGTTTGCCGACGTCAATTACGCGATCAACGTGCTCTGGGTCAGCGTGATCGCAGAACCGGGCCTGACCGGACGGGTGGCGCAATCCATCCGCGCCGAGGTGCCACAGGCCCTGTTGGTCGGTGGCCAGCTGGGCGCGGTGAATGGGGCGCTGAGCGCGCGTGATGGGCGTACCGCCCTGTGGCAGCGTTTCCGGCGCCTGTCGCGGCGTCTGGGCGGCTTGATCGAGGGACCGGGCGGGCGTTGATCGGACCGGCCCGGTGGCTGAAGCGTCGCGTCAGACGATCTCGAGTAATTCGATCTCGAAGGTCAGTGCCTTGCCGGCCAGGGGATGGTTGGCGTCCAGGCGCACCTCGTCATCGGTGAACGAGACGACGGTGAAGTTGTTGACCTGACCGTTTTCCGCCTGCCCCTGCAGCACCATCCCGGGGGTCAGCTCGATGCCCTGCGGCATCATTTCTCGTGGCACGTTCTGGATCATGTCCGGGTTGGTTTCGCCGTAGGCCTCCTCGGCCGCCAGCGTGACGGTGCAGGTTTCGCCGACGCCGAGTCCGGCGACCGCGTTCTCGAATCCCGGGATCAACTGGCCCTGGCCGAGCGCGAATTCCATCGGCTCGCCACCGCGCGATGAATCGAACTGGCTGCCGTCTTCGAGGGTGCCGGTGTAGTGGACGCGAACGGTGTCGCCGCTGCTGGGTTTCTGCATGTTGCTCTCCATCGAGGCTGGCGGTGCATGGCACCGGCGTGGCTTTGCACAATCCGAACGCGCCCGCAGCAAGCCTGGATCAACTGCAGTGCCGTTATCTGATTGATTCTGTTGAGTGCCAACCTTAACGGATTCTGCGCCGCGATGCGCGGCCGCCCGGCTCAGTCGTATTCGTCGGCACGCCGCGCGTCGCCGCGCACACGCTCGCTCGGGTAGCGCGACTGGTTGATTGCGAGCTTGCGATAGGCGGCGTCGATCAGGTCGATGTCGAGCCGTTCGGACAGCCGCACCAGGTAGATCAGGATATCGGCGAGCTCGAGTGCGACGGCCTCTTTCTTGTCGCCGGTGATTGCGGCGCTCTGCGCCTCGCTGAGCCACTGGAAATGTTCCAGCAGCTCCCCGGCCTCGCCGGCCAGCGCCATGCTGAGGTTTTTCGGCGAATGGAACTGTTCCCAGTCGCGTTCGCGGGCGAACGCCAGTAGCTGGGCGTTCAGGTCATCGAGGCTGTCGCGCGGCATCGGCCTTCCGGTTCGGGACATTCGCCGCTATGACAACACGTTTGCGGCAACACGGCCATTGTCGGCTCCATGATCGAGCTCGTTGCGCAACAGTTCGCGCAATGCATGCAGCGGCATCGGTTTGGCGTACAGGAAGCCCTGGCCCAGCTCGCAGTGCTGAACCAGCAGAAAGCCGGTCTGTCTGCGGTCCTCGATGCCCTCGGCGATTACCTCCAGGCCCAGCGCATGTGCCATCGCGATGATGGCGCGGATCAGCGACGAGCTGGCCTCGCTGTCGGGGATCTCCCGGGTGAAGCTGCGGTCGATCTTGAGGATGTCGAACGGGAAGCGTTGCAGGTAGTTGAGTGCCGAATAGCCGGTGCCGAAATCGTCGATCGACAGGCGTACGCCGATGCGATCGAGCTGACCGATGAACTCGCCGATCTCGGGACGGTCGTCGATCAAGACCGATTCGGTGATCTCCAGTTCCAGCTGGCTCGGCATCAGGCCCGAGTCGCGCAATGCATGCAGCATGCAGTCGAGCAGGCGGCGCGGCCGGCTGAACTGCCTGGTCGACAGGTTTACGGCGACCCGGAAGTCGCGCTCGGCGTGCAGGGTGCCGATCTGGCGGCAGGCCTCCTTGAGCACCCATTCCCCGATCTCGTGGATCAGGCCGGTTTCCTCGGCAACCGGTATGAACTTGTCCGGCGGCACCTCGCCCAGTTCGCGGCTGGTCCAGCGCAGCAGCGCCTCGGCAGCAACCGTGCGTCCCGAGCTGAGGTTGACGATGGGCTGGAACTCGAGCCGCAGTTCGTCGCGCGCGAGCGCGTGGCGCAGGTTGTGTTCCAGGCGCATCGCCTCGACCGCGGCCGCATCCAGCGAAGGGTCGTAGTAGCTGTAACGGTTGCGGCCCTGTTCCTTGGCTGCATACATGGCGATGTCGGCATTCTTGAGCAGTTTCAATGGCTCGGTGCCGCCTTCCGGAAACGATGCCACGCCTATGCTGGCACCGACGAAGAACTCATGGTCGCCGATGAAAAAGGGCTGAGACAGCGTCTTGAGCAGATCGCGCGCGCACTGTTCCCAGTCGCCGCCGCCCGAGGACTCCGGGCAGATGACCAGGAACTCGTCGCCGCCCAGGCGCGACACTGTGTCGCTGTCGCGCATCTGGGCGCGCAGACGCTGCGCTGCCTCGCGTAGCAGCTCGTCGCCGGCCGCGTGCCCCAAGGAGTCGTTGACCTGCTTGAAGCGGTCCAGGTCGAGGAACAGCACCTGCACACTGCCACCTTCGCGCCGGGCCCACTTGACCGCCTGGGTCAGGCGGTCAAGTGCGAGGCTGCGGTTGGGCAGCCCCGTGAGCTGGTCGTAGTTGGCCTGGTGGGCCAGCTTTTTCTCCGACTCGAAACGGTGATCGATCTCGCGCTGCAGCCTTTCGTTGTGGCGGCGCAGTTCCATGCGCTGCTGGCGGGCGTTTTCGAAGCGTGTCTGCAACACCTGGTTGTGACTGCCCAGGCGCAGCAGGTGGGCGACGCCGAACAACAGCGGCACGGATACCAGGGCCAGCCCGGCCAGGAACAACGGCGACGCGAGCAGCACCTGCATTGCATCGCCCTGCCGGGTGCCCAGCAGGCGCAGGTCGTGTTCGCCGATCGCCACCTCGATGCGATCGGGATCGCGTGCCAGTACTGAAACGGGCCCCGCCATGCCGCTGCTTGTCACGACACGATACTTGTCGCTGACCAGGGCGATCGGGTTCGGGCCGGCCAGAAGGGGCCGAAGGGCTGCATCCGCAGACAGGTCGGCGAGCATGCTGGCAACGCCTTCGCCCTCATGCATCACGGCTGCACTGAACCGCAGCAGGCTGCCCGATGGCTGGTGTTCGACCTGGACCCTGCCCGGTCGATCGACCTTGTGCACGCGGAAAGCCGTCTGTTCCACCTGGCCGTTGACGTCGACTTCGAGCAGCGTGTGGCCCTTTTCGTCGACCAGCAGCAGTCGACTCAATGGTGGCTGCATGGCCTGCAGTGCGTTCCTGAATTCGTTGGCCAGCGCAGCGCTTAGGCGGGGTGGCCGGGCCTGGGTGTCAGCGCCCAGCCCGAATCCGGTCATGTACTGTCGCACGGCACTGGACTGTGCCAGTTCGTCGACCTGCACCTGCCGCCTGGTGAGCAACAGCTCGATCGCGGCGGCCCGTTCCCCGGTCGCCAGCCGGGCCTGCCCATTCAGGGCAAGCTGCAGCTGTGACTGGGCGACGAACACGACGCCAAGCAGCACGGCCAGGTACAGTGCCAGCAGAAAGCCGATAGCCTGCAGCGCGCGATGATTGCCGGTGGGCGAAGAGAGCTTCATCGGCGCGGGACTTCGCCATCCCCGACTGCGAAAGGCGCACGCATCGGTGTCACGCCGTGCCAGGTGCTGCGGCCGGTGAGCCTGCTGATGTAAAGATCGGTCGCGGTGCGCGCGCGCGCCGAGCTTGCTGGTACATGGATCGTCCCCTGAAGGTGTCGGCCGACAGCCGTTTTGTCGGTCCTGATACCAGGGGCTATCGGCGTGAAGCCGCCGATGTTGACCGAAAAATTATGCCGGCGCGGTGCCCCAGGGCATGCCCGCCCGTCTGCGCTGCCGCGGGCCTGACGCGTGGCTGGAATCTGTCGTTCTTCAGGCCAGCCGGGCGCGTGCCCGGGCGACGGCCTGGCGGACCTGCGTCGGGGCCGTGCCGCCGAGGTGGTCACGTGCAGCGACCGAACCTTCGAGCGTGAGAAACTCGAAGACATCTGCGTCGATCTGCGACGAAAACTGCTGCAGTTCCTGCAACGTGAGATCGGCCAGGTCACATTTCTTCTGCACGCAATAGGCGACCGACTTGCCGACCACCTCGTGCGCGTCGCGAAACGGGGTGCCATTGCGGACCAGGTAATCGGCCAGATCGGTGGCGGTCGCGAAGCCCTTCAGCGCGGCATTGCGCATCGCCTCTTTGTTGCAGCTGATTGCCGGCATCATGTCGGCGAACACCTTGAGCGAGCCCTTGACGTTGTCGACCGTGTCGAACAGCGGTTCCTTGTCCTCCTGGTTGTCCTTGTTGTACGCCAGCGGCTGTGACTTCATCAGCGTGAGCAGGGCCACCAGGTGGCCGAACACGCGTCCCGACTTGCCGCGGATCAGCTCCGGCACATCGGGATTCTTTTTCTGCGGCATGA
>JAGRHE010000172.1 GCA_020445165.1 Gammaproteobacteria bacterium
GTTGGCGGTGTTCATATCGTGCGTGCGGCGACGGTCGTCACCGGTGTTCTTGCGCAGGTCGAGGAACTCCTCGACATCGATGTGCCAGGTCTCGAGGTAGGCACACACGGCACCCTTGCGCTTACCGCCCTGGTTGACGGCGACCGCGGTGTCGTTGGCGACCTTCAGGAACGGCACCACGCCCTGCGACTTGCCGTTGGTGCCCTTGATATGCGCGCCCATGCCGCGCACCCGGGTCCAGTCGTTGCCCAGTCCACCGGCAAATTTTGACAACAGGGCATTGTCCTTGATCGCACCGTAGATGCCGTCGAGGTCATCCGGCACCGTGGTCAGGTAGCAGCTCGACAGCTGCGGACGCAGCGTGCCCGAGTTGAACAGGGTCGGGGTCGAGCTCATGAAGTCGAAGCTCGACAACAGGTTGTAGAACTCGATCGCACGCCCTTCGCGGTCGATCTCGTTGATCGCCAGGCCCATCGCGACGCGCATGAAGAACGCCTGCGGCAGCTCGAAGCGGGTGCCGCGCGAATGGATGAAATAGCGGTCGTAAAGGGTCTGCAGGCCGAGGTAGGTGAACTGCAGGTCGCGCTCGGGCTTGAGGGCTGCGCCGAGGCGCTCCAGGTCGTACTGGGTCAGGCGCTTGTCGAGCAGTTCGAGGTCGGCGCCGCGCTTGATGTAGGCGGTCAGGTACTCGCTGTAACGCTCGCCCATTTCCTGCTGGGTGGCGACGTTGGTGTCCAGGTCGAGGAAGCCGAGTGCCTCGCGGCGCAGCATGTCCATCAGCAGTCGCGCGGCGGCATAGGAATAGTTGGGTTCTTTCTCGATCAGGGTGCGCGCGCTCATGACCAGCGCCTGCGACACGTCCCGTTCCTTGACGCCATCGAACAGGTTGCGACAGGTATCGTCGAGGATCGAACTGACCGTTACTGCCTCGAGTCCGTTGCAGGCCTCGGCGACCAGCCTACGCAGGCGCTCGATGTCGAGCGGGCGGGTGCTGCCGTCGGCCATGGTCACATTGACCAGGTGCTCGGGCTTTGCGGTCTTCTTCTTCGCTGCCTCTTCGGCGCGCTTGCGGTTCTGCTCCTCGCGGTACAGCACGTAGGCACGTGCGACCTTGTGCTCGCCCGAACGCATCAGGGCCAGTTCGACCTGGTCCTGGATATCTTCTATATGGATGGTGCCGCCGGCCGGGTTGCGCCGAACCAGTGCGTCACTGAGCTGCTCGGTCAGGTCCTGTACCAGGTCGTGTACGCGCCGTGACGCGGCAGCGCTGCCACCCTCGACCGCCAGGAATGCCTTGGTCATCGCGACGGCGATCTTGCTGGCATCGAATGCCGTGACCTTGCCATTACGACGAATCACTTTCATACCGCCGGGCGCATTGGCGCTGATATCCGGACCGGCCGTGGTCTTTTTCGTCTGGCTTGGCGGGACGGCGATGCTCTCCGCATCGCCCTTGGCGGGCGCGAGTTCAGTAGCCATCAGGCTCCTCCTGGGATGGTGTTTTTCTGGGGGGACATACCGCTTTGCGCGGCCAGGCGACAGGTGCCGCCGACGTACTGCATGTTGTCCTCACGAAACACAATATATACGCTGACTTTGAACTGTCAACCACAATATCTTGTGTAAAAAAGCTGTGGAAAACGGTTGGAAAACTGTTTACAGCTTGTGTGGAAAGTGTGGTTGGACCGGCCTTTTTCAAGCGATTCAGGAACTTGGGTCCGCCACTGCCGGGGGTGCCGGAAACTTGTCGGAATTCACCTACCAGTGTGCGATCGGACGTCGGAAATTGCTGCGGACGTGAGGATAAAAAAGTGACGAAATACGAATATTCGTGACTACACAATCGTGACGGACGCCGGGCCCGCCGCTCAGCGCTGGTGGCGGCCGATGATTTCGCGCAGATGGTCCGCTGTGACCGGTCCCATATGGCGCTCCACGATCTCGCCGGCGGGATCGACAATGGCCGTGGTCGGCAGACCTTCGAGGGGCTCGAATGGCACCAGGGGCGTTCCACCGATCCGCAGATTGGGGAAATTGATCGAGAACGGTTCGAGGAAGGCGGCCGCGTCGCTGGCGCTGGCTTCCTCGAAGTTGATTCCCAGCACCTGGACCTCCGGATTGGCTGCCTGGAACGACACCAGTTGCGGTAACTCGCGTACGCAGGGTCCGCACCAGGACGCCCAGAAGTTCACCACCACCCAGCGCCCGCGGTAGTCGGACAGGCTGACCGGGTTGCCCGACAGGTCATCGAGCGTGAAGTCGACCGGATCGGCGCTGGCCGGCCACGACAGAAAACCGCAGAGCAGCAGAAGGAGCGGGACGGGGCGCTGTGTCAGTTTCATGCGTTGTTAGTCAGTCCGGCGGGGCAAAAGTTTTGCCGGTGGTTGGGTACCGCTTTCTGAAGCGAAGACCCGATTAGACGCGACTGACCGTGCCGCGACAAGCGCCGACCGACTACCCGCGGTTGGCGGAAAGGACAGCCGCGCACCAGCTCGGTGCGTCGCACCGTCAATCTGCGTCAAGACATGGCATGATCAGGCTGCCTGGTTTGCCGCCTTTCGCCGCACATCCCGCGCAGGCCCCGGATCTTCTTGACTTGCCAGCATTTGGCACAGGATCTGCAGAGCGTGTGCTGAAATCGCTTCGCGGTGATTTCTCCTAGCTCTCTGTCGATATTGCCTTTGAAGGGCTCAGCCGCCGAACCAGGCCCTGGTTTCGGCGGTTTTTTTAGCAGTCGACATGACAGCGGTATACAGACACTATCCGCCGCGGCTCGGGGGGCTTCGAAAAATGCCATGCGTGGCATTCTTCTCAACGGAAATCCGAAAACGTCATTTTCGCTTTCCTTCATTCTCAATCGCTTGCCGCGATCGAAAATGGCGTTGCATCCCTGCACCGCACGGGGACTTCGATTCTTCGAAATTCCCTCCAATCGGCGCCAGGTGCACGGCGCCTCACCGGTGAAACTTGATGGACGCAGGAACTACATCAACCCGATTGCGCGTGCTGCTGGTCGACGACAGCGAGCAGCGACGCGATTCGGTCGAACGCTCGCTGGCCGAAGTGGGTTGCCAGGTGATCGGTTTCGTGTCCAGCACCGATGACCTGGTGAGCAGCGTGCAGCGTGCCGATCCGGACGTCGTGATCATCGACATCGAATCTCCGGGGCGCGACACCCTGGACAGCCTGCAATGCGTGCAATCGAGCACGCCGAAGCCGATTGTGATGTTTACCCAGGACGACAACGGTCAGACCATCACCCGCGCCACGCGTGCCGGTGTCAGCGCCTACGTGGTCGATGGCATCAGTCAGAAACGTGTGCGGCCCATACTGGACGCCGCGATCGAGCGCTTCATGCAGTACCGCCAGCTTTCCGACGAACTGAACAGGACCCGGACCGAGCTGAGCGAACGCAAGGTCATCGACAAGGCCAAGGGCATCCTGATGAAACAGCGCGGTCTGACCGAAGACCAGGCCTACACGGCAATGCGCAAGCTGGCGATGAGCAGCAACAAGCGGCTGTTCGAGGTGGCCGAGAGCGTGGTCGCCGCGGCAAAGCTGCTGATCTGATTCGCCCACCGACTTGCGTCGGTGAGCTTTGGATGTCGATTCCGCAAATATCGCCGGCCGTTCAGTCAGCCAGGCAGCGGGGGAAACAGCTGAGGTTTCGCCAGTCGGTGCCGAAACGTCGACGTGGATTATTCAGCATGTCGTGCAGCCAGTCCGCGTAGAGAACACCTCGCGCGGAATCCTCGGCGAAGTAGTTGCCGGTCGGGAACGGAATCAGCAGCGGGTCGATCAAATGCATGTGCGGATTCCCGGCGGCCAGGTAGTAGCGGTAGTTACGCAGTCGAAAAGCGTTGGCCAGCATGCCGAGCCGTGCTTGCGGGCTCCATTCCAATGCGGCGGTCAGTGCTACCTCCAGTTCGCTTGGCGGCGTGCCGTAGGGGTTGTAGCTGCCGTCGTCGTTCTTCTTTGCAAACAGGTAGAAGAGTGTTTGCACGATGTCGAAAGCTGCCGTCGATTGTGAGATTCGCGTGTGCGGGAAAGCGTCGCCGACAGCTTCGACCACCCTTGGCCACAGTTGCTGGGCATTCAGGTCAAGCAACGGCTGCAGGATGTCATCGATATTCTGCCGTGCCTGCCACACACCGGAATCGTCGGTGGATTCACCGAGGGCTTCGTTCAGAAAGCCGTCGGTCAGCACGCCGTTTGCCGAGTCGATGATCAGGGCGTACCGGGTCTTGTCACCAAGTGCGTCGATGATCATCGGGCTGTTGATCATGGCGCCGTAACCTCCCGCACTCGAGCCGGCGATCGTGGCCCGATCTATTGACCACAAATTGTTTTCGCGCTCGCGTTGAAGCCAACGCAGAACCACCTGCAGGTTGTCAAAGCCGCGGTGTTGGATGGTCCATTGAACTGGAGTGCCATCCGGAAGCGGATAGGTGTATGTGTGTGTACTCGATCCGATATGGATATCACCGGTGCAGTAAGGCACGAAAATCTTTGTCGCATCGGCCAGGGGGTTGGCACCGTTGACGCGACTCAGGATGCCACCGGCATCCGGTGTCGGGTTGCCCGCCTGGTCGGTGAGTAGGTCTTGCGACGCAGCTTCCAGGTAAGGAACGCTTTCGGCAAACACGGGCAGGTAGGTTGAAACTGGCGTCAATACCGAGCCGAGACAGGTTGCGCCGTTCCAACAGGCGCCGCCGCCATTGAGAAACAACAGCAGGTCTATTGATGTCCCTGCCGTTTCATCATGGTCCACGAAAAAGGAAAACTGCGTCGGGTAGGGCTCTAGGCCGATCACCGCACCGTTGTCGTCGAAAACCGCGCGCGGAGCACCCGAGCAGGCCGGCTGCGGCCGTTGGTCCGGCGGTGTATCGGCAAACAACTCGTTGACAAGTTCGGGCGTCGCATCGATTCGCTGCCAGGCGGCGGCGGAGGGGAGGGTAATCAATAACAAGCAGGCAGCTGAAAAAATCGACAAGTGTTTCCTGGGCATTGGTTTTTATTCCTTTATCAGTTGTGCCAGATCGGCGGATCGCATGGTCATTTCTGGATGACCGGACCGATCGCGATCCTTTTTGGGCAGGAGCGAACATAACCGAAAATGTGATGGAGCACACAAAAGTCCGACATGTGGTCCAGACGTGCAGTTTTCACTTAAGAACGCGGGCTCCCGTTTTTCGTCGATACCGACGCGCCTCATCCCCCCACTTTGAATGATCGACCATTTCGATGCGTGGGCCGGGTTGGGGCATCTTGGCGGAGTGATGCGCAGTACTGGTGCGTGCTATCGATTTGCATCCCGGCGCTTGCGGCAATCTGTCGCTACCAGGATTCCCTAGGAATCGGCTATTTCACAGAAGATACAAATGCTTACAGAGAGCTCGCGGCTTGCGCCACGGATGGGCCAGGGAATTGGCACGTGCCTTGCTGAAATGCAGACAACGAAGTTCGACGTAAATTTGCGATTCGGTCCAACGGCGGATTGATCCCAGCGTCGAATATCCTGGATTTCGATCCAGGCGACGGACAACGGTGTCCTGCTTTGCAGAATTGATCTGCTGAGCGGTACGCCGTTTTTTTTTTGCAGTCAATTTATCGAGATGTAACCGAGGTAGTCCGATGACCCAAGAAAAGCTTCATTTTACGCGCCGCGATTTTCTGCGTCGCACCCTGCTGGCTGCCGGTGTCGCTTGCATGCTGGGAGCGGCCGGTTCCGCGTTGGGCGCAACCGTCGGCGAACCTGAGAAGGAAGACCTCAAGTTCGGCTTCATCAAGCTGACCGACATGGCGCCGCTGGCGATTGCCTACGAGAAGGGCTACTTCGAAGACGAAGGGCTGT
>JAGRHE010000173.1 GCA_020445165.1 Gammaproteobacteria bacterium
GCCCTTGAGGGGCCGCAGGATTGCGTCGCCGAGATAAGCCAAATGTACCAGCGCCGGCGTGACGTTCTGTGCGACGGTCTGAATGCCATGGGATGGTCTGTCGCCAAACCCAAGGCGACGATGTTCGTCTGGGCCCCGATTCCCGAGCCATACCGGCAGATGGGGTCACTTGAGTTCAGCAAGAAGCTGCTGCGCGAAGCGCGCGTTGCAGTGTCGCCGGGCATCGGGTTTGGTTCCTATGGCGACGATCATGTCCGTTTCGGACTGATCGAGAACGAACACCGCACACGACAGGCGTTGCGCGGTATCAAGGAAATGTTTCGACGCGATGGCGTGATGCCGGATGCCGGTTGAGTCCGGCGTGCGGCAAGCTGCGATCTGCGAATGAGGAGTTAATGTAGTGAATCCTGTCAAAGTCGGCCTGCTCGGCCTGGGCACAGTGGGTGGTGGAACGCTGAACGTGTTGGTGCGTAACGCGACGGAGATTGCGCGTCGCGCCGGTCGCGAGATCGTCGTTTCGCATGCGGCTGCGCGTGAGTTCCGTGCAGACAAGCTCGAAGGCCTCGATAAGGTGAAGGTCACTGACGACGCGTTCGCCGTGGTCAACAATCCCGACATCGATATCGTCGTGGAACTGATCGGCGGCTACTCGCCGGCACGGGAACTGGTGTTGCAGGCGATTGAGAACGGCAAGCACGTGGTCACCGCCAACAAGGCGCTGATTGCGCTGCACGGCAACGAGATCTTCGAGGCCGCGCAGAAAAAGGGCGTGACGGTCGCATTCGAGGCGGCAGTGGCGGGTGGAATCCCGATCATCAAGGCTTTGCGCGAAGGTCTTGCTGCCAACCATATCGATTGGATTGCAGGAATAATCAACGGTACCGGTAATTTCATCCTGACCGAGATGCGCGACAAGGGTCGTGATTTCGCTGAGGTGCTGGCCGAGGCGCAGCAGCTGGGTTATGCCGAAGCCGATCCCACCTTCGACGTGGAGGGTATCGATGCGGCTCACAAGCTCACCATCCTGGCATCGCTGGCGTTCGGAATTCCGCTTCAGTTCGACAAGTGTTACACGGAAGGCATCGGCAGGATCGAGCCGCAGGACGTGGCTTACGCGGAGCAGTTCGGTTACCGCATAAAGCACCTCGGGGTCACCCGGCGCACTGACAAGGGCGTTGAACTGCGCGTGCATCCCACCTTGATCCCCGAGCGTCGCCTGATCGCCAACGTCGACGGCGTGATGAATGCGGTGCTGGTGCAGGGCGATGCAGTGGGTCCGACCCTCTACTACGGTGCCGGCGCGGGATCGTTGCCAACGGCATCGGCGGTGGTGGCGGATATCATCGATGTCACGCGCACCCTGACAACCGACCCGGAAAACCGGGTGCCGCACCTGGCGTTCCAGCCGGGCGAACTGTCGGACATGCCTGTGCTGCCGATGGACGACGTGGTCACAGCCTATTACCTGCGTATGACGGTCGAGGATCGGGCGGGTGTCCTCGCAGCCGTGGCCGGCATCCTGAGCGAACATGGGATCAGCATCGAAGCCATGCAGCAGAAAGAGGCGCCTGAGGGGCAGACTCAGGTACCGTTGGTGATTTTCACCCAGACCGTGCAGGAATCGCGGATGAGCGCGGCGCTGCGTGGTATCGAGGCGCTCGAGACGGTTGCCGGCGCAGTCACCCGGATCCGGGTCGAGCAACTCTGAGCGACGAACCCGGTTGACGGTTTGATTCGCCACCTGTTCGTGCCCGGTCTGCTCGGCCCGCTGGATGGGCTCGAGCCCGCACGACTGCCGTCACTGCCGCACATCGAGACGCTGTTGGCGCGCGCCGATCGTCTGTCCGAACCGGTGGGCTATGCTGACGCCCTGTTCGCCCTTTTTGGAGTGATTGGATCACCGGGGCGTGACCTGCCGACTGCGGCGGTGAGCCTGCTTGCCGACACGGGCGATGCACCGACCGGTTTCGTCCTGCATTCTGATCCTCTGCACCTGGTGCCTGATCGGGATCACCTGCTCGCGTTCAGCCTCGATGACGATCCACTTGACGACGCCGAGTGTGACGAGCTGATCCGGGTGTTCAACACACACTACGTCGCCGATGGATTGCGCTTGTGCATCGGCCGGTCCGGTCGTTTCTACCTGCGTGGTGAGAAGGATGCGTTGATTCAGACGCACCCGCTGTCGAAGATCATCGGTCGCAATCTCGATCCGTGGCTGCCCGCAGGCGCCGACAGCCGCTGGTGGCGCGGCCTGCTCAACGAGACTCAGATGCTGTGTCATTCGCTTGCGTTCAATCAGCGCCGCGAACAGGCAGGGCGGGCTACCCTCGGAGGACTCTGGTTGAGCGGATCTGGGTGTTTACCGTCGGTGGGAAGGGCGTCGTTGGCAAGCGTGCTCGGAGAGTGCAGCCTGGCCAGGGGGTTGCTGGCGCTGCGTACGGGTAAGGGCGAGGACGAACTGCTGGTTGAACACGGGCTCGAGAAGGCGCTGCAGCGTGCTGATTTTGCAGCCTGGCTGAGTGAGATCGACCGACTCGAACAGCGCTTGCCCGAAATTCTGCGCGGCAGTGATCAGCTTCATGTCCATCCCTGCAACGGGGTGGCATACAAATGGCACGCGGGTGCGGCGCGCCGCTGGTGGCGGCGAAGACGTCGCTTGGCCAACTATGCGGAACGCCCAGCCGGTGACGTTGCCCGGCTTCCAGGATGAAATCGGCCGGGTAAGCCGGGCTGCAGTTATAATCGGCGCTTCTACTTCGAACAGATACCTTTGACCATGAAGTTCATCGAGACCAGGGGCAATGACGGCAGGCATCCGTCTTCCGTGACCTTCTCCCATGCCATCCTTCAACCCTTGTGTTCGTTCGGTGGCATCTATGTGCCGGAACACCTGCCCGCCCTGGGAGCCGATTTCCTGCGTCTGCACCTGGACAGCGATTACAAGACCCTGGCGCGCGCCGTGCTGGATGCCTTCGAACTGGACATCGAGCCGGCCGTGATCGAGCGTGCCCTGGCGCTTTATGACGGTTTCGACGATCCGGCGCATCCGGTGCCGGTCGTGCGGGTACGAGATGACCTGTTCGTCAGCGAGCTCTACCACGGACCCACGCGCGCGTTCAAAGACATGGCTCTGCAGCCGTTCGGCGTGGTTCTGTCGAGCCTGGCGCAGGCGCGCGACGAGCAGTACCTGATTCTTGCTGCGACCAGTGGTGACACCGGGCCGGCCACGCTCGAAACCTTTAAGAATCGCAGCAACGTGAAGGTTGCCTGCCTGTATCCGGATGGGGGGACATCCGACGTGCAGCGCCTGCAGATGGTGACCGAAAATGCCGCCAACCTGAAGGTGATCGGTATTCACGGCGATTTCGACGACGCGCAGGCGGCGCTCAAGATGTTGTTGTCGTCCGATACCTTTCGCGAGACATTGCGCGAGCGGCAGACCCACCTGTCAGCGGCAAACTCGGTCAATTTCGGTCGCATCATCTTTCAGCAGATCTACCACATTCACAGCTACCTGGAACTGGTCCGCCAGGGTGCGATAGCGATCGGTGACAGGGTCTATCTGAACGTGCCGAGCGGCAACTTCGGTAATGCACTTGGCGGCTACTACGCCATGAAGATGGGGCTGCCGGTTGAAAAAATCCTGATTTCGTCGAACAGCAACAACGTGCTCACCGACCTGATCCGTACCGGACGTTACGACCTGCGCGGACGTTCCGTGATCGCGACCAACTCGCCGGCCATGGATATCCTCAAGTCCTCGAACGTCGAACGCGTGCTTTACGACCTGTTCGGTGCGTCACGTACGCGCCAGCTGATGGCCGAGCTGGATGATCAGCGCTGTTATGCGCTGACCAGCGACGAATTGTCGGCTTTGCAGGCGGTGTTTTCCGCCGACTACGCAGACGATGCCGAAATCGAAGCTTACATTCGCGATACATTCAACGAAGCGGGTTACCTGATGGATCCGCATACGGCAACCTGTTTCAAGGCCCATGCCAGCTGCCGGGAGAAGTCGCTTCCCGGAATCATCTATTCGACTGCCGAGTGGACCAAGTTCTCCCCGACGATTGCCCACGCCCTGACCGGCGAGAGCGACAGCCATGACAGCGATGCGCTGAAATCGATCTCAGCGACGGCGAACCTGTCGATTCCGCCGATGATCGAGGCGCTGTTCGACAAGCCGGTGGTTCATACAACCGTGATCGACAAGCAGGATATCGAGCGCGCGGTCCTGGAGTTCATCTGAACCGCGAGGCGAGTGCCCGGCCACGGGATGCGGCCGGACTGAAAGGGAAGTATCAGACCTTGTAGTAATCGCGGTACCAGGCGACGAAATTGGCCACGCCGTCCTCGACCGAGGTATCTGGCTTGTAACCCATGTCGGTGACGAGATCCTCGACATTCGCATAGGTGTCGGGCACGTCGCCGGGCTGTAGCGGCAGCAGTTCCTTTTCCGCCGTCTTGCCGAGACACTTTTCCAGCGTCTCGATGTAGTGCATCAGCTCGACCGGGCTGTTGTTGCCGATGTTGTACAGCCGATACGGCGCCTTGCTGGTTGCCGTATCGGGATTGGCGCTGTCCCAGTCCGGATTCGGTTGAGCAGGCTTGTCAAGCACCCGGATCACACCCTCGACGATGTCGTCGATATAGGTGAAATCGCGCCGGTGTTTGCCGTAGTTGAACACCGGTATCGGTTCACCGGCGAGGATCTTCTTGGTGAACAGGAACAGGGCCATGTCCGGTCGGCCCCAGGGTCCATAGACGGTGAAGAAGCGCAGGCCAGTGGTAGGCAGCTGGTACAGATGGCTGTAAGTGTGTGCCATCAGTTCGTTGGCCTTTTTGCTGGCCGCGTACAGGCTCACCGGGTGGTTGACGTTGTCGTGCACCGAGAATGGCATGTTCGTGTTGGAGCCGTAGACCGAGCTCGACGAGGCATACACGAGGTGTTCGACGCCATTGTGGCGGCAGCCCTCGAGGATGTTGCCAAAACCCACCAGGTTGCTGTCGACGTAAGCTGCCGGGTTTTCTATCGAGTAACGGACCCCCGCCTGTGCGGCGAGGTTGATCACCCGTTGTGGCTGGTACTTGCGGAAGGTCTCCGTCATGGCCTCGCGGTCCTCGATGCGCGCACGGACATCCGTGTAGCGATCGTGGTCGGTGGTGCGGGCCAGGCGCGCCTGCTTCAGGGTGACATCGTAATAGGGATCGAGGCAATCCACCCCGATGACCTCGTCGCCGCGTTCAAGCAGGCGAAGTGACAAGGCCGAACCGATGAAGCCGGCGCTGCCGGTAATCAAAACACGCATGATAAGTAACCAGTCTGCTGCTTGGGTTTAAAGACGACCGTCCGTCGCGTCTGCGGGAAAGAGATACTTGACGTCGAAGACCACCGCGCCGGGTTTGCCCAGGGCGCGGATCTTTTCGATACCCATCTCCACGAACTGGCGATGACTCACGGCGAGGATCACGGTGTCGTAGCTGCCGTCCTGTGGCCCGGATATCGGCGTGATGCCGTACTCGTGTTGTGCTTCGGCGATGCTCACCCAGGGGTCCCAGACATCGACCTGCATGCCATAGGAATCCAGTTCTGCAATGATATCGACGACGCGGGTGTTGCGCAGGTCCGGGCAGTTCTCTTTGAATGTCAGACCCATGATCAGTGCGCGACCGCCGTTTACAGCGATATTCCGCTTCAGCATACGCTTGACGACCTCGCTGGCGACATGTGCACCCATGCCGTCGTTGATCCGGCGGCCGGCCAGGATCATCTGGGGGTGGTAACCGACGGCCTCGGCCTTGG
>JAGRHE010000174.1 GCA_020445165.1 Gammaproteobacteria bacterium
TCCAGGTTCACCAGCTCGGCGGAGTTGGTGTAGTCGACCAGGAACTCGCGGTCGTACAGGCCCTGCTTGATGATCTCGTGCGTGATCGCGAGCATCAGCGCACCGTCGGTGCCGGGCTTGATCGGCACCCATTCGTCGGCGATCGCCGAGTAGCCGGTGCGCACCGGGTTGATCGAGATAAAACGGCCACCGCGACGCTTGAACTTGGAGATCGCGGTCTTGAGCGGGTTCGAATGATGGTCTTCCGCCGTGCCGATCATCACGAACAGCTTGGCCCGATCCAGGTCCGGTCCGCCGAATTCCCAGAACGAACCACCGATGGTGTAGATCAGGCCGGCGGCCATGTTGACCGAGCAGAATCCACCGTGCGCGGCATAGTTCGGCGTACCGAACTGCTTGGCGAACATGCCGGTCAGCGCCTGCATCTGGTCGCGCCCGGTGAACAGGGCGAACTTTTTCGGATCCTCGGCGCGCAGCTTGGCCAGGCGTTCCTCCATGACCTTGAACGCCTGCTCCCAGGAGATCTCTTCGAAATCCGAGTCGCCGCGTTCGCCGCCCTGGCGCCGCATCAGCGGCTTGGTCAGGCGTGCCGGCGAATACTGCTTCATGATGCCCGAGGCACCCTTGGCGCAGATCACACCCTTGTTCAGCGGGTGATCCGGGTTGCCCTCGATATGCCGCACCTCGCCGTCACGCAGGGTGACGCGGATACCGCAACGGCAGGCGCACATGTAACAGGTCGTGTTCTTGACCTCTTTTCTGCCCGGCTCGGATTCGACGTGCAACACGGGGTCCAACATGCCCTAGCCCTTCGTAATGACCTGTTCAGGTTCGTTTATGCAAAACAGCTAAAATTCTAATATTCTTTGACATTAATATCAATCCGCGCGCCGGCACCCGGCCTCGCCCGCGACGCACTTGCCGGGAAGCCGATGCACCCACCGGCGAGCAGTGAGCGCTCAGTACTGGAACTTGCGGACCACCTGGTACGCGTGAAGGTCGGGCTTCCAGCCCCAGAAGTAGGCCTGCAGGTCACGAACCGCGTCCAGCTCGGCATCCCGGTACGACCCGGCGGAAAACCCGCAACCCATGGCGGAACGTGACTTTCCGCGGACATCCTCGAACTCACTGCGAATCACGATCACGTAGGCATGATCGAGTTTGCTGAGGTTCTGTGCCCGCATCACGTCGAGATTCTTGTAGTAATTGGCGTAACCCTTCTCACGCAGTTCAGCCTCGGCGGCTTCCTGTGCCTCGACCGGGTGACGCTTGCCATAAACCAGGGCGTAATCCATGGTCTGACCCTGGAATTTCGCCATCACACAGGCAGCACCACCGGCCAATGCCGCAGCAGGCAGGCAGACAAGCAATGTCATCGCGACACAGCAGAGCGGGCGCATGTCGAAAACCTCCGAACGGGATCATCTACGCCAGCGACAGCGGAACCGGAATCTTTAACGCCAGCCGGTATTGTCAGCGATCGAGGGCTGCACGAGTGCGGCCGGTCCCGTGCCATTCCACCGCGGGTCAGACAAAGCGCACACGCAAATTCAGTTGCAACGAGTCGTTCAGCCTATTCGTCTTCGACGAAGGCCCTATATACGTCGGCCCCGACTTCAACCGACCGCATGGTTTGCGGGTCAACGGGGGTCCACAGCGTCAGTGCGCACGCCAACAACTTGCCGTCCGCCTTGCGCCGCAACTCGGTGAAGCGTTCGAACTGGCGCCCGTGTGCATGCCCGACCCAGGTCTTGCCGAGCACGACGTCGTCGATCTTCGCCGGTCGCTTGTAGTCAATCTCGTGGCGGGTCACCACCCACAGTAGCGCAGCCTGCTGCTCGGCGGTTGCCGTCGCATACCAGTGGGCGACGGCCAGGTCCTGAATCCAACGCACGTAGACCACGTTATTGACGTGGCCAAGCCGATCGATATCCGTCGGCTGGATCGTGATTTCGGATTCGTAGGGCGCGACCGTCATGTCCGCGGTCCTGGTTGCCTCGTCGAGTGACAGATTGCAAGACCATGCTCATTCGATCAAGGCCAGTCCTGCAATGCCCATCGACACAGTGTGTGGGCACGGACCAATCACAGCGACAACAGCGTTCAACCGCCGCCGCGGTGGAATCCCCTTTCGAAGCGGCGCATCAATTCGGCCATCTGTTCAGGAGCGGCATCCACAAAGGTGATTCGCACTCGCGATACCGGAACGCGCAAGGCGCCAATGCTACGTTCGGGTCGAGGATCCAGCGCGATCGTGGCCAGTTGCATGCCGGCGCGATCGGACACCGACCAGTGAGTCGACTGGCCGCTGACCTGCCAATCGCGCATCGCACGCGGCAACACGCGGGCGAATTCAACCGGACTGTAACCCATCTCCAGTTCGATGGGCGCCGGTTGGTCGGTCATCCACCGGCCACCGGGGGCCAGACTGCGATCACATCACCCTGTTCGAGTGTCGGCGCATCGCGTTCCGGCTGGTGCATGAAGACACCGTTTTTCAGAACAAGGTGCGCCTTTTCATGCGGCACGGCACAACGATCGAGTACATCGTGGGCGCTGCTGCCTGCGGGTATCTCGAGCGTGACACGGTGGCGTTGCGCCTGCGTGGGCAGGTACTGCATCAACGATGCGTAGAGCTCCAGATGTACCTGCATCGCCTTCAAACCACCTCGGTTGTGGCCAGGTAGGCTTCCATGATCCGGGTCGGATCCTGCATCAGGCGCTGCTTCCACGCTCCCAGCTGGGTTCGACGCTGGATCAGACCACGCAGAACGCCGACATGCTGCGACAGGCCGACCGCATTGGCACCGATGAGGCGCTCTCCGTCGAACTGCAGCGACAGGTAACGCCAGTCGTCCGGCGCGTAGAGTTCGGCCTGGTCACCGCCATCGACGCCTTCCCACAAACCGAACGAGCAAGACAGCAGGCCGAGCGTATCGAGCACGTTCATGTTGACCGAGCCTTCGTAAGCCGCTGCACGACCGCTCATGTTCAGGGCCGCCAGGTGACCATGATCGGTCGCAGTCGGCTGGATCGCGTGCACCGCGTAGCCGCCGGTCGAGAAATCCAGGCCCTGGGCAACATCGCCGGCCGCGAAGATGTCGTTGACACTGGTCCGGAAATGGCGATCGACCAGGATGCCCTGCTCGACCTTGATACCGCTGCCATCGAGGAAACCGACATTCGGCTTGACCCCGGTCGCGGTGATCACCAGATCGGCATCGAGCCGGGTACCGTCGGCGAGCTGCACACCGCTGGCGTCGATCGATTCAACTCCGACGCCGGTATGCACGGCGACACCCTTGGACTCACACCAGCGCTTGAGCAGGCCGCCGGCTTCCCGGCCCATCATGCGCGGCACCATCCGCTCGCCCTGCTCCACCACGCTCAGCTTCACGCCACGCTGGGCCAGTGCCTCGAGCACGATGCTGCCAATGAAGCCGGCGCCGATCAGCACCACCCGGCTGCCGCTGGCAGCTCGATCGAGGATGCGTCGCGCATCGGCCAGGGTCCAGCAACTGGTCACATTGTCGCCATCGATGCCGGGGATCGGCGGATGGGCCGGGTGTGAGCCGGTGGCAATCAGCAGGCGGTCGTAGGCGACGGGCGAGCCGTCTTCGAGCGTCACCCGGTGTGCGGCAGGCTCGATCGTCGCGACCCGCCCGCGCGAGACCTCAATGCCGAGATCGGCGAAATGATCTTTGCGCTCACGCAGGTGGGTACCCTGCTCGTCGATGTTGTCCATCAGCAGGTACGGAATCGCCATGCGCGAGTACGGCGGTTCGGGTTCGTCGCCGATGATTCGGATACCGGCGTCGGTGTCGATCTTGCGCAGTGCCTCGGCGGCGTTCACGCCGGCCGGACCTGCACCGATTATCAGGTACTGCATGGACAGCCCCTCATGAAGACTTGTTCGAGTTCGGTTCGGCACCGCGTCCACGCGGGACGCAGTGCCGGTCAGGGCCGGAGTCAGAGTCCGAATCGGGCACGTGTCTCGGGCGTGATCTGACCATCTGCAGTCCAGCCACGCAGCGCGTAGTACTCGGGCAGCATCTTGTCGAGATCGTTGACCCGACCCTTGGCCGGGCCGACATTGGCAGCGTCCTTGAGCAGGCGCTTGGGCAAGGTGTCCTGGTCGGCGGTCATGCCGGCACGCATGTTGAAGTCGCGTTCCAGGTTCCAGATCCGTTCACCAACTTCGAGCATCTTGTCGACGCTCCAGTCTCCTTCACAAGCCGCATCGACCTGCGGCGCGATGTTCTCCAGGCTCCAGGCGAAGGTCGTGAACACGCACAGTCCCGCTGAATCGACGGCTGCGGTGGCATCCTGGAAGGCCTTGACCAGTTCGGCCTTGCCTTCGGTGGCCAGCGGATCGGTCTTGACCGGGATGCCCAGCACCTCGGATGCGACCGTGTAGCCGCGCAGATGGCAGGCACCACGGTTGGATGTCGCGTAGGCCAGGCCCATGCCCTGGATTCCACGCGGATCGTAGGCCGGGAATTCCTGGCCCTTGACCGTCATCGACAGCTCCGGTCGACCGTACTTCTCACACAGCCGTTTGGAACCGAGACCGATGTCCCTGCCGAAACCCTCACCCTTCGCGGTCAACTCGGCCAACTTCACCAGAGTGTCCGCGCGGTTGAAGCTCAGGTCGATGCCGCCGGTGTGCTCGGTCGTGATGGCACCTTCCTGGAACAACTCCATCGCCGCCGCGACAGTTGCACCGAACGAGATCGGATCCATGCCGTCTTCGTTGCACAGGAAGTTCACGTAGGTCAGTGCATCGAGGTCGTCGACTCCCGTGTCCGACCCAAGCGCCCAAGCCGCCTCGTACTCGAGACCACCGGAATTACCCCAGTACTCAGGCTTGTTCTCGACACTGAAATGCCCCCTGTCGACGGTCGAGATGCGCCCGCAGGCGATGGTGCAGCCAAAACAGCCGGCATTGGTGGTCAGGTTGGGTTTGCCGTCGCTCTTGCGCGGCTCGTGCATCGCCTCGCCGGAAATCTTCTCGGCACCCTCGAACTGTACCTCGCGCATGTTGCGAGTCGGCATTGCACCCATGCCGTTGATGACGTTCATCAGCACCTGGGTACCGTAGGTTGGCAGGCCCTGGCCGGTCACCGCGTTCTCGGCCAACACCGCCTTACCGTCGTTGACCGCCTGCATGAAGGCCTTCGGATCCTTGATATTTCCGACGCCCAGCGTGCCGCGAATCGCCACTGCCTTGAGGTTCTTCGATGCCATCACGGTACCGACCCCGGAACGTCCGGCCGCACGGTGCAGATCGTTGACCACGGCCGCATAGAGGCAGCCCTGTTCAGCCGAACGCCCGATACAGGCGACACGCAATTGCGGATCCTGGTGCTTCTTGTGCAGCAGTTCATCGGCTTCCCAGACAGATTTGCCCCACAGATCGGCCGCAGAACGCAGTTCGGCGTTCTCGTTTTCGATGTACAGGTAGACCGGCTGCGGCGACTTGCCTTCAAAAATGATCATGTCCCAACCGGCATTCTTCATCTCGGCACCGATGAACCCACCGGAATTGGAACAGGCGACGACGCCGGTCAATGGGCTCTTGGTGACGACCGAGTAACGACCGCCGGTCGAAGCCATGGTGCCGGTCAGCGGTCCGGTGGTCATGATCAGTTTGTTGTCCGGACCGAGTGGATCGCACTTCGCGTCGATCTCCTCGCTCAGGTACTTGGTGGCCAGGCCGCGCTGGCCA
>JAGRHE010000175.1 GCA_020445165.1 Gammaproteobacteria bacterium
TCGGGTGCGCTCGATGACATGCTGTCCAAGGTCGCTGACTTCTACGAGGAAGAGGTCGACAACGCGGTCGATGCGCTGAGCAGCCTGCTCGAACCGCTGATCATGGTTGTTCTCGGCACCGTGATCGGTGGCCTGGTCATCGCGCTCTATCTGCCGATCTTCCAGCTCGGTTCGGTCGTCTCCGGAAGCTGACTGGTGCCTGCAGCAGACCCGGTGTTCAGCACGCTGGCACCCTATGCCGCCCTGTTGCTTGGGCTGGTGGTCGGCAGCTTTCTGAACGTCGTGATTCTGCGCCTGCCGCGCCACATGCACGACGAGCTGGCCGCGAGCTGCGCCGACCTGCATGGTGAACCGGTCGAGCCGGTCAGCAACCGCCTGTTCGGCCTGGATTACCTGATCCATCCACCATCGACCTGCCCGCAGTGCGGTCACGGCATCCGCGCCTGGGAGAACATACCGGTACTGAGCTACCTGCTGTTGCGGGGGCGCTGCAGCAACTGTAAGACTCCGATTTCGGTGCGTTACCCGATCATCGAGGGCGTAACCGGTCTGCTCAGCCTACTGGTTGCCCTGCACTTCGGCGCGACATCGACAGCACTGGTGGCATTGGTCCTGGTGTGGACACTGATCACCTTGACCGTAATCGATCTCGACGAGCAGCTGCTGCCCGACCAGCTCACGCTTCCCCTGGTCTGGCTCGGCCTGCTGGTCAACATCAACGGCATGTTCACCGACCTGACCTCGGCCGTGATCGGCGCGGCCGCCGGCTACCTGTCTTTGTGGCTGGTGTTCCAGGTGTTCCGCCTGATCACCGGACGCGAAGGAATGGGCTATGGCGACTTCAAGCTACTGGCCGTGTTCGGCGCCTTTCTCGGCTGGCAGTTGCTGCCACTGGTGGTGCTGCTGTCGTCGCTGCTCGGTGCCGTGGTCGGTATCACGCTGATCGTGGTACGTGGCCGTGACCGCCAGATACCGATACCTTTCGGCCCCTACCTTGCCGCCGCCGGACTGGTGGCCTTGCTGTGGGGCGAGCAGATCAACCGCAGTTACCTGCAGCTGGCCGGCCTCGGCTGAATGCTGAAGATCGGCCTGACCGGTGGCATCGGCAGCGGCAAGACTGCGGCCAGTGACCACTTCGCCGAGCTCGGCGCCGAGGTCATCGACACCGACCTGCTCAGCCGGGAGCTGGTACAACCGGGTCAGCCGGCGCTGCAGGAAATCGTCGCCACCTTCGGTGATGCAGTACTCGATTCGGACGGCCGGCTCGACCGCGCTGCACTGCGGGCCCGGGTATTCGCCGATCCAGGCGCGCGTCGCCAGCTCGAAGCAATCCTCCACCCGCGCATCCGCAGCGCCATGCTAGCGCGCGCCGCCGACAGCAACGCGCCCTACGTCGTTTTTGTGATTCCCCTGCTGCTCGAGACTGGCCAGCAGTCACTGGTCGACCGCGTCCTCGTGATCGACGTGCCGGTTGCGGTCCAGCGCGCGCGCGTGGCCGCGCGCAGCGGAATCGACGCTGCCGAAATCGATGCAATCCTCGCTGCGCAGGTTACCCGCGAGCAACGTGTCCAGGCCGCAGACGACCTGATCGTCAACGATGGGACGCTCGCACAATTGCACGCCGCGGTGGCGCATCTGCACCGGAAATACATGGAACAGGTCCAACATTGATTCGCTGACGCTTTACCCGGCGGTGCCTGCTGGTCGACAATATTGAACTGCACTGACCTTCAAGGACGGGCTTTTGGCCGAGACCACCGTATTCGAGCATCCGCTGAGTGAGAAGTGCCGCACCTGGCTGCGCCTGTCGCACCTGTTCGAGCAGTTCGACTTCCATATCCCGCATGCGCAGGAATGGCACGCGCGCGCGGCCGTTTCCTCGCTGTTGGATATCGCCAACGTGTTGGCGCGCGCCGATATCAAGTCGGAATTGCTCAAGGAGCTCGAGCGCTATCGCCAGTCACTGGCGCGCATGGCCAATAGTCCGAGCGTCGACACCGACCGGCTGCAGCGGGTACTTCACGAGCTGGTCACGTCTTGCCAGGGCGTGCGCGATGTCAACGGACAACTGGGGCAATCGCTGCGCAGCAACGATTTTCTCAGCAGCATCCAGCAACGCAGCAGCATCCCCGGCGGCGCCTTCGATTTCGACCTGCCGCAGTATCATTACTGGCTGCAGATGCCGCACGAGGCCCGGACCCAGCAGCTGGCCGAGTGGCGTGACGATGTCGCGCCGGTGCGCCAGGCCGTCACCCTGCTGCTCGGACTGATCCGCAGCAGCGCGGTACCAACCCATGAACAGGCAGTGAGCGGCTTCTACCAGAAGTCTCTGCCGGGCAATGTCGCCGCACAACTGGTGCGCGTCACCCTGCCCTCGGCCGATGGCATGTTCGCCGAGATCAGCGGTGGCAAACATCGCTTCAGCGTGCGCTTCATGGATTGTGTCGACTGGCAGCATCCGGCGCAGGTCGATCAGGATGTCGATTTCGCTCTCAGCGTGTGCATGATCTGATTCGGCATGAGTGAGTCTGCACCGATCGAAGTCGCCTGCCCGACCTGCGGCAAAGCGGTCGCCTGGACCGGGCAGTCGCGCTGGCGCCCGTTCTGCAGTGAACGCTGCAAGTTGATCGACCTGGGCGAGTGGCTGAGCGAAGAACACCGGATCCCGGGCGATCCGGCCCCACCCGACGTCAACGAGCGCTGACACCCGCGAACAAAGGAAACTCCGCAGCCGTGGTGTCGCTCGCGGTCTCCAGCAGGATGCGCACACGTGCTGCAGCCGGCTGCGGCATCGGCAGGTACCAGCCATCCGGCCTGGTGATCAACGCCCGCCGGGTGAGTTCTTCGCCGTCGACATCGACGAGCTGCGCTCTCACCGACGAAACCGCAGCGCGCTCGATGCCGGTGGATTTAAGCAACAGTCCACTGGCAGACGGGCCAAGCACCATAGCCCGGTCATGCGCGACGGCTGCGCACGGCGCCTGCAGGGGACGACAGTCAGCGTCGTTGACAAGGTAGACCAGGGCGCGCTCGCCGAGCACCCGTTCGGTCTTGCGCCCGACCTGTGACCAGCTCAGCGCGAGCCCAGTGGCGACGATGACGAAGAATATCCAGTAACGCCCGCTGCGGCTCACGCGGAACCAGACCAGAGTCCACGGATACCGGCGATACCCTGCGCACCGTGGCGCCAGGCATCCTCGAGCAGCTCCGGCGACATACCGCCCAACGCGTAAACCGGCAGGCTTGCAGCATCGACCCAGTCCTTGAACCGCACCCAGCCAAGCGGCTCGGCATCCGGGTGACTGCGAGTCGGCAAGACCGGCGACAGCAATGCGAAATCCGCGTCTATCGCGACCGCCTTGCGCAGATCTTCGGGGTTGTGACAGGACGCCGCCAGCAACTGCCCTGCGGGCAGTGGCCGTCCTTCGAGTTGCTGCAGCTGGCGACTGCTCAGGTGCAGACCGTCTGCCCCGATCGCATGCAGGGTATCGAGGTCACCATTGAGCAGGACACGGGCCGCGCTGGCGTGGCACAGATCACAGACCCGGGTACCGATTGCACGCAGCCTTGCCTGCGGCAGATCGAACAGGCGCAGCTGGACCAGGCGGACGCCCTGCGCGAGGCTCGCCTCCAGGGCAGTTAGAAAACGCGTTTCGTCTTCCAGCTTCGGCGGCGTGATCAGGTAGGTCACCGGCAACTGCAGTGCCATGACGATGGGAACGTCGGCGGCCGGCATCGGGTAGTCATCGAGCTGTTGCGGTAAGGCCCATGCCAGCGGTTGTCCCTCGCGGCCATGCGGCTCGCCCTGCCATGCATCGACCCGATGTACATCGAGCAACACGCTGCGGTCAGGGTAATGGTGCGTAATCCGGATCAGCGGCCGATGACGGACGAGATCGATACCGAGTTCTTCGTGCAGTTCGCGGCGCAGGGCATGCTCTACGCTTTCCCCCGCTTCGAGCTTGCCGCCAGGAAACTCCCACAGCCCGCCCTGGTGGGCTGCCTGCGGACGTTGGGTCAGCAGGATGCGCCCATCCGCGGCGCACAGGGCCGCAGCCGCGACGTGCATCACGTCACCGCTTGCCGGTTCGGACATGGTGTTTGCGGCTCCGGGCGCCGGGCACGGTTCGACGTTGCGTCATCTCACGAACGATAGTCGGCGTTGATCTTCACGTAATCGTACGACAGGTCGCAGGTGAGCACCTCGGTGGCTGCCTGACCGCGTCCCAGGTCGATGCGGATCTGAATCTCGCTGCGCTGCATCACGTCCTTTCCAGCGGCCTCGGTGTAATCGGGATGCCGACCGCCATGCTCGACGATGGCGACATCATCCAGCCAGATCCGGACGCGGTCGACATCCAGTTCGCTGACCCCGGCGCGACCGACCGCGGCCAGTATCCGGCCCCAGTTCGGATCGGATGCGAACAGGGCGGTCTTCACCAGTGGTGAGTGAGCGACGGCGTAGCCAACCGCGGCCGCCTCGTCGTCGTTGCCGGCCGACTCGACGCGGATCCGGATCAGCTTGGTGGCACCCTCGCCGTCACGAATGATCATCTCGGCCAGCTCGGCACACACTTCGCTCACGGCGGCGCGCAGGCGCTTGCCGTCGTCGGATTCGTAGCTGTCGACCAGCACGCCTGACTTGCCGCTGGCCATCAGCACACAGGCATCGTTGGTCGAGGTATCCCCGTCGACGGTGATCCGGTTGAACGAGGTGTCGACCGCTTCAACAAGCATGCGATGCAACAGCGCGTTGGGCACCGCGGCGTCGGTCGCCACGTAACCGAGCATGGTCGCCATGTCCGGACAGATCATGCCCGAGCCCTTGGCGATACCGGTCACATGGACCTCACCCGCGTCCAGCTGCACGGTACGCGTGGCCAGCTTGGGCACCGTATCGGTGGTCATGATCGCCTTGGCGGCGACTTCCCAACGGTCTTCTTCGAGCGACTGCAACAGCCCCGGGATGACGGGCGGGAAACGCTCGACCGGCAGGTCATTCCCGATCACGCCGGTCGAAAACGGCAATACCTGCTCCAGCGCGCAACCGGCCATACCGGCCAGCAGGCGACAGGTTTCACGCGCCGCACGCAGACCTGGAGCACCGGTACCGGCGTTGGCGTTGCCGGCATTGATCAGCAGGAAACGCACCGATCCCTTGGCCAGGTGCTCGCGCGCCACGGTCACCGGCGCGGCGCAGAATGCGTTGCGCGTGAACACTGCCGCACAACTGCCGCCTTCCGCGAGTTCGATCAACAGAACGTCGGTGCGCCCCGCGTAGCGAATGCCCGCGGCGGCAGTGGCGAGTCGGACTCCAGGTATAGCGGTCACGGGTGCAGCCCTGTTTGTTGAGCGGCAATGAGGACTAAGGTCACATCACACCTCGCAGGCATGTAAACAACATCTTGTTGCGCCGTGCAGCAGCGCCCGGCCACGGCTGGCCGGGTCGTGCCGCAGCGCCGAAATCAGCTCAGCCTGCCGTGACAGTGCTTGTATTTCTTGCCGGAACCACACGGGCAGGGATCATTGCGACCGACCTTCGGATCGGCACGCACGAACGGCTTGTTGTCGTCAGCAAGACCGGCCGCACCCGCCTCGGCCTCTGCCGGCGGCTCGCCACCGAAGCCTTCGAAGGCATCGTGCTTGAACTCGAACTGCTCGACGTCTGGCTGCACCTGTGGCAACTCG
>JAGRHE010000176.1 GCA_020445165.1 Gammaproteobacteria bacterium
TCCTCGGCGCAGGCACCCGTCTTGATCGACAGCAGGGTGCTGACCTGGACCTGGTTGGCATCGAAATGCGCACGATGCACACGCTGTGCCTCGAACAGGAGGTCATTGAACGGCAGCGCGAACAGGCCGCGTATCTCTTCCAGCGACCAGTCGTTGCGCACGACCGACGGGGCGGTATCGACGTTCATGATGGGTTCTCCTCGACATCCGGTGTTTCAACCGGCACCTCGATGTCCGGCCAGTGTTCTTTGCGTATGCGTGCGATCGACCACAACGACCAGGGTATGATCACGGCCAGCCCGACGCCCCAGGCGATCAACCACGAGGTGATACCGCGACCGGGGAAAAAGGTGCCGATCGGGATGATCGCACCCATGACGGCATAAAAGCGGTAGGCAGCGCGCTGCGTGTACTCCCCGACTTTCGGGTTCGGGTGGTGCCGATGCAGCGCGTAGATCAGCATCGAACCGCCGAACCACAGCAGCGGCAGCGGCGGCAACAACATGCTGACCAGGTTGCCCAGGTCCATCTGCATCGCGGCAAAGCGCGACGACCGTCCAGTGACGATGCGGGATGTTTGACCTGGCTCGACAGGCTCGGCTGACATCGGGCGAATCCTCTACTGCTGCGGACGAAAGCGCCATGGTATGGCGCCGCTATCCACTGTCAACTGAAAAGGACTTCAATAGTGAACATGTGGCCATTTTTTGACCAACTCATCGGCAACCAGTGTGCGCTGTGCCGCGCCCGGGCCGATGGCCTGTGCCAAAGTTGCAAGGCGGCGCTGCCTCGCAACCTGAATCCCTGCCGGCGTTGCGCACTGCCGCTGCCGGGGGCGGCGCCTGCTGGCAGCCTGTGCGCGGCGTGCCAGGCCAAAAGCCCGGATTACGAGCGGGTGCTCGCACCACTGCTCTACCAGGCGCCGGTCAGCGACCTGGTCGCACGCTTCAAGTATCACGCCCGCCTCGACCTGGGACGGATTCTGGCGAGCGAACTGCTGGCCGCGGTCAGCTACAGCGACTGTCGGCCAGCGCTGCTGCTACCGGTGCCGATGGACCCGTCGGGATTGCGTCGGCGCGGCTACAACCAGGCCAGCGAACTGGCCCGATGGCTCAGCTGCCAGCTCGGGATTCCATGGTCGGCCGGGCACCTGGAGCGCATCCGTAGCGCCGCCCATCAGCGCGAACTGGATCGTGCCCACAGGCAACGCAACCTGCGTGGTGTGTTCAGTTGCCGCGGCCGCCTGCCGGAACATGTCGCGCTCGTCGACGATGTCGTCACCACCGGAGCAACGGTGAACGAAATCAGCGCCACGCTGCGCCGTGCCGGCGTACAAGAGATCGAGATCTGGGCGGTCGCACGGACACCGGCGACACGTGGACCGTAGGCATCAGGCAAGGGTTCAGATCCGCCTGCGGTCGTCCGGCACCAGTGGCCTGGATGGGCTTGCGACACCGCCGCGGCATCCGGCGGCGTCAACGGGAATCAGCGGTCGGCGAGAACGCGCTCTTTCATTTCGCGGCGTTCCTGGGCGTCGATGGTCAGCGTGGCGATCGGCCGCGCCTTCAGACGCATCACGCCGATCGGCTCACCGGTATCTTCGCAGTAGCCGTAGCTGCCGTCATCGATGCGCTCGAGCGCCTGCTCGATCTTGCGCTGCAGCTTGCGATAGCGGTCGCGGGTGCGCAGCTCCAGGCCATGCTCGCTCTCGCGGCTGGCGCGGTCAGCCTCGTCGCCGACTTCCTGGTAGGACTTGTCGCGGAGATTGTCGAGCGTTTCCTGCGCCTCGGTCATCAGTTCCTCGCGCCAACGCAGCAGCTGACGGCGGAAGTACTCCAGCTGTTGCGGATTCATGTACTCCTCGTCGGGGCTGGGCTCGTAACCTTCCGGCAGTTCCACTGTCATGCTTGTCTGACTCCGCACGTTGCTAAGGCCGCGGGTTTTTAGCCTAACCCGCCCGCAGAATCAAGCCCAAAGCGCCCCTGGCGGGAACCTTGTACAGAAAAACTACAGGCGCGCGAGGCAAGCGGGCGGGCGCGAGACATCGCCCCGGGCAAGGAATTCGCGCACCAGTTCGGCCGCGCACACATGGCTGTCGAGTACGCCGTGTCCGATCGCCGGAAACACGAACACGGTTCCCTTCGCCAGACCCAGAGCGGCCGATTCGGCCCACTCGGGCGGCGTTACCGGATCGAACTCACCGGCCAGAATCAGGGTCGGCACGTCGGATTCGACCGGCGCGCGAAAATCGGCCGCTGCCTCGCCCGAGGCCCAGTAGCGACAGACGTGGTACTGCCAGTCGAAACGCTTGATCTTTGCTGTGCGCGGGAACAGTTCGAGTTGCCGCTGCGCATCTCGCTGATCTACCGCCCCGGTGTCGTGACAATCGACCGAACTGGCCACCGGGTCGCTGATCGAATCATCGAGCAGGGTGTCGACGCTGTCGCGGATCAGCGAACGCATCGCATTGTCGAGCCGGCCCTCGGCCAATGCACGCACGCTGTCCGGCAGGGCCGGCAGCATCTCCCACTGGTACATGGCCTCGAACAACAGCCAGGCGAGGTCCTCATCATCGTAGACGACGGCGAGGTCGCGACCGGTCGCCGGGTCGGGCACACTCACGCGGATCTTCTCGCGCGCGACGCGGGCGAACGCCTCGTTCAGCCATCCCTCGAGTTCCTCGGGTGTCTGCTTGCAGTCGGCGGCGAGTTCACAGATCCGAGCAAACAATTCGAACGAACGCTGCAACAGCCAGGCGTCGGCCAATTCAGCATTCACCTGCGGTGGATAGGGCGAATCGAGCACAGCGACGTGGACCTCTTGCGGCGCCTGGCGGAGCACCTCCATCGCCACTCGCGTGCCATACGAGACCCCATACAGGCTCCAGTGCGCCAGTCCCATGGTGCGCATCAGGTCGATGGCATCGGCTGCGTTGTGACGGGTGGTGAATCGGGCCAGGTCAATCCCGTCGCCGCGCAAGCGGTCGTGACAGGCGCGGGTCGCCTCACGCACCCGGCGATAGGCCTCTTCAGTCGGCAGCGGCAATGGCAGTAACTCCCGCCGCAGATCATGCAGTTCGGGACAGTCGAACATGGGTTGCGACAATCCCACACCGCGCTGATCGTAGAGCACCAGGTCGCCCGGCCAGCCGGCCTGGTCGGCCCAATCCAGCCAGAAGTCCATTTCGCCCTCGTCGAGCCAGGCCGATCCACCCGGTCCGCCGGCGATGTACTGGATCGGCGGACCATTGCGACGCCAAACGTACTGCGGGATGTAAACCACCGGCAAGGCGAAGCTCGGCGGCACCGCATCCACCTCCGGTGCCGTGGTCATCCAGCCGCAATGCACCGGTCGCCACCATGGATGCTCGAACCAGCAGTCACCCCATTGCAGCTGCGCGCCGTTGTCCAGGGTCAGCGCGCGTGGCGGCTCGTGCAGGGCGAACCAGCCCCATAGCAGAGCCGGCGTCAACAGCAGCAGCCAAAACAGCAGGCGCACGGCAATCATCCGGCGCCACCGGCGAGGTAGTCGACCAACAGGCCGGCGAAGATCGCCATACCGACATAATGATTGTTCAGGAAGGCCTTGAAACAGGCCGCGCGTTCACGCCCCCGGATCAGCCACTGCTGGTAGCCGAACAGCGCGGCTGCGACTGCCAGGCCGAGGCCGTACCAGGCACCGCGCCCGGCCAGTTCACCGGCCTGCCACAGCAGTGCCAGCATCACCAGCTGCAACAGGCCGACGACCAGGCGGTCGTGGCGGCCGAACAGGATCGCCGTCGACTTGATCCCGATCTTGACGTCGTCTTCGCGGTCGACCATGGCATACAGCGTGTCGTAGATCAGTGCCCAGACCACGGTCGCGACGAACAGAACCCAGGCTACCGCCGGAATTTGGTCCTGCAAGGCCGTGAACGCCATCGGCACCGCCCAACCGAACGCCATGCCCAGTACCAGTTGCGGCATATGCGTGTAGCGCTTGGTGAAGGGGTAGACCGCGGCGAGTGCGACAGCGATGAAGGAATGGGCAATGGTCAACCAGTTGAGGGTCAGCACCAGCAGGAAAGCCAGCAGGCTCAGGACAACGAACACCCCGATCGCCTCGCGCGCCGTGACCGCCCCGGTGGCCAGTGGGCGTTGTGCCGTGCGCTCGACATGGGCATCGAAATCGCGATCGGCATAGTCATTGATGGCGCAGCCCGCCGAGCGCATGAGCGCGGTGCCGAGCACGAACACCAGCAGCGTCCAGGCCGGCGGGATACCGTCGGCAGCGATCCACAGCGCCCATAACGCCGGCCACAGCAGCAAAAAGATTCCGATCGGCCGGTCGGCCCGAACCAACCGCCAGTAATGGCCCAGGCGTTCACGCCAACCCGTCGACAGGCCGGCACCCGACGACAGGCTCATGGCCGCAGGGCCCCGATGGCGGGCAGGAACAGCTCGTTGACCAGGATGCGCTCGCCGCCGTATTCGAACAGGGTGCGGCGCCCCCAGATCTGGTCGGGTTTGCGCTTGGCATGCGCGGTTGCAGCCGCAAACAGCCGGTGGCGCGGCGTGATCCGGGCGACCTCGACCCGCAGCCGACGCGTGGTCGGATCCGAAAACAGCACTTCCCCCAGCGGGCGGCGTCCAAGCCGGGTCAGGACCTGGGCCGGGCCGCGCAGACTGCTTTGCGGAATCAGCGTGCGCGCATAGACCCAGGCCTTGCGGCCGCAGTTCAGCCGAACCTCGCGCACCAGCATCGCACGGGCCTTGCCGGCATCCAGCAGAACGGCCTCGCTCGGCAGGGCACAGCCCGGCGCCTGCCCCACCAGCTCGACCGCGAACCGGGCACGCTTGCAGCTGGCGATGATCGAGCGCGTCAGCGACCCGGGATCGCTCAGCCAGGCATGCGTGGCCGCATCGCAGCCGGACAGGCGGCGCGACGACAGGCGCGTCCAGCGCGGTTCGCGCACAGCGCGACTTTTGGGGCGTCGGGAAATCCTGAACATCGTATGGGACTGGTCGGTGATGGGGCGATTATCGCACGCATCGCCACCGCACCGGCAGCACCTCAACCGGACGCATTGCGCAACCGGGCATGCAGGTGAAAGGGACCGGTGTAGCGCGGTTCGTGGATGTGCACCTCGGCGACCCGCGCCGCGCTGCCCGGTCGATCGAAAAAGACCTCGATTCCGGCCGCATGGTGACGGCCGACCAGGGTGCAGCGCACCGAGTCGCGCACGACCAGCCATTCGCACTGGTTGTCGGCCATGCCGCTCGCGCGCAGTCGGTTCCTGACCGAGGCATGGTCGTCACCGATGCCGATCTCGCGCCATGCCGGGGGCACAGTCAGCGACTCGGTGAAGGACACGGCGTAGAAAGGGATCAGCAAGGCGATGACCAGCAGGGTGAAGCGGCGCAGGATTCTCAGCATGCTGTGTACATTACACCGGAGTGGCTGGGAGTGGTGTGTGGATCGCCGTGTCGATGGGTTTGGTATTGATTGCGCTGTCGCGCGGGTTGGTTATGAAGGCGCGCGGCGGCGCGCACCCGCCCTTCTTTCTTTTGCTTGCCCAAAAGAAAGAAGGCAAAGAAAAAGGCCCCCGACGACTTGCCCCTCGTCTGCGACGAGGGGTTCCCTGCGCTTCTCGCGGTTTCCGGCGCGCGTGAACTCGCGGCCTACGGCC
>JAGRHE010000177.1 GCA_020445165.1 Gammaproteobacteria bacterium
ATCCGTACAAGGACACCGCCGGCCCGGCCGTCAACCCGCTGATCAAGATCATCAACATCGTCGCACTGCTGATCGTGCCGATGCTCTGATCGCTGCCATCCTCACGATGACAGCAAGGGGGCCTCGCGCCCCCTTTTTAGTTTGCTTGCGACGCGCGCCGTGAATGGAGCGCAGTGATGACCGCCGCGCAAGACCGGAAAGAAGATGTCGGGCACAGCCCGACCTACGCGCCAGCCAAGCGTGGGGACACCTCGTAGGGCCGGCTGTGCCGGCCGATGATGGATGAAGGCGCGGATGGGTCATATGCAACGCGTTTGGTGCTATGTTGCTCATCCGCTGCTACCGGTTGTGTTGAAGCGAAAGTGACACCGATGATGAGCAACGACACGCAAGACCCTCACCCGCGCGCTGCGTCGCGCATCCTGATCCGGCTGCTCGATCGCAGACAATGGATCGACTACCTCGTCGCGTTCGCAGTCGGCGCCCTGCCGATGCTGGTCGCACAGCAGATCGGGGCGCTGTGGACGATCGGCGAACATGTCGGTTACCTGGATGCACACCTGTGGGTGCTGGCACCGGCAGTGCCATTGCTGCTTTGGGCTTTCCGGCGTCTGGCATCGGGCGTTATACCGGTGACACAGCCGTGGCCTGCAACGACACTGCCGCCGATCGTCGAACTGGTCAGCAGCGATGCAGCGCGTCGGATCGTCTACGACAGGCTGAGGCAGCGGGTTCTCGCGCCAGCCAACCTGTGGTCGGCATTCCTGGCCACCTTGGTCATCCACCTGCTCGATGCACCGTTCGTACTCGACACCTACCTGGGCAAGGAATCGAGCTGGCCGAGCTGGATCAACATGTTCGAGGTGGACGACAGCATCAGCATGGGGGAAAACCTGGTACTGGTGTTCACCGCCGCGACCGCCCAGTTCTGCCTGGTCTTCATCGGCCTGCTGGCGATCATCCTGTTCTACCGGCACAACCGTTTCTTCCTGCGCAACGTCTACCAGCGGCGCTGGGTGGCCGCCGGTGAAGAGGCGAGCTACTTCCAGATCGATGTCGCGGATGTGAACCGCTGCTTCGGTTTTCGCGCTGCGCATCGCGCCTTCAATACCCAGGTACGCGCGCTGATGGTCGCCGGCGGCGCCATCTTCCTGAGCCGCTACGGCGTGTTGATTGCAAACGCGCGCAGCGAGCCGGAGTTTCTGAGCCTGTCGCCCGATGCGCTGGATTTCGGCGAGCTGTTCCCGCTGCCGAGCCAGCTGATCATGCCCCTGGCATGGCTGGTCGCGCTTGCGGTCGTCGCGCTGCCGGCACTGGTCAAGCTGCTGCCCCAGCTGGGTGTCGGCGGCGATCGCGGTGAGCGTTCCATCGGCGACTTCCTGCTCGAGTTTTTCCCGGCATCGGCATGGCCGAAGAACCGCAAGGGCGGTGAAGCGGCATTGCCCGAGGTCGCGGCCGCCTTTGCCGACAATTCGTTCTGGCCGACCGGCGACAACCGTGCCGGCCTGCTGTTCTTCGTCGCCTACTGGATCTTCCTGCTGACCCTGGTGCCGGTACCCCTGAACAATCTGCCGCTGGTGCTGGCAATCGTCGTGGCCACTGCCGGCCTTGCGTACCTCGGGCGCATCGTCACCTTCAAGGCACTGCGCATGTCGTTGCACTATGTCGATGACATGCTGGTGACACCGCCGGACAAGGGCACAACCCTGTTTGGTGGCGCTGACCGCCAGGTTCACGCAGCCGGGAACCCCGCCATCTTCATCAGCTACCGGCGCCGTGACACGGCAGCGTATGCGCGCATCGTGCAGGAACGGTTGAGCGAGGTGTTTGGTGCCGACCATGTCTTCATCGACTTCCGCGACATCGCACCGGGCGAGGATTTCGTCGGCCGGATCGAACGCTCGCTGGAAGCGGTCGACACCGTGCTGGTCCTGATCGGCGACCGCTGGCTGTCGCTGACCGACGACGAAGGCCGGGTGCGGATCGAGGACCCGCACGACATCGTCCGCCTCGAAATCATCACCGCGCTGAAACAGGACAAGCGCATCGTGCCGGTCCTCCTCGGCGGCACACCGATGCCGGCGGAATCAGAGCTGCCGCAGGTATTGCGGCCACTGGCCCGACGCAACGCAGTCGAACTCAGCGATTCGCGCTGGGACTACGATCTGGGTCGTCTGGTCGACACCCTTCAAGGACGCTGACTGAGGGCCGCGTGTCGCACGCCGGCCACCCGCTGTCGCCGTAACACCCGCTACCGCACACGTCGTCCGGGCCGGCGCGCCTTCTGACAACTTGGCAGGAATTGCAGAGCGACGGGCCGCGGCAGATGGCCCGGCAACTTGGGGACGGCCATCGCCGCTGCCAACACGCGAACAATAAACGCCTGTTATTCAATGACTAACCGTTTCTGCACGCGCCATCTGCGGGGCAGCAACGGATTCTGGTTCGCTCCTTGCTACATCCCTCTGACGACAAAGCCCGCCGAAGGTCGCGGCATCACTGACGGCCATTGCGCCTCAACAACCCAAGGAGGAACGCGCGCATGAGAATGTTGATATGGCTCCTGCTGCTGCCCTGCTCCGCCACGGCGCTGGATCTGGAGAATGCAAAACGAATCAACAAGACCTGTGCGCTGTGCCACGGGCAATACAGTCAGGGCACCCCGGGCATGATGTCACCCCGACTTGCCGGGTTACCGAAAGAATACATCGCCAAAGAGATGCGCTACTACCGCGATGGAACACGCGAGTACGCGCCGATGGTCGTCACGTCACAGATAACGGCAATGTCAGACAAGGACATCGACGACATCTCCGAGTACCTGGGTGACCTCGACATCCGCCATATGGGCCTGCCCGAGATTCCTCAGTACCCGGATGGAGATGCCGGGTCAGGTCAAGAGATCTTCATGCGCGAGTGCAAGGGTTGCCACGCCTCCAGTGGTCACGGCAAACCGCACAAAGGCGTCCCGCCGATTGCGGGACAATACGCCAGCTACCTGCTCAATCAGATCGATCGATTTCGCTCCAAAGCGAGATTTCACGACGACGATCCCAATGACGACCTGTTTACCGAATTCTCATCCACTGACCTAGACAACATCATCGCCTTCGTAACCCGACTGCCGCCGCACAGGTTCGAAACAGATGTCGGGCCCATCCTGGCCATGGCCGGAATGGCGATCGCCGATCCGCCGCAGACGCCCGGCCCATCGATCGAGCCACGGCCCAGCGATCCGGGCATTGCGGGACGATTCCGCGTCGCGTCGTCGGGTGAGATCGTGCTCGAGCCACGGTTCAGCGACATGCGCGCGATCGCCGGACTCCGCGGTGACTTCCAGATCACGGCCAAAGGTGAGATCCATTTTCGGCCCGATCCGGAATCCGTCGCCCAAATCAGCGAACAAAACTGAATGCATAGCTGCGCTGGAATACACACCCAGGTGAACATCATGAACAGACTGCTCCACCCGTTGCTCCTTGCCACGTTGTACGTATCAGGTGCGTTCACCACCGCCCTATGGGCGGCGGATGATTCCATTCGCGTCGAGGTCGCCGAGGTACAGCAATCCATCGTGCAAGTGACGCTGCAGAACGGGGTGACCCCCGAGTCAGCGGCAAACGCGATGATCGCGAAAGCTTCCGAGATCAATCTGAAGTTTGTGGGTCGGCAAAGGATATATCGACAGCTGCGCAAGCAAGGCAAGGTTTCGGGGCACCTGGAGATCTTCCAGTTCTGTGATCTCGACGATGCACACAACCTGATTCAACTGAATCCGATCTTCGCCGCCTTCATGCCCTGTCGGATCGCCATGGTCGAAGACAAGAACGGGAGCGTCTGGTTGATGACCTTCAACCTCGACATGGTCATCAACAGCACCATGTTGACCCCAGCCGAAGGTGAGATCGCCATACGGGTCAATCAGAACATGCTCAAGGTACTCGTCGCCGGTGCGACGGGGAAATCGTGACAGCGCACTGCGTGGAGTGCCCGGCAACGGCGCACACCGTAGCCACGAGCAGCCTTCGACCCTGGCGGGGCGAACAGCTGCCACATTGGCAGAGTTTCCAGACGGTGAACGCGACCCGAGACATACGGGCCACCCGGAATCCACCCTATATGGACCGACCCCACGGTACCGGAAGGCCAACGCGACCAACCACACCACGAATAACGCACAAGCACTAACGCCCCGCACGAAGACCACGACAGACGAAGTCCGAGCACTGGAGCCTAAACATGAGAAATCCGAACCATCCAAGGCCCACAACCGGCCAACACCGGCAATCCGTTCTCGGGCGCAGCGGAGTGCTGCACGTACTGAGTACGGAACACCGTCAGGGCCTGGCACTCGCCGAACGGCTTGCCCGGTTCGCCCGCGCTGGCAATGATGACGACCTGGCTCAAGCCGTCGCCATGGTGCAAGCATTCAACCGTGAAGAGATGGAAGCGCATCTGCAGCATGAAGAACAGACTATTTTCGCCCCACTGCTACGGCGTCGGCAGTACGTAGACCTGTGCATACAGTTGGGCAAGGAACATGGCCTGCTACGCAGCCTGGTCGAACGCATGACCAGCGGCGACATCCGCTGGCATCTCGCCGAGTTTGCTCAACTGCTCAAGAACCACACCCTGCTCGAAGAGGAATGGCTGTTTCCGGTAATCCAATCCACCCTCACCGACGACGAGTTACGCGCGGTGCTGGATTTCTCACCATTGTCAGTACGCGATCCATCACCTGCCGTCTCCCCGCAGCGGCAAGGTTTGGTTACCGCCGACAACTGGCTCTCGGTGGTTGCCCAGCACCATTCGGCGACGGGCGAGTCGGGCGCCAGCATCGTGCTGTTTCCGCGCTACCAACCGGAACTGTCCATGAGCCTGGCAGAACATCTGGGACTGGTGTTCTTCGATCTCCGCAAAGACTACCTGCAGCAGTTCGGTGTTGCAGCAGACCGCACTTCACTGACGGCCCTCGACCCGCAACTACGCGAATGGGCGGCTCAGAGCGGTTTGGTCTGTCACAATATCGAAGCGCTGCTCTGCGTGAAGACCGAACAGCAACGGCGAGAATGGCTGCGCGACTTTCTCGCGCAGGACTGGCCGAACCCGGTACTGGTGCCAATTTCGGTTTTTCAAGGTGACGTGCCGGAAGAGCATCCGCGTGTGTGTGACCTCGAATTGTTCAGGCTGCCGTACCTGCCGGTTCGCCAGGCCGGCACGACGACCGTTCGCTACGATATCGAATAGTTCGGTCGGAACAACGGGCGCTGTGCGTGCCTGGCCGGGAACAGACCCTAATTCCTTCAATGATCCCGGCCGGTTTACGGCCGCTACGCACCAGTTTGACCAGTGCCGGCACATTTCGCTCAGTTCTGCGGTTGGGCATACAGGTCGGGCGATCCGCTTCGCGGTGGACGCCCGACGGCCACAACGCGTACCCTAGCGCGCTGAATAATCAGTCATCACTGGGGAACTGCATGAACCTCGACCGCGTCAGCAAGGGCAATGTGCCTAACGAAATCAATGTCATCATCGAGATCCCGGCGCATTCCGACCCGGTCAAGTACGAGCTCGACAAGGACACCGGCGCGATGTTCGTCGACCGCTTCATGTCGACCGCCATGTACTACCCCTGCAACTACG
>JAGRHE010000178.1 GCA_020445165.1 Gammaproteobacteria bacterium
GGCGCCTTCTTCATCGCCACGGATCCGGTCTCGGCCAGCACCACCCCGCGCGGCCAGCTGATCTATGGTGCATTGATCGGACTGTTCGTCTTCGTCATCCGTACCTGGGGTGGGTACCCGGATGCCGTGGCATTCGCCGTGCTGCTGATGAATATGGCTGCACCGACCATCGACTACTACACCCAGCCGCGCATCTTCGGACAACGGAGCCGTGAGGATGTCTGACGAGACCTTGCCCACGCCATCGCCCGCCGTGCGCGGCAACCTGGTCGCGGTACTGATCTCGGGCCTGCTGCTGGGCCTGTTCGGGGTAATCGGCGCCACGCTGGTCGGAGTCAGTCACACCGGTACCGCGGAACGAATCGCGGCCAATGAACGCGCCGCGCTGCTGCAACAATTGCAGGTCCTGGTACCTCAGACAGAGATCGACAACGACATGCTCAGCGACACCATCACGCTGCAGGCACCGGAACAGCTCGGTGCCGCGCAGACCCGGGTCTATCGCGGCCGCAAGGCGGGCATGCCCGTGGCCGTGGTGCTGAGCCCGGTGGTGACACAGGGTTACAGCGGCCCCATCTCGCTGATCGTGGCCATTCGGGCCGATGCCTCGCTGGCCGGGGTCCGGGTACTGTCGCATCGCGAGACACCCGGCCTGGGTGACAAGATCGAGATCGAGCGCAACGACTGGATCACGGGATTCGAGGGCCTGTCGCTGGTCAACCCGCCGCAGTCGCAATGGAAGGTGAAACGCGACGGCGGCCACTTCGACCAGTTCACCGGTGCCACGATCACACCGCGCGCCGTGGTGCGCGGCGTGGAACGCGCACTCGAGTATTTCAACCAGCAGCGCGACGCGTTGTTCGCCGCGCCGCCTGCACCGGAGAAACGTGATGGCTGACGACGGCTACCGCAGGATCATCACCGACGGACTGTGGAGCAACAACCAGGCCCTGGTTGCCCTGCTCGGACTGTGTCCCCTGCTGGCGGTTTCCAACACCCTGATCAACGGCCTCGGGCTCGGTCTTGCGACCACGCTGGTGCTGGCGCTGTCGAATGTCTCGGTATCGGTGATCCGCAACTGGGTGCGGCCCGAGATCCGTCTGCCGGTCTTTGTCCTGATCATCGCTTCGTTCGTGACCACGGTCGAACTGGTCATGAATGCCTACTTCCATGGCCTGTACAAGGTGCTCGGCATCTTCATCCCGCTGATCGTCACCAACTGCGCCATCATCGGACGCGCCGAGGCCTTCGCCTCGCGCAACCCTGTGCCTCGGGCGCTGGCCGATGGCCTGGCGATCGGCGTCGGGTTCACCCTGGCGCTGGTGGTGCTCGGTGGCAGTCGTGAACTTATCGGCCAGGGCACATTGTTCGACGGCGCTCACCTGATGTTCGGCGAAGCCGCACGCGACTGGCGCTGGAGCCTGGGCGACGACTACCCGGGAATCCTGCTCGCGGTCCTGCCGCCGGGCGCGTTCATGGGCTTGGGCATGATGATCGCGCTGAAGAACATCATCGACAAACGCCTGAGCAAACCGAGACCGGCACCGGTCAGCGACGCGGAACCCGCAACTGCCTGACGCCCGGCTTGCGGCACGCCACGGCATATCCCGTGCCGGCGGCCGCCTTCAGCTCATGCGGCAGATCAGGCCGTAGCGCAGGACCAGTTCCTGCAGAATCGCCGGGTTGACCGGCTTGGTGATGAAATCGTCCATCCCCGCGCGCAGACACTCGGCGCGGGCATCCTCAGCAGCATTTGCCGTCAGGGCGATGATCGGCAGGTGGTTGCCGGGCGTTTCTCGCTTGCGGTAGGCGACCGTGAAATCGATCCCGTCCATACGCGGCATGCGCAGATCAATCAGTGCGAGGTCGAAGGTTTCCGCACTGGCAACCTCCAGCGCGGCCTGCCCGTCACGCACCAGGGTGACGTTGCAACCGGCCTTGCGTAGCAGGTTCTCGATCAGCTTGGCGTTGATGTCATCGTCTTCGGCAACCAGCACCCTGCCGGCATCATCGATCTCGCTGGTGTCAGCCGGCAGCTCGTCCAGCGAAGCCTCAACTGAGGCGCCACCGCCGGGCTGCACGACGTCTGCCATGGCGCGCCACAACTGACCGGTGTTGACCGGCTTGAAGGCACGCGCAGCGCTGCCATCGGAAAACGCCATCTTGCGCCGCGGATAGTGCAGATAAACGATCGGCGTATCGATCCCGAGCAGCCGTCGGACCAGGTTGCCGACCCGGTCGAGATCGAGCCCTCGCGGTGCGTCGACGATCAAAACCACCCGGCGCTGACCGGCAGGATCGTCGCCACCAATCGCGCCCAGGCGATCGATGTCGCTGACCACGTCGACCTGCATACCCGCGGCACGGCACACCTCGCTGATGGCAGCAGCACTTGCGGCATGCTGTTCGAATACCAGTGCCCGAGCGCCGCTCAGTTCCTGCGGCGGTTGCGGCGGCTGTGCATCCGGCAGGCGAAGGAACGGCAACTTGACCCAGAATACGCTGCCTATACCTTCCTCGCTCTCTACGCCGATGCTGCCGCCCATCAGGCGGGTCAGATCACGCGCGATCGCCGTGCCCAGGCCGGTACCACCATAGCGGCGCGTGGACGACAGGTCGGCCTGCCAGAAGCTGTCGAAAACGTGTTGGACGCGGTCGGACGGTATACCGATCCCAGTGTCCTCGATGCGCACCAGCAGGTGGGGCTCGGACACATCGGCATCGCCGGCTTCGACGCTCGCGTGTACCCGGACGTGTCCGCTCTCAGTGAACTTGGCCGCATTGCCGAGCAGGTTGAAAAGCACCTGGCGGAATCGCAACTCGTCACCGACGACCTGCTCCGGAACGTCCGGATCGACCTGGGACACCAGCTCGACACCCTTATCCAGGGCCTGGTTGCTCAACGCCCAGCAGGTCTCGCTCAGTGAATCGCGCAGGACGAACGGCGCAGGCCGTAATTCCAACTTACCGGCATCGATCTTCGACAGGTCGAGGATATCGCCGATCAGCGACTGCAGGACATCGGCCGAGGTGTTGATCGAATCGACGTAGTCACGCTGCTCCTCATCGAGACGGGTGCGTTTGAGCAGGCCTGACATACCGATCAGGCCCGACAGGGGCGTGCGCAATTCATGCGTCATCGTCGCCAGAAAATCACCCCGCGCCCGGTTCGCCGCCTCGGCCGCCTGCTTCGCCGTCTGCAGTTTGCGCAACAGGCTGTACTCGTAGATCGGCAGCACGATCAGGACCAGTGCGACGAAGGCGACCTCCAATGTCTGCGTACGCCAGTCGCCCAGGATCGCGGCGACGAAGGTGAACGCGAACAGGCTGCAGATCGAAGCGATGACCAGGTTGGTCTTGCCGTAGCGCATCCCCTGTGACAGGAACGAAACCGCGTACAGCAGGTAGAAGGGCCCGGTCGCATCGCCGGTCAGAAACAGGGTCCCGGTCGTGCCGCTGAGATCGGCGATGATGCTCAGATAGGTACGCGCCCGCCACAACTGCGGTCGCAACAGGGTGCTGACCAGGATTGCGCCATACCAGACCAGGTGAACGCCAAACAGCAGCAGGTACTCGCCCCAGGTGAAGTCGTAATCACCAAAGTAGCGCGCCAGCGCCAGCATCGGGAGCATGAAAGCCCAGATCGACAGGCGGACAACGGCTGACTGAAATTCCTGCGAGACCCGAATCTCGGCGTTCAATTGCATCGCCACCTCAGACTCCCCCAAAAACCGGCCACCTGCCGACCGGGTGCGGACGTCGCCCCCGAAGGTGACCGCCGGCCGGCTGGCCGGAAGTTGCCGCGGACCGGTGGCTTTACCTGCTCTGCCATCCCGAATCGCCATGCGGCATTGTTATCATTGCGACTGATAATAGCAGTGCGACAGAGGCCGCGAGCGTGGCCGCCCCAGGCAACAGTACTCCCGCAAAACGATGAACAGGCAGAAAAGACAGGAAATCTTCGAGCGGCTGCGCGCGGCCAACCCCAAGCCGACCACCGAGCTGAACTTCGACAACCCGTTCGAGTTGCTGGTCGCGGTGATCCTCTCCGCCCAGGCGACTGACAAGGGGGTCAACCTGGCCACGGCAAAGCTGTTCCCGGTCGCCAACACGCCACAGGCGATCCTCGCGCTCGGTGTCGATGGCCTGAAGCGCTACATCAAGACGATCGGGCTGTTCAACAGCAAGGCCGAGAACATCATCAAGACCTGCGCCATCCTGGTGCAGGAGCACGACGGCGAGGTGCCGGCCGAACGCAGCGCTCTCGAAGCGCTGCCCGGGGTCGGCCGCAAGACGGCCAACGTGGTACTCAATACCGCCTTCGGCCAGCCGACCATGGCCGTCGACACGCATATCTTCCGTGTTTCCAACCGCACCGCGATCGCCCCTGGCAAGACCGTGCTTGCGGTCGAAAAACGCCTGTTGCGACTGGTGCCAAAGGAATTCCTGCACGATGCACATCATTGGCTGATACTGCACGGACGCTACACCTGCGTTGCACGCAAGCCGCGCTGCGGATCCTGCCTGATCGAGGACCTGTGCGAATACCGCCACAAGACCGCGTAGCACCGCTCCGGCCACCACCGTGCAATCAGCTGTGTCACTGTGGCACCATCGGCACCCCGATCAGGATTCGACCGCCCCATGTTTGGACAGGACCGCGAGCAACTGCGCCGTTTTTTCAGCACCAGCTGGACCAAGCGTCAGCAGGGGGAACCGTTACAGCCGCTTGAACAACTCGTGGTGCAAGTCATCGAACAGCATCCCGAGTACCACGGCCACCTTGCCGACGACGACCAGTTGCAGCGCGACTTCACGCCCGAACAGGGACAGACCAACCCCTGGCTGCACATGGGAATGCATATTTCGCTGGCTGAGCAGCTTGGCGCCGACCGCCCACCCGGCATACGTTCCCTGTACCAGAACATCACGGCCCGACATGGCGACCCGCACAAGGCCGAGCACGCGATGATGGATTGTCTCGGACTGGTCCTGTGGGAGGCCCAGCGCGCCAACCGGGCACCCGACGAGACCGCTTATCTCGAATGCCTCAAGAAGCTGGAGGTCTGAAATATCCACCTGCCTGCCCCGGTCTAGGACAGGGAACTCGGGGTTGTATCACCGTTCTGACGACGGACAGACCCGGTTCAAATGAAAGATCAGCAGGTGGCCGCAACGGACCGGGCACGGCACCGAACGACCACCCGATACGAACAGGTTGTAACCGGTAACCAAAACCGGGCAGCCGATTCCCGAAAGTCAACAGGAGAGAGAAACGATGTCGAACAAACACATGAAGCCGGTAGCAGCAGCAATCGGTGCAGCCTTTGCCGGTTCAATGCTGATGGCGGGTGCCGCCAACGCATCCGGCAACCCGTTCGGACTTTCCGAACTCAGCGGCGGGTATGCACAGGTCGCGTCCAACACTGAAGGCAAGTGCGGTGCCGGCAAGTGCGGCGGCGCGAAGGATGCCGAAGGTAAGTGCGGTGCCGGCAAGTGCGGCGGCGCGAAAGATGCCGAAGGTAAGTGCGGTGCCGGCAAGTGCGGTGGTCAGAAGGAACTGAATGCTAATTGCCACAGCGACAGCGCCGCGAGCCGCAGT
>JAGRHE010000179.1 GCA_020445165.1 Gammaproteobacteria bacterium
GCCAGCGCAGATAGCGCGCCACCACGTCGAACACCACCATCACCCGCGCGTGCCCGAGATGACACAGGTCGTAGACGGTCATCCCGCAGACGTACATGTTCACCTTGCCCGGGTGCAACGGGACGAAGGGTTCCTTGGCGCGATTGAGGTCGTTGTACAGGTTCAGCATGTCACTCGGTAGTCAGCATTGGTGATAGTTTGGGGAAAACCGGGCGAATAGTAACCGAAGCAGCGCTGCCGGGTGCCGCCCGGGCCATTCGTTGCGTCTCAGCCCGCGTTACGAATCGTCACGAAATGCCCGGGGTTTTGCCTGGCCCGCCCCGGCCGCTAGAATACGCCCTCTTTTTTCCACCACGGAACTCTCAATGAAAGCCTCTGCCCTGATGGCCGCCTGCCTGCTGTTGATCGTCAGCGCGTTCGGCGCAGTCGCAGCCGAGCCGGTACGCGTGCTGATGGTTACCAGCAAAGGGAATATCGAACTTGTGCTCGATGCCGAGAACGCGCCGATCACTGTCGGCAACTTTCTTGCCTACGTCGACGACGGCTACTACGACGGCACCATATTCCACCGGGTCATCGAGAACTTCATGATCCAGGGTGGTGGACTGACCGGTGACATGCAGAAAAAGGACACCCGCGACCCGATCGAGAACGAGGCCAAGAACGGTTTGAAGAACCGTCGGGGCACGATCGCGATGGCGCGGACCGGCGCACCGCACTCAGCCACTTCGCAATTCTTCATCAATCACCAGGACAACGCGAACCTGGACTACCCGAGCTTCGATGGCTGGGGCTACGCCGTTTTCGGCGAGGTGACCGACGGCATGGACGTGGTCGATACCATTGCGCAAGTGCCAACCGGCATGCGCGACGGTCGTACCGATGTCCCGCGCGAACCGGTCACGATCATCTCGGTCTCTCGCGTCGAATGACGTCGATCGACCACCCGTACCGCTCAACTGCAAACCCAGGAGCTTGCGCATGATTACCCTGAAAACCACGCATGGCGACATCGTCCTCGAACTCGACCATGAGAAGGCGCCGAAGACCTGTGCGAATTTCGAACAATACGTGCGTGATGGGCACTACGACGGCACCATCTTCCACCGCGTGATCGGCAACTTCATGATCCAGGGCGGCGGTTTTCTGCCCGACATGACGCAAAAACCCACCCGCGAGCCGATCGAGAACGAGGCCAACAACGGACTCGGCAACGTGACCGGCAGTATCGCCATGGCGCGCACGATGGCCCCGCACTCGGCCAGTGCACAGTTCTTCATCAACGTGAAAGACAACGACTTTCTCAATTATCCCGGACAGGACGGCTGGGGCTACTGCGTATTCGGCAAGGTCACGTCCGGCATGGACGTGGTCGAAGCGATCAAGGGCGTGGATACGACCAACCGCGCCGGACACTCGGATGTACCGGTCGACCCGGTGGTGATCGAGAAGGCCGAGATCAGCGACTGATCGACGCGGCACCGCAGGCCGGCACACGACGCGTGATCCGGCCTGCGGCCGCAGAAGCTACCGGCTCAACGCCTGCACGCCGCCACCTGACCCGCCGGTTCAGATCACCCAGTACAGCACGGCGGGGATAATCAGCAGGCTGGCGAAATTGCCCAGCAGCACCACCGCAGCGACCTGGCGCGGCGCGACGCCGTATCGCTCGGCCAGCATGAAGTTCAGAACCGCCGGCGGCAACGCGGCAAACACCAGCAACTGCGCCAGCTGGATCTGCGACAACGGAATGAACAGGCTGGCCAGCCACGCCATTACCAGCCCTGAAACCGGACCCAACACCGCACCGGCAAGGCCGATTCGCCAGTCGGACAGATCGATCCCGATCATGCGCACGCCCAGTGCGAACAGCATCAGCGGAATGGCAATCTGCCCGAGCAGTGCGATCGCCTCGTGCAACGCCCCCGGCACATGCAGACCGCTCACCGCGACCGCGAGTCCGGCAAGGGTCGCGATCAGCATCGGCAAGCGCAACAGACGCAGCGGGTTCACGTGCCCGGTCAGGATCGCGTTGCCGACGGTGAAGTGCAGCGTGTTCTCGACCAGAAACAGGATCATGGCTGCCGGCAGGGCCGACTCACCAAAGGCAAACAGCGCCAGTGGCAGCCCCATGTTGCCCGAGTTGTTGAACATCATCGGCGGCAAAAAGACCTTGAGCGGAAAGCCAAGCATCCGTGCCAGCGGCCACACCAGCAGGCCCGAACCGAGCACCACGATCAGCGCGCCCAGCGCCAGGTCGGAGTAGCGGGACAGCTCGAACCCTTCGCCACTGAGCACCGAGAAAATCAGTGCCGGGGTGAAAATCTCCAGGTTGAGGCGGTTGGCCGATGCCATGTCCGGCCCGAAACGACGGGCGTACAGGTAGCCGAGCAGGACGATCGAAAAGATCGGAAAGACAATTTCGAAAACCTGGAACATGTCGCCCCGTGCGTCAACAAAGCCGCAGCATAGATTCCATCCACGGCAGCGACAACGATCAATTCACGCAAACGACAGGCCACCCGAATCGCTACAATGCGCACCAATGGCACAACAGTGGTTCATCTCCGACCTGCATCTTGCGCTCAACCGTCCGGCGACACTGGCGCTGTTCGAACGCTTCCTTGCCCATTTGCCGCAGCCCGGCGATCGCCTGTTCATCCTGGGCGACCTGTTCGACGCGTGGATCGGCGACGATGACGACGACGAACTGGCCCAACGCGTGCCGGCCGCACTCGCTCAAACGTCGGCGCGTGGCGTACAGATAGCCATCCAGCGTGGCAACCGGGATTTCCTGATGGGGCGCCGCCTGATGCAGGCCTGCGGCGCAAGCCTGCTCGACGACTGCCACGTGACCACGGTGGCAGGCACCAGGACACTGCTGATGCACGGCGACCTGCTGTGCACCGACGACGTCGATTACCAGCGCGCACGACGGCGCTGGCGCAACCCACTCGTCCGCTGGTACCTGTTGCGCAAGCCGCTCAGCGAGCGACGGCAGATCGCGGCCGGGCTGCGCAAACGCAGCGGCGAGGCCAAGTCAATGAAAGCGGCCGACATCATGGACGTCAACGACGATACGGTGATTCGCTACCTAAAGCGCTACCGTGTGCGCCAGTTGATTCACGGCCACACCCATCGCCCGGCAGTCCACCTGGTCGATCTGCCCGGCAATGGCCAGGCGACCCGGGTGGTGCTGCCGGAATGGCACGAAACCGGTACTCACGCATGGGTCGACGACGGCCGGCGACTCAACCAACTGACGATCGACTGAGCACCGGATTGACGATCATCGATCGGATCAGATCGCGCCGGACATGAACAGTGGTCGACGGGCGAATTCCTCAGGCAGCTTGAACAGTGCGTCGTCGACCTCGTGTGCATCACTGAAGTCCACCAGGGACTGGCTGCGCCCGCCACTGCGTTCCTGCAACGGCAGGCCGAAGCGTAGCGTACGCGCCGGAGCATGGACATTCATCGCCAGGTCGCAGGCCGTGCGCGCCTCCAGTGGCATCGCGCCGAGGGTCGCCGCCTGTACCCGGGCCAGGGCCTGTTTCATCTCGCCCAGGGCATCGACTGCCTCGGCCATGACGCCCTTGACGACCACCAGCTCGCTGCACAACTCGCCATTGGCCAGCAGGCGGACATGCGTCGGCTGGCTGCCGGCCACCTGCGGGGCATCGGGGTCCTCTTGCACCTCTTCCTGCAGCAACAGGGCCTCGTTGGCCGGCGGCACAGGTTCAGTGACATCGAGGACCAGGATGCTCTGATCTTCCGGCGAGACGTTGTACAGGACCTCCTGCTGCCGATCGAACAGGGTGTAACTGCCGTCATCGGAACCTTCATCCAAACGCAGGTAGTCATCCGTGACCAGGATCCGGCTCAGGTAGGGCTCGCTGCCCTTCTCCCAGACCTGGTACACCAACAGCGACGCCGATTGTGCCGCGACAGACCCGGCCATGAGACTCAGCAGCAGGCCGATCATGATTTTCTGCATAGTGCCTCCAGGCGCACCAGTTCGGTTTCGGAAAAGCCGGCCTGCCTGCGTGCAGCCAGGTGCAGGGGACAACGCACATGACTGTCCAGGTGCTCTTCGAGCAGCGCGAAGTAGGTGGATTCAGCGTCCAGGCCCCGTTGATCACACAGGTATCGAAACCACCGGCTGCCCGCCTCGACATGCCCGACCTCGTCGCGCAGGATGATGTCGAGGATCGCCGCTGTCTCTTGGTCACCGCTGGCGGCGAAACGTTCCCGCATCCCGGGCGTGACATCCAGCCCGCGCGCCTCCATCACACGCGGGACGAGGGCCATGCGCAACAGCGGATCGTGTGCGGTTTTGCGTGCCAGCTCCCACAGCCCGTCATGCGCGGGGAAGTCGCCATAACCGTAACCGAGCTGCTGCAAGCGTCCGTTCAGCAGTTCGAAATGATACGCCTCCTCGGCCGCCACCTTCAGCCAGTCTGCATAGTAGGCAGCCGGAAGCCCGCGGAAGCGGTAGACCGCGTCGCAGGCCAGGTTGATCGCGTTGAACTCGATGTGCGCGACCGCATGCACCAGGGCCGCCTGGCCTTCGCGGCTGCCCAAGCCACGCCGCGCAAGATCACGCGGCGCGACCAGCTGCGGCCGGGCCGGCCGGCCGGCATCAGCCTGTCCGACAGCGGCGGCAGCGCCTTCGACGGACAGCCGCCCTGCCTCCCAATCGACCAGTAATCGTTTTGCCGACAGGCACTTGGCCTGCACATCACAGCAGGCGAGGCAGTCACTGGCGGCGTCGAAGAGGTTTTTGATCATGGCCCTGAGTCTACACGCTCACCGTTGGCAGCGAGGCTGCCTGGGTGGCGGGCTGTCATGGTATTATTCGTCCCGTTCCCACGCCGTGCCCACCCGACCCGACGGCCCCAGACCCGAGGTTTTCTGAAGTTGGAAACGATCAACCTGCGACGCCACTACAGCCGCAACACCCTGTTCAGAATGGTCCTGCTGGCGCTCGCCGCGGCCGCCTTGATGATCTGGAAATTCGACCTGATCAACGCGGTGTATTTCAAGGACCAGCTGACGGCCACCGGCCTGGTCATCAACGGCGCCATCCTCGTGCTGTTTCTGCTGGGGCTCCTGCGTGCCATCAGCATCCTGCTCGGATACATGAGCGAGGAGGCCGCACTGACGCGTTTCGTGCGCAACATCGAAAAGCGCCCCGATCTGGACCCGCTCAAGGGCGTCAGCACGGGCACCATGATCGCCCGTCGCTATGCAACCATGCGCCGGCTGCACGAGGCGCGTTCGCCGATCAACCAGAACGCGCTGGCCGCAACCCTGGTCGCCAGCGAGAGCACGCGCAACGGTCTCCCCCGCTTCATCAACAACATCCTGATCCTGACCGGGGTGTTCGGTACCATCGTGTCGCTGTCGATGGCCCTGATCGGCGCCTCGGACGTGCTCGAGAACGCGGTCAGCGCAAGCGGCATGGGCATGGTGATTCACGGCATGTCGACCGCGCTGTCGACCACGATCACGGCCATCGTCT
>JAGRHE010000017.1 GCA_020445165.1 Gammaproteobacteria bacterium
TGGAGCAACGACTGGCAGGAGACGGTCGAAGCCGACGGTGCTGGTGGCGGCAACGCCCAGGTGCAGGACGGCTTCAGCGGCGACGGCGGTGGCAACACCGAGCTGAAACTCAAGAACGGCAACAGTGTCTGGCGCGAGGCGGATCTCAGCGGTGCTGCGTCGGCCACGCTGAGCTTCGACTATGCCCGGGTCGGCCTCGAAGCCGACGACCATCTCGTCGTCTACGCGCAGACCGGCGGCGACACCGGCGGTGTCGGCGTGCCCGGCGCCCCGGGCGCCTGGGACGAGATCGGGCGCTTCAGTGGCGCCGCCGACGATGCCGCTTACCTGAGTACGACGATCGACCTCTCCGGCTATCTGGCCACGGACACGCGCGTTCTCTTCTATGCCGAAGGTGCGAGCCAGGGCGACGACAACATCTTTGCCGACAATGTCCGCATCGACCTGGGTGCGGCACCGGCCAACAGCCCGACCGGCGCGACGAACCTGACCTCGACCAGCAGCTACACCGAAGGCGATGCCAACGTTGCGATCACCGACATCGTCGTCAGCGATGCTTTTTTTTTATCACGGCGACGCTGACGCTGGCCGACACGTCGACCGGCACGCTGAGTGCCAACGACGGCGCCAGCTACGACGGCGGTACCGGCATCTGGACCATCACCGGCAACGTCGCGACGGTCAACACCGCGCTGGCCAACCTGGTGTTCAACCCGGCGACCGACAACGATCAGGACACGACCATCGCCGTGTCGATCGACGACGGCGACGAGGACGCCAGCGGCGCACTCACCGGTACCATCATCCTTAGCGTAACGGCGGTGAACGACGCGCCGGTCGCCGTCGACGACAGCTACACGGTCGATCAGAACGGCAGCCTGACCGACGCAGCGCCCGGCGTGCTCGGCAACGACACCGATGCCGAGGGTGACGGGCTGCAGGTGATCGATTACACCAAGCCGACCGACGGTAACCTGACGATCGCCGACGATGGCGGTTTCACCTATACCCCGGACGGCGGTTTCAGCGGCAGCGACGGCTTCGACTACCGGGTCAGCGATGGCAACGACGGGCTGACACACTACTGGCGGCTCGATGGTGACACCAGCGACCTGTACGGCGCACCCGATGGCACCATCAACGGTGCCACGCAGGTCGATGGCCGCTATGGCGACGCGCTGTATTTCGACGGCAACGATCACGCAACCCTCGCCGACGTGGCCTACAGCAACGAGTTCACGGTCTCGTTCTGGTTCAAGCTCGATGACAATGCCGGCAACGATTACCGCTTCTTCTACAGTCACGGGGCGGGCGGCGTTGCCAACAGCCTGAACATCTACACGATCGAGAGCGGCAACAGCGGCGCCGGTGCCGGTGCAGAGAACCAATTACGCACTGCTTTTCTGGATGTCGACGACAGCGTTGATTTCAACGCGCTGGATGTCGATATCGGTGCTGAAGGTCTTGCCGATGGCAACTGGCATCAGTACACGCTGACTGTCGATGCCGCGACGGGGGCCAGCGTTTACATCGATGGTGCGTTCAAGGCCAATCGCAACCAGGGCGGCGATGCTTTCAACCCGACAGGTGACATCTACCTTGGGGTCCGTTCCGACGTCTTCACCGATCGCTATCTCGACGGCAGCCTTGATGGCGTCAGCATCTACGACCATGCGCTGGATGTCGGTGAGGTCGCCGACCAGTTCAGCGGTGGCAGCGCGCTGGCTACTGTCGATATCACGGTAACCGCGAACATTGCGCCGACCTTCACCGCGTTCAGCGGCGCCGTGCAGTCGACGGCCGAGGACACGCAGGTCGAGATCACGCTGGCCGACCTGCTTGCTGCCGGTAATGAAGCGGACGCCGACGGCACGGTCGACAGCTTCGTGGTCAAGTCGGTATCGAGTGGCACCCTGCTGATCGGTGCTACGCCCGGCGGTGCTGTTGCCTGGCAGGTCGGCGTCAATGACGTCATCGAGAGCGGCAAGAATGCCTACTGGACGCCGGCGGCGGACGCCAACGGCACCCTCGATGCCTTCAACCTGGTCGCGCGTGACGACGACGGCGCCGAATCGGTCGGACCGGTCACCGCGCAGGTCTCCGTTGCGTCGGTCAATGACGATCCGACTGCGGATGCGGGCGGTGGCTACGCGATCGACGAGGGTGGTGACATCAATGCCAATGCCAGCGCTTCCGGCGATAGCGACGGATCGATCATTCAATACCGCTGGGACCTGAACAACGACTTGGACTATAGCGACCTGGTCACAGCCTCGGCCACGCCAACCTTCGACTGGGCGACACTGGCCGCTTGGGGCCTGGACGAGGGCAGCGTTACCGGCACGTCTTACACCATCGGCCTGCAGGTGGTCGACGACCAGGGCGGCAGCGATGAAACGACCACCACCGTCACGATCACCGATGTCGCACCGACCTTGAGCGTGTCCGGCACCGGCTCAGTCAATGCGGGCAGCCTGTACACGCTGAACCTGACGGCCACCGATCCCGGTGCCGACACGATCACCAGCTGGACGATCAACTGGGGCGACGGCAACGTCGACACCTTTGCCGGGGATCCGGCCAGCGTGAACCATACCTACGCCACCGGCGGCTTCACCTACAACGTGCTGGTCTCGGCGACGGACAGCGACGGTACCTGGCTGCAGAACGAGTTGCTGGTCGCGAACTATGCCGATTCCGATTTCTCCCGCTACGCAGCGACAAGCGGTGATTTTCTCGGCGCATACACTGGTGGCGGCGGTCTGAATAACACGGTGCAGCCGGTGATAGGTCCCGATGGACTACTTTACGTCAGCGGCTATTCGGCTGGCAGTGTGCTGCGTTTCGATGCGGCCACGCTGGGCTTCGTCGACGAGTTCGTATCCGCCGGCAGCGGTGGGCTGGGTAGTGCTGGCGGTATCGCGTTCGGACCTGACGGGCACCTGTATGTCGCCGATTATGGAAACGATCGGATACTCAAGTACGACGCCGCCGATGGTTCGCCGCTCGGCGTGTTTGTCACTGCGGCATCAGGTGGCCTCGATCAGCCCTGGGCAATCCTGTTCGGCCCGGATAGCGATCTTTACGTCGGTAGTTACAGCAACAACGAGATCTTGCGTTACGACGGCAGCAGCGGCGCATTCGACAGGGTGTTCGTCGACTCGGCTGACAATGGTGGTCTGAACGATCCCGAGCAGATGGTTTTCGGTGATGACGGCAACCTTTATGTGGCCAGTTATGGTACCGACCAGGTGCTGCGCTTCGATGGTAGTAGCGGTGCGTTCCTCGACGTATTCATTTCCAGCGGGGGACTCGACCGGCCGACTGGCTTCTTGTTCGGGCCCGACGGTCGGGCCTATGTCACCGACTACACCGACGACGAGGTGCTGCGTTACAACGAGACCACCGGCACATTCATCGACACCTACGCCAACATGGGTATGAATGGCGCGGGCTTCATGACCTTCATACCGGGGCACCAGGTGGACGTTTCGGTGGTGCCCAACGTGGCGCCGACCTTCACGCAGTTCACCGCGCCGGTGGCCTCGGGCGACGAGGACAGCGAGATCGAGGTGTCGTTCGCCCAGCTTGCGGCACAGGGCGACGAAACGGACAGCGATGGCACCGTCGACGCGTTCATCGTCAAGGCCATCAGCAGCGGCACGCTGAAGATCGGTGCCGATCCCGGCTCGGCTTTGGCGTGGTCGGCGGGTGGCAACGATCGCATCGATGCGTCCAACAAAGCGTATTGGACGCCTGAGGGTGATGCCAACGGCACGCTGAACGCGTTTGAAGTGGTTGCGCGTGACGACGAAGGCGACGATTCATCGACCAATGTCATGGCGCAGGTGACGGTCAATGCCATCAACGACGCACCGGGCGCGACCAACCTGACGTCGACCAGCAACTACACCGAGGGTGCTGCCAGCGTCGGGATCACCGATATCGTAGTCAGCGATGTCGATACCGGCGATACGATCATGGCGACATTGACGCTGGCCGACACCAGCACGGGTTCGCTCAGCGCCAATAACGGCGCAATCTACGATGGTGGCACCGGCATCTGGACCATCACCGGCAACGTCGCGACAGTCAACACGGCGCTGGCCAACCTGGTGTTCAATCCAGCGACCGACAATGACCAGGACACGACGATCGCTGTGTCAATCGACGACGGTGACGAGGACACGAGCGGTCCGCTGACCGGCACGATCACGCTCGATGTGACGCCGGTCAACGATGCGCCGACGCTGTCCGGTACCTACGATCTCGGTTCCACCGGCATCTTCACGACCACCGGCGGGGTGCGCGTGTCGACCATCCTTGCCGGCGTGACCGCGAATGATGTCGACGGCGACACGCTGGGCATGGCGCTGTATTCGCTCAGTGGCCTGGGTGACTGGGAATTCTCGACCGATTCGAGCGATGGTGTTGACGGTAACTGGTACGCACTCGGTGCGGTCGCTACCGACAATGCGCTGCTGCTCGACGAGGCGGCCTGGTTGCGCTACGTACCCGATGGCGGCAGCAGCGAGACTGCAGGGTTCGACTTCCTCGCCTGGGACCAGACCGGCGGCACAGCGTCCACTGGCGGCAGCCCGTCGTATGCCGATACGGTGCCTGTCCAGGATCGTTTCAGCACTGGCTCGGCCGACGCCACGCTCGATGTATCGCAGCAGCTCAGCGTCGACGACGATGCCTACGCGACCGATGCCGACAGCGTGCTGACCGTGGACGCCATCGGCGTGCTCGACAACGACGAGGTGCTCGGCGCACACGCGGTCACGGCCGGAGCAACGCTCGAATACCTGGCCTGGGAAGACACCGACGCCAACAACAGCTGGGAAGACGAGACCGGCCTTGCCGGCTATGACATGAACCTGGTGTCGGCCGCGGCCACGCGCGATGCCGATCCGGCGAACGCGCCTTCCGGCATTGGCGCCAGTTATGTATTCAATGGCAGCGGCGCTGCGGTGATCAGCGAACTGATGGAGTCCTTGCCGGGTGATCCGACCAACGGTGAGGTGAGCTTTGAACTGTGGATCCGGCCGAGCGACGCGGTCGGTACCGAGATCCTGCTTGATCTGGGCAGCGCGACCGGCGCGCTCGGTCATGATGGGGCCTCGTTGCGCCTGAATGGCAGTGTGCTCGAATGGGCGGTATGGAACGACGGCTCTCTGGAGTCGGTCGTCGTGACAACGGACATCGCGGCCGAGATCGCGTCCGGCGAGTTCATCCAGGTCATCGCGAGCTTCGACCCGGGCCTGGCGGGCACCGCCTACCTGCGCATCAATGGCGGCGCTGCGGTAAGCGGCAGCAACCTGCTGGTCACCGATTGGGCCTCCAACTCGGAGGCGACCGGCATCGGCGGCATTGGCGGTGTCGCCACCCGCACCTACGGCAGTGTCGGTGCCGATCCATTCGAAGGCGAGATCGCCGCATTCCGCATGTACGAGTCGGTGCTGTCGAATGCCGAAGCACAGGCCAACTACGATGCCACGCGCCTGACCGTGGTTGCGTATGATGCGACCAGTGCGAATGGCGCCAGCGTCAGCATGAACGCCGACGGTAGCTTCAGCTACGATCCGGGCTCGGTGTTCGCGGGACTCGCCCACGGCGATACCACGACCGACACCTTCAGTTACACCGCGCAGGACAGCGAGGGCAACCAGGACAGCGCGACTGTCACGGTCACGCTGACCGGCGTCAACGATGCGCCGACGGCGACCAACCTGTCATCGACCAGCAGCTATACCGAGGGTGATCTGAGTGTTGCGATCGATGACATCGTGGTCAGCGATGTCGATGCCAACGAGATCATCACGGCGACGCTGACGCTGGCCGACACCGCGACCGGCACGTTGAGCGCCAACGACGGTGCCAGCTACACGCCCGGCACCGGTGTCTGGACCATTACCGGCGATGTCGCGACCGTCAACACGGCGCTCGCCAACCTGGTGTTCAACCCGGCGAGCGAGAACGAAGCCGATACGACGGTCGGTGTGGTGATCGACGACGGCAACGAAGATGGCGGCGCGGCGCTGACTGGCACCATCAGCCTGAATGTGACACCGGTCAACGACGCACCGACGCTGAGCAACTTCGTCGACGGTGTCGCGGTGACGCCAGAGGAGACCGAGGTCGAGATCACGCTGGCGACGCTGAAGGCGTTCGGTGACGAGGCCGACATCGACGGCACTGTGGATGGCTTCGTCGTCAAGTCGGTGGCCAACGGCACGTTGAAGATCGGCGCCGATGCCGGCAGCGCCGTTGCCTGGTCGGCCGGGGTCAATGACCGGATCACATCGACGCTGAATGCCTACTGGACCCCGAACACGGATATCAACGGTATCGTGACCGCGTTCACGGCCGCTGCACTCGACGACGGCGGTGCTGAATCGGTCGGTACCGCTGACGCACTGGTGTCGGTCACGCCGGTCAATGATCCACCCGCGATCGCGACCAATACCGGCGCGACGCTGGCGGAGGGCGACAGCGGCGTGTTGATCGGTAGTGCGCAGCTGGCGGCGAGTGATGTCGACAACGCTGCCATTCAACTGGTTTATACGTTGGATTCGGGACCGAACAGCGGCGTGCTGCGCCTGGACGGTGTGGCACTGGCCGTGACCGACACCTTCACCCAGGACGATATCGACAACAACCGGCTGAGCTATGATCACGATGACGGCGAAACCGTCGCCGACGCGTTTGGCTTCACGCTCGTCGACGGTGCCGGTGGCACGGTCAATGGCACGTTCTCGCTGACCATCACGCCGGTCAACGACAACGATCCAGTTGCCGACGCCGAGAGCTTCACCGTGGTCGAGGGTGGCACCGCGACCCAGGCCGATCTCGATGCCGGTGTCAGCCTGCTCGACGGCGACAGCGATGCCGACCTGCCGAACGATACGCTCACCGTCAACACGACACCGGTCAGCGGTCCGAGCCATGGCGTGCTGACGCTTAACGGTGACGGTACCTTCAGCTATACCCACGACGGCTCGGAGAACTTCAGCGACAGCTTCGTCTACGAACTGCTCGACGCCGACGGCGGTGTCAGCGACACCGCGACGGTGACGATCACCATCACACCGGTCAATGACAACGACCCGGTTGCCGACGCCGAGAGCTTCACGGTGACTGAGGGTGGCACCGCGACCCAGGCCGATCTGGATGTCGGCACGAGCCTGCTCGATGGCGACAGTGATGCCGATCAGCCGAACGATACGCTGACGATCAACACGACGCCGGTCAGCGGCCCGAGCCATGGTGCGTTGACGCTGAACAGCGACGGTACCTTCAGTTATACCCACGACGGGTCGGAGAATTTCAGCGACAGCTTCGTTTATGAGCTGCTTGATGCCGACGGTGGCGTCAGCGACACGGCGACGGTGACGATCACGATCGCGCCGGTCAACGACAACGACCCGGTCGCGGACGACGAGAGCTTCACCGTGGTCGAAGGTGGCACAGCGACCCAGGCCGATCTGGATCTCGGCATCAGCCTGCTCGACGGCGACAGCGATGCAGATCAGCCGAACGATACGCTGACGATCAACACGACCCCGGTCAGCGGCCCGAGCCATGGTGCGTTGACGCTGAACGGTGACGGCACCTTCAGTTACACACACGATGGTTCGGAGAACTTCAGCGACAGCTTCGTCTACGAACTGCGCGACGCCGACGGCGGCGTCACCGACACCGCGACCGTGAACATCACGATCACGCCACAGAACGATACGCCGGTGTTGACCCAGAACACGTTGTCGTTGAATCCGGGCGACCGGGTCGTGTTGACCACGGCTGATCTGGCCGCGACCGACGCCGATGACATCGACGCAACACTCACTTTCGGCGTCTCCAATGTCACCGGTGGCCAGTTCGAACTGCTCGCAACACCCGGGATCGCGATCACCAGTTTCACCCAGGCCCAGGTGCTGGCCGGCCAGGTGGTGTTCGCCGACGACGGCGACAGCGTGGCGCCGGCGTACAGCGTCAGCGTCGACGATGGCACAACGACAACCGCACCGCAGTCCGCGAGCATCACCCTGGGCAGTGTATCGCCCGTGATCGTGACACTGCCGGCGGATCGCCCGGCGATCGTACCGCCGCTGGTGACGCCCGAAGTCGAGCCGCCGGCCAAGAGCGCGTCGGAGGAGGCTGCAGGCGGCGATGAACCGGGCGACAGCAGTGATGCCAGTGACGAGGAAACGGGCGCCGAAGATAGCGTTGTTACCCCGGCCCCAGATGTTGGCGCCGAATCCGACGCGACGGGTGACGGCGATTCAGTGGAGACCGGCTTCAATGCGCTGCCCGTGCCCAGCTTCGACAACACGCCCAACAGCTTCCAGCCCAGCCTGCAGAGCTTTCTGCATAACCTGCTGGTGAAGCCGACCCTGGCGGTCGCCGGTCAGCTGTTCGATCCGGTGTCCGGTTTCGATTTGTCACCTTTGAGCGCACAGATCCGGGCCACGCTGGCGTCGTCCGATTTCGACCGCAGTCTCGATCGCATGCGCGACGACATCAGCAATGCCACGCTGGTCCACCAGAGCGTGGTGGGTTCGGGTGTTGCTGTGACCACCGGCCTGTCGGTCGGCTATGTCGCCTGGCTGGTACGTGGTGGGGTGCTGCTGAGCACGGCCCTGTCGTCGCTGCCGGCCTGGCAGTTCGTCGATCCCTTGCCGGTCCTCGCGCGGACCAACGACAAGGAAGACGATGACGATGATGACAGCCTCGAGGGAATCATCAAGGAACGCAGCGACGAGGTCGCTAGAACGCAAGAGGCGGAGGCATCTGCGACCGCCGCTGAAACCGGGGATGGATCGCGCGCATGAGATTGAGCGCCAAGACACGTATCGCGTTCGGACAGATCGGCCTGGTGGCCAGCGTGCTGCTGGCGGCCAGCTTCCTGGGTCTGATCCCCGATCAGCGCGCGACCATCCGCGAGGGCCGCACGGCCTTGGCCGAAGCGCTGGCTGCGAACAGTTCGGCGCTGGTCACCCAGCAGGATGTCGCGCGCCTGGACGCCGACCTGCGCCTGGTGGTCGAACGCAACGATGACCTGTTGTCGGCCGGGCTACGCACGCGCGAGGGCCGGCTGATCGCGACCGTTGGCGAGCATGAGGATTTCTGGCAACGCTCCGACAGTGAACTGTCGACCGACAGTCAGGTCAAGGTACCGATCTGGGCCGGCAGCACGCCATGGGGTCATGTCGAGCTGCGCTTCCGGTCACTCGGCGGGGGCGGCATTGCCGGCTTCTTCAAGGATCCGCTGATTGTATTGATCGGTTTCGTCGCCCTGTCGAGCTTCTTCGCCTTCTATTTCTACCTCGGTCGCATGCTGCGCCATCTCGACCCGTCGCAGGCCATCCCGGGACGGGTGCGTTCGGCGCTCGATACCATGGCGGAAGGCCTGCTGGTGCTCGACAACAAGGAGCAGATCGTACTGGCCAACCGCGCTTTCGGTGAATTGCTCGACAAACCGTCCGACGAACTGCTCGGCGTGCGCGTTTCGGCATTTCCGTGGGAAGACGAGGATGGCCAGGCCCTGCCGAAGGATCAGCGCCCCTGGCTGCGCGCGCTGCAGTCGGGTGAGGCCGAGGTCAACCAGCGCGTCCGCCTGACCCTGCCCAATGGTGGCCATCGCACCTTCATGATCAATTGCTCGCCGGTGCTTGGCAGCAGCGGCTCGCATGCCGGTGTGCTGGTCAGTTTCGACGATGTGACCCAGCTCGAAGAGCAGGAAGTCGAGCTGATCAAATCGAAAGAGGAAGCCGAGGCGGCCAACCAGGCGAAGAGTGCTTTCCTGGCCAACATGAGCCATGAGATCCGCACGCCGATGAATGCGATCCTCGGTTTCACCGAGCTGTTGCGGCGTGGCCTGACCCAGGACGAACGCGAGAATCAGCGCCACCTCGATACCGTCTATTCGAGTGGCAAGCACCTGCTCAATCTGATCAACGACATCCTCGACCTGTCCAAGGTCGAGTCCGGCCGTTTCGAGCTCGAGCTGACCGACTGTGATCCGTACTCGGTGATCGACGAGGTCGTGCGCGTGTTGCGGGTCAAGGCGAACGAGAAGGGCATCAGCCTGGACCTGCGCATCGACGGGCTGGTGCCGCGCCAGATCCACAGCGATGCCGGCCGTGTGCGCCAGATCGTCACCAACCTGGTTGGCAATGCGATCAAGTTCACCGAGCAGGGTGGGGTCGAGGTCGTGATCAATGCCAGGCCGGTCGGGGACAAGGTCGAATTCGGCATCGACGTGATCGATTCGGGGGTCGGCATGCAGTCGGCGGCACTGGAGCGCATCTTCGACCCCTTCGTCCAGGCCGACAGTTCGGTCACCCGCAAGTTCGGTGGCACAGGCCTCGGTCTATCGATCAGCCGCAAGTTCGCGCGGGCACTCGGCGGCGACATCACGGTCACCAGTGAACCGGGCATGGGCAGCTGCTTCAGTGTCCGGCTGCTGGCGCAGCCGGCGGCGGCAGCGGATTGGATCGACGGCATGCAGATCGAGCACGACCAGCACGCCGCGGTGGATATGTCCGACAGCGATTGGCACTTCGGCCCGGCACGCGTCCTGGTGGTCGATGACGGCGCCGAGAACCGCGAACTGGTCAAGCTGGTGTTGCAGAACTACGGCCTGCAGGTGGACGAGGCCGACAACGGCGCGGTTGCGCTGCAGCGCGTCGATGCGGCGAGCTACGACGTGGTCCTGATGGACGTGCAGATGCCGGTTATGGACGGCTTCACGGCTGCCGGTGCCATGCGTCAGCGCGGCGTCGAGGTCCCGATCGTCGCCCTGACCGCAAATGCAATGAAGGGTTTCGAGCAGGAATGCTTCGCCGCCGGCTATTCCGATTACCTGAGCAAGCCGATCGATATCGACGGCTTCACCGCCAAGATGGCCGAGCTGCTCGATGCGCGGCGGGAACCGCGCGCAGCGAAGGCTGCAGCCAAGCCCACGCCTGCACCTGCCGCGGCATCGGATTCGGCGCCGATCACGTCCACCCTGGCAGATCGCGATCCGGGATTCGCCGCCTTGGCGAAGCGTTTCGCCGAGGCCCTGGGCGGTCGCCTGGCCGATATGGACAACCTGTACCGGGCCGGGGACTTCAAGGGCCTTGCCGATCTGGCGCACTGGATGAAGGGTGCCGGCGGTACGGTCGGATTCGATGTGTTCACGACCCCGGCGCGCAATCTCGAAACCGCGGCCAAGGCGCACGACAGCAACGCGGCGCATGCCGCCCTGCTGAGCCTGCGTGCGCTGGCGGCCCGGGTCCCTGGTGCCGATCTTGGTGAGCTGACGGATTTGCACCCGCTCGCGCCACAGCAGCCGGTAGGCGAAGCGGAGCCGGCGGCAGACAGCACACCGATCGTGTCGCGCCTGGCCGGCAACGCCCGCATGCAGCCGTTGATCGAGCGCTTCATCCAGCGTCTGCACGAGGAGGGCGAAGCGATGCAGGCAGCCTGGCAACAGGGCGACCTGGCGCGCATCGCCGAGGCGGCGCGCTGGATCAAGGGCTCGGCGGGCACGCTCGGATTCGACGCGTTCACCGAGCCGGCAGTGGACTTGGAGACGGCCGCGTTGGCCGACGACCGGAACGCGGTTCCGGGATTGCTCGAAATCGTGCGTGATCTGACCAGGCGCACTCAATCCTCACAGGATTCGGTCGCTACCGGATCTGATGGGCCGGTCAAGCATGCCAGTGGCAGCTGAACGGGAAGCAGAAAGCGACCAGATGAAACCCGAAGCAGAAATCAGTCAAGCATCAAGCGTGGTCACAGACGAAGCCGAATACCGGCTTGGTGAGGACTTCGCACAGCTACGCAACGCCAGCATCATGATGGTTGACGATGAGCCGATCACGATGGAGGTCGTACAGACCTTTCTCGAGGATGCCGGTTACCGCAAGTTCATCCTGATCGACGACTCCCTGCAGGCGATGGACCGTCTGCGTGAACAGCACCCGGATGTCCTGTTGCTCGACGTCGTGATGCCCGGCCTGAATGGTTTCGAAATACTCAGCATGGTGCGCGCCGACCCCGAGTTCACGCATCTGCCGGTCATCATTCTGACTTCGTCATCCGATGCCGCGACCAAGCTGCAGGCGCTGGATCTGGGTGCCACCGATTTCCTGTCCAAGCCAGTCGATCCGAGTGAGCTCGCCCTGCGCGTGCGCAACACGCTGGCCGCGAAGGCGTACCAGGATCACCTCGCGTTCTACGACGTGTTGACCAACCTGCCCAACCGGCGTCTTTTTCAGGACCGCGCTGAATGGGCGATTCGTAGCGCGCAGCGTGAACAGGACAAGGTGGCGATGGTGCATATCGCCTTCGACGACTTCAAGCGCATCACCGATACGTTTGGGCCGAGCATCGGTGACGAGGTGCTCAAACAATTGGCAGCGCGCCTGGCCGACAATGTGCGAGGCACCGATTCTCTGGGACGCGACATTGCCGATGCATCGTCGTGGGTGGACGTATTCCGACTCGGCAGTGCCGACTTCTCTCTGCTGCTGCCATCGATCGATGGCGTCGCGCGTGCGGCACTGGTCGGTCAGCGCCTGCTCAAGGCGATGGATGCACCGTTCGATGCGGATGGCACCGATGTCTACCTGACGCCGAGTATCGGTGTCGCGGCGTTTCCCGATGATGCCGACGACGTCAGCACGCTGATCAAACTGGCGATGGGTGCCAGTAGCCAGGCAATCATGCAGGGCGGTGGCCGGATCAAGTTCTACTCGTCGGAACTCAACCAGGCATCCCTGCAGCGTCTTCGCATGGAGGCGGATCTGAGGCGCGCGGTGGAGAACGAGGAGTTCCGGCTGGTATACCAACCCAAGGTGGATCTCGGCAGTGGCTACATCATCGGCGCCGAGGCCCTGATTCGCTGGCATCTCGAAGACGGCAGCGTCGTCTCACCCGTCGATTTCATCCCGGTCGCCGAAGAGTCTGGCCTGATCCTGCCGATCGGCGAATGGGCGTTGCGCGAAGCCTGTCGCCAGCTCGCCGAATGGCGCGAAGCCGGCATCGACATCAAGGTTGCCGTGAACATTTCGGCGCGGCAGTTCTTCGAGGCCGACCTGGTGGAAATGACCCGGATGGTACTTGCGGAATACGGCTTGTCGCCCGCCAGCCTGGTGCTGGAACTGACCGAAAGCATCCTGATCGATAACGTCGAGACCGCGCTCGAAATTGTGGCCCAGCTGCGTGCACTCGGTGTCAGCATCTCGATCGACGATTTCGGTACCGGCTACTCCTCACTGAGTTACCTGAAACGGTTCCGCGTCGACGAGGTCAAGATCGATCGCTCGTTCGTTACCGATGCGCCGCAGTCGCGCGAAGACCAGGCGTTGGTCTACGCGGTCACCTACCTGGCGCACGAATTCGGCTTCAGTGTCTGTGCCGAAGGCGTCGAAACGCCGGAACAACTCGGACTGCTCAAGGACATTGCCTGCGACATCTACCAGGGTTACTACTTCAGCCGCCCGGTCACCCCGAAGGCATTTGCCGATCACTACATGCGCCAGTCCAACGCCGATCGCAGCACCGGCTGACACAGGTGTACGGACGCACACCGTCCATTCCTGGACGTCGTTTGCGCATCACTCAGTAATAGCGCGGTGATTCGTAGGCGCGCTGCTCCTGTCCCTCGACCACCGGCTTGACGAAGATCTCCACGCGACGGTTCAGCTGGCGTCCGGCCTCGGTCGCGTTGTCGGCACGCGGTTCGCGTTCGCCGCGACCCTCGGTGCGCAGACGCTGGCGCGGTACCCCGTAGGTGGCCAGGTAATCGCCGACGCTTTGTGCGCGCCTTTCCGACAGGCCCTGGTTGTAGCTGTCGCTGCCTATGCTGTCGGTGTGGCCGACCACGTGCACCACGGTCCGGTCGTACTTGAGCAGCAGGTTGGCCAGCTTGTCGAGCGACGGGCGAAACGCCGACTTGATGTCGGCCTTGCCGAAATCGAAGGAAACTTCCGAGTCCAGCGTCAGTTTCAGCGTGTCGTCGCGCAGACGCTCGATCTCGAGCTCGTTGGCAGCGCGCTCCTGTTGCATCGCGGCCTCGAAATCCTGCTGCTGGTTGTCCATGTAGTAGCCGACACCGCCGCCAGCGAGGGCGCCCACCGCGGCACCGACCCAGCGTCCGGCATCGTCATCGAGCTGGTGACCCAGCACGGCACCCGCCACCGCGCCGACCGCGGCCCCGACCTTGGCCCGCTGATGCGGGTCGTTCTGCGTTGCGCACCCGGCAACGGCGACGGAAACGGCGCCGGCCAGCGCCAGGTTACGAATTCTGCTGTTCATCGCTGTAGTCCTCTGTCGTCTGTCTCGACCATGGTCGCGTTTGCGTTTATGACCCCGGCGCTGCGTAAACATTCCCTTTCCGTCAGGCACCATTCCGGGTCCGGCTGTCATTTGACCGGACCCAAGCTTAACCGCAGCTGAATATGCCGCATCCTGCCGTCACGGCAATCGTTTGCTTCGGGCCGGGCATTATTTTGCGTTGCACCTTTACCGTATCATGGCTGTCTGATCGCAGATTCCAGAACCTTTCTCCTGATATCCGACTGTTGCGGGCTGGCGTGATGAAATCCACATTGTTGACTTTGCTGTTGTTGATGGGTGCGAGCGGCAGCCTGGCCACTCCGGTCGATGTGCCCGGGGTCCGGCTGTACGAGAATGCATTGCGTCAATTCGAAGCAGGCGAGCTGCAGCAGGCCCTGGTCACGGTGCGCGATTCGCTGCAGGCCAACCCCGGAGATCTCGCCGCGAAGGTCCTGCTCGGCCGGGTTCGCCTGCGCCTGGGGCATGCGAAGGCAGCCGAAGAGGCGCTCGATGAGGCGCTGCGGCTGGGTGCGGCCGGTTCACTGGTCGCCGTACCTTTGGCCCAGGCGCGCAACCAGCTCGGTCATTATGCGCAGAACCTCGCCACGATTCGCGCCGAGGACCTGGCCGCCGATGACAGCGGTGACCTGTGGGTACAGCGTGGACATGCCGCCCTGGGTATGGGTGATTTCGTCGGTGCTGCGTACTCGTTCGACAAGGCGACCGAACGCAATCCGGCGAATCTCAGTGCCGCGCTGGGCATGGCATCGGTGCATATCGAACAGGGCGACCTGGACCAGGCCGAGGCGCTCGGCCAGCGCGTGCTGGCGGCGGCACCAGGCAATGCCGATGCCTGGTTCGTCGTCGGCATGGTGCTGGAGCAACGCTACCAGCTGGTCGAGGCGCAGAAGCACTTCCTCAAGGCGCTGGAGATCGACCCAAATCATCCCAAGGCGCTGCTGGCACGGGCGGTGATCACGCTGCATCGCAACGAACCGGCCGCCGCGGTGCCGATGTTCGAAGCGATCCTGGAGAAGCAGCCATGGTCGCTGGAGGCCGTCTACCTGCTCAGCCAGGCACTGACGTCCGCCGGCCGCGAAGCGGCGGCCGATAAGGCGCTCGAACGTGCCGCCGAGCTGGTGTCGACGGTCACCCCGCAGGACCTGGACAGTAACCCGCGCCTGCTGCTGATCTCGTCGCTGGTCCTGTACGACCTGGGCAAGCTGCAGAGCGCCGCGATCTACATCGAGCGCTACCTGGGCAACCGGCCGAAAGACGTGCAGGCGCGCAAGCAGGCGGCCAAGATCGCGTCACTGATCGGCAAGCATGTCGACGCGGTGCGCGAGTTACGAGGACTGGCGCTGGAGCGGCCGAACGACGTTCAGGTCCAGATCATGCTCGGCGACGTGTATGCCGACATGCGTGATTTCATCTCGGCCGAGAAACACTACCGCGCCGCGATCGACATGAGCGTCCCCAGCCTGCGCCTGATCGGGCGCCTGGGACTGGCGCAATACGGCCAGGGGCGCACCGACCTGGCGATCGAGACCATGCGCCGGCTGGTCGATCTGGCCCCGGGGCAAAGTGCCGGCGCGTCGATCTTTCTCGGCATCCTCTATCTGCACGTCGGAGACCTGGAGGCGGCGCGCGTGGTTGCCGACGACGTGGTCGCGCGCATGCCAGACAACCTGCTGGCGATCAATCTGCAGGCGGTCATTGCGGTTGCAGAAAAGCGGTACGACGAAGGCCGCAGCCTGTTCAACTCCGTGGTCGCGCGCGAACCCGACTACGACCCGGCACGTATGAACCTGATCAAGCTGGATATCGTGGAGGGGCGCTTCGAGGCGGCGGAACAGTCGCTCAACCAGCTGCTGTTGAAGGATCCGCGCAACCCGGCCGTGCTGCGCACCCGGGCCGAGATGGCGATCGCCCAGAACGATTATCCCGCGGCGATCCTGTTCCTGGAGAAGGTGCTGGCATCCAATCCCGGCGAGGTCGGTGACGCGCTGCTGCTGTCACGCCTGCAGGAACGGGTCGGCGAGGCGGATGCCGCGTTGAAGCAATTGCTCGAGCTGGAGAAGCGCCTGCCCGAGGATATCGCGATCAAGCTGCGACTGGCTGAACTGCAGATCGCCGCCGGCCGCATCGACAGCGCCCGTACCCTGCTGGTCGATGCCGCCCAGCTGGCCGGTCCGCATGCCACCCAGCGGGTCGCGGTGGCCGAATTGCAGGTCAAGGCCGGTGCCTACGACGATGCGCTGCAGGGCACGCAGCGGGTGCTCAGTGAGTACCCGGACGCGATTGCCCCCAAGCTGCTGATGGCGCGCGTGCACGTCCGCCAGCAACACTTCAACCAGGCCGACGATATCGTCAGCGGCGTGTTGCAGAACCACCCGAACGATGTGCGTGCGCTCAGCATGATGGGCGACGTGCGTCTCGCCCGCGGTCAGCGCAGCGAGGCACTCGACTTCTACCGCCGCGCGGCCAGGATCGAAGACACTCCGCAGCTGGCCCTGAGCATCTACACGGCGCAGCGGGCCGGTGGCGAGGACAGGGCGGCGCTGGCTGGTCTGGCGGCCTGGCACGAGGCGCACGAGCCGGATGCCCGGGTGATGGGCGTGCTGGCCGACCACTATGCACGGATCGGCGAGGTCGAGGTCGCGGTCGAGTTGTACCGGGCCGTGATTGCCCTGGATCCGTTCAATGTCAGCGCGTTCAACAATCTCGCGGTGGCCGTTATGCAGATCGACGGCGAGGAGGCGCTGCGGGCCGCGACCCGGGCCCACGAACTGGCGCCGCAGAACCCGGCAGTACTCGACACCCTGGGCTGGACCCAGGTTCAGTTGGGCAATCTCGAAACCGGCCTTGCCCGGTTGCGTGAGGCCCTGACCCGCAACGACCGGGTGCCGGAGATCCACTATCACCTGGCGGTCGCACTGGAGGAGTTCGGCAACCGGGATGCGGCTTACCGTGCCCTGCGCCGGGCGCTGGCCGGAGACGCGGATTTCGCCGGTCGTGCCGATGCCGAGCGTCGCCTGCGGCGGCTCGAAGCCAGCTTGTGACGGCTACTCCGGCGACCGCTGCGCCGGGTGTCAGGATTTCTTACAAGGATCGAGTAAGTGATCAGGAATCCAAAGTACAAGATTTTGCGAATCAAACGCTTGGGAATTTTGGTTCGATAATTGCTAAGCGTTATCGGATACAACATAACAAAGCCATACCAAGAGCTGACCTCACATGATTAAGACGCGACTTTTTTCGGCGGAGGCCGTTGCCGCGATCGCTCTGTTCACGCTTGCGCAGGCATCGTCGGCGTTCACAATCGACTCGGCGACGACCGCGGTCGGCGACACGTTCGACGTGGCCTGGGAGCTTTCCGGCACGGACAATCCGACCGGCGTGGACCTGAGTGGTAATGCCACCTTCGAGGTCCTGGCGATCAGCTCGGGCAGCGCGGAGCTCCAGTTCGGTCTTACCCTGACCAACACCACGCCTGTCGACAGTGCCGGTGGCTTCAGCAACATTGCGCTGAGCTCGTTCGGCTTTGGCGTGAATGCCAGTGTCCCGGGCTGGGCGATCAGTTCCTGGGGGCCGACCGGCAGCGGCGGCGGCCAGACCAGTGGCAGTGGCGGCGGCCCGGGCACGGGTCCGTCGAACAATGGCGACATCGATTTCTTCGGAGCGATCGACCCGTCCAACCCGTCCAGCGATCCGAGCTTCCCGGCCGGTGCGCCGAACCTGAACGACCCGATGCTGGCCTGTACCCCATCGGCTGACGATCCGGACCAGCTCGACTGCGTCGAGGTGGTTGCAGTCGCGGTTGGCGGTCCCGGCGACCCTGGGATCGGTGCTAACGGTGGTTCGGACAGCTTCGAGTTCACGCTGACCCTGGACGACGTGCTGACGCCGGGTACCCAGCTGACGGTCAACCCGTTCGCCGCCTCGTACACCTACGACGATACCAATGACGTTCGTGCGCAGGTCGTGGTTGGTGCGAACGAGATCCCGCTGCCGGGTAGCCTGCTGCTGCTGGCGATTGGCGGACTGGCCATGCGCCGCTTCAGCCGTCGCGCCTGATTCGGGTCGCAAAAGCAGCCTGATGACCGCCGCAGGGCTCTGTCCTGCGGCGGTTTTGTTTTCAGTGCCGTCCGGCGGCGGGTGGCCGTGGCCGGGCATCTCCACAGCGTGGCCGGGGTTTGCAGTCAGCCGGGTCGGCGTTAGCCTCTGTCGGTATCCCCGCTTCCCTGTGACACGATACTTCCGGAGGCACCATGCCGATCTCCAGACGACGATTGCTGACCGCGGCCGGCCTGCTGCTGGCTTCCGGTTCCGCGCCGGCAGCGCTGCTGCCGGCCACGCCGCGCCAGAGCGCGGGGCCGTTCTACCCGGATGACTATCCGCTCGATGACGACAACGATCTGGTCCATGTGCGCGGCCGTTCACAACCGGCCATGGGCCAGATCACCGATCTGCGCGGGCGGCTGCTGGATCGCAACGGCCAGCCGCTGCGCGACACCCGGATCGAGATCTGGCAATGCGATGCCAACGGCCGTTACCGACACTCGCGTGATCCAGGGCGCGGTGCGATCGATGCCGGCTTCCAGGGCCTCGGACATGCGAACACCGATGACGCGGGCCGCTACCGCTTTCTGACCATCCGGCCGGTGCCGTACCCGGGGCGAACGCCGCATATCCACGTGCTGGTGCAGACGCTGGACGAGCGGCCGTTTGTCACCCAGCTCTATGTCGAGGGCGAGACGCGCAATGCCGAAGATTTTCTGTACCAGCGCATTCCGGTCGAACGCCGCCGGTTGGTGACCGTGCCCTTTGCGACACGGCCGGATTCGGATCATCTGCACGCCCAGTGGGACATCGTGCTCGGCGAAAGCAGGGGCTGACGATTGAGCGCCCGTCGCGCGCAGCGGCGATCGGTGGATCCTGAGCTGTCGGGTTTTGCCGACAACTGCAGCGGACCGGGATCGTCATGATGCGCGGCAGCGCGGCTTTGTCGGTCCTGGTGCTGATGCTTGCATCGGCGTTCCCGGTCGGTGCCGAGGGCCTGGCGATCAACCGGCCGTACGACAACCCCGACGTTACCCAGTGGCGCGGGGTGTTCGAGCGCGACGGGCGCGAGGTCTGGGATCGGCGAGTCGACATCCTGCGTGAGCTGCAACTGCGGCCCGGTGAGCGGATCGCCGACGTCGGTGCCGGTACCGGTTTCTTCAGCCTGATGATGGCGCGCGAGGTCGGCCCGGACGGCCGGGTGTTCGCGGTCGACATCGCGCGCAACTTTGTCGATGCCGCGGTCGAGCGGGCACGTGGCCAGGGGCTGGACAACGTTACCGGGGTGGTCAACGACCAGCACGGCGTTGGCCTGCCGCCGGCCAGTGTCGACCGGGTCTTCATCAGTGACACCTACCATCACTTCGAGTATCCACGGGCGATGCTCGACAGTATCCACGCGGCGCTGGACCGCGACGGTGAATTGGTCGTGATCGACTTCAAGCGTATCCCCGGAGTCAGCCATCCCTGGGTGCTGCAGCATGTACGCGCCGGCGAGGGGCAGGTGCGTGGTGAGATCGAGGCGGCAGGTTTCGAGCTGGTCGGGCGGCCCGATTTCATGCAGACCCAGTACTTCCTGCGCTTTCGCAAGCGTGCGGGCGAGCGTCGGTCCGATTGACGCGTGGCAGTGCGGCGGTGGCCGGATCAGGCCATAAGGTCGCTGATGCTTTGATCGAGATGGTTGAACAGCGCTACGTCACTGAACGGCCGGCTGCGACAGCGTCCGGCCGGCGCCGTCTGCTCGGCACAGTTCGTTCATTACAGGCCTGGCATGAAGTCCATGCGTGTCAGTGGCTGGCCGCGTTCCAGCGCAGCAGGCGCTCGTGCATGCGCTGTACGTGACTGCCGTCCCAATAGACTCGGTCACATGTCGGACAATAGCGGACCCGGGTGGCGCGTTGCGCGGCGTCGTCGGGGACCCGGTGCAGGACCTGCTCGTCGGCGGGCTGCAAAGGGGTGTTGCAGAACAGGCAGCGCGAGAACGGGTCGTACAGCCAGTCGATAGGCAATCGCCGGCCTACTGCCACGGCACAGTCGTCGAGATCTTTGCACTGCAGCAGGATCACCGGCGTGTCGCTGCGCCGTTGCGCCAGTTCACGGTCGCGCGTCAGCAGTGGGCGCTTTTCGCCGGCTGCCCAGGCAAGGATCGCTGCATCGTCCATGCCGTCTGGCGGAATCAGGACATCATGTCCAGCGACCCGCAGCCACTGGCCCAGGCGTTTCAACATCTCGTCACAGACAAGTCGCATGCAGGTACTTGGACACGTGTCGCCGGCATTTGCAAATCCGCACACACAGATCACGGATACGATGGCGGCGGGACTCCATTCCTGCCGGCTGCCATGCTCAGGCGTGGTTCGCCATGGCCGACCGGCTTTCCGGGTACAGCGGCACCGGCTTTTCGATGCCATAGCCCTGGCCGTAGTGCACGCCGATCTTGCGCAATCGTTCGAGCAGTGCCTGGTTCTCGACGAATTCCGCGATGGTTTTGATACCCATCTCGCGCGACACCTTGGCGATCGATTCGACCATCACGGCATCCACCGGGTCATCGAGCAGGTCACGTACGAAGCTGCCGTCGATCTTGAGGAAGTCGACCGGCAGGGTCTTCAGGTAGCCGAACGATGACAGGCCGCTGCCGAAGTCGTCGAGTGCGAACGATACCTTGCGCTGCTTGAGCCTGCCGATGAAGCCCAGGGCATCGCGCAGGTTGCCGATGGCCGCCGTCTCGGTCACTTCGAAGCACAGGCGCTGGCCAAGCTGTGGCGCGCGCTCCAGGCGGCGTTCGATGTCGGCCATAAGGGCAGCGTCAGCGAGTGAGCCACCGGAAAGGTTGATCGACACGAATGCCTCGTCACCTGCGGCCTGTTCCAGCCAGTCGAATGCCTTGGCGATCACTGCCGCATCGATGCGGGACATCAACCCGTAGCGCTCGGCAGCAGGGATGAAGCGGGCGGGTGGGACCAGTTCGCCGTCTTCGTCGAGCATGCGCACCAGTATCTCGCGATAGTCGTTGCGCGCGGCATCCGCCTGCAGGGGCAGGATCTTCTGTGCGTACAGGACCAGGCGGTCTTCGTCGAGCGCCTGCTTGATGCGGGCTACCCAGTGCATCTCGGTACGCCGCTGGGCCAGGTCGTGGTCGTCCGGATGGTAGACATGGATCCGGTTGCGGCCTTGTTCCTTGGCGCCGTAGCAGGCCAGGTCGGCGAGGCTCAAAGCTTTCGGGTCATGCAGGTCGGCATCGATCACGGCAACACCGAAGCTGGCGCTGATCTGGAAGCTCTGTTCGTTCCAGGTGAAGCGGAACTCCTCGAGACGGTTGCGCAGGTTCTCGGCGACCCGCATGCCATGTTCGAGGTCGCAGCCGATCAGCAGCAGTCCGAACTCGTCGCCGCCCAGGCGTGCCAGCATGTCGGCATCGCGTATGCCCGTTTGCAGATAGGTGGCGACCTGTTTCAGCAGTTCGTCGCCGGCCAGATGACCGACGGTGTCGTTCACGACCTTGAACTGGTCGAGGTCGATGTAGACCAGGATGTGCCGGCCCTTGCCACGCATGGCCGCCTCGGTGACCTCGGCCAGCTTGTTGTCGAATGCACGACGACTCCAGAGCCCGGTGAGATCGTCGTGCAGGGCCTGGTGTTCGATCTGGCGTTGCATCTGGCGCGAAGTGGTCGCGTCATGGAACACCAGCACGGCACCGACGACCTGGTTGTCCTCGTTGCGGATCGGTGCCGCGGAGTCTTCGATCGGGATCTCCCGGTCATGCCGGTTGATCAGCAGGGTATCGCTGTCCATGGCAATCACGCGCGCTGCGTGCATGCAGCGTTCGACGGGATTGTCGCGTGGCTGGCGCGTGGTCTCGTCGATGATCGGGAATACGGCATCGATCGGGCGGCCTCTGGCCTCGTCGAGCGACCAGCCGGTGAGCTCTTCGGCGACCGGGTTGAGGTAGTCGACACTGCCATCGGCGAGCGTCGTGATGACGCCGTCACCGATCGACCGCAAGGTCACCAGTGCGCGCTTGCGCTCGCGCACGAGGGATTGTTCGAGTTCTTTCTGATCGGTGACATCGACATGCGTGCCGACCATGCGGAACGGTTTTCCGTGTTCATCGCGCAACGCCTTGCCACGCGACAGGATCCAGTGCCATGCGCCGTTGTGGTGGCGCATGCGGTGCAGTACCTCGAAGGTGTCTTCACGGTCGGCCAGGTATTTTTTCAGGCTGGCCTCGGCGGCTGGGGCGTCGTCCGGATGCAGCAGCTGTTGCCAGGTGGAGAACGCGCTCGGAAGCTCATCGTCGCGATAGCCGAGCATGCCTTTCCAGCGCGGTGACAGGTAGACCTCACCGGTGCGCAGGTCCCAGTCCCACAGGCCGTCACTGCTGCCTTCCAGCGCGTAATGCAGGCGGCGCTCGTTGCGTTCGACGCGGGCGTGCACGCTGATCAGCTCGTTCTCGCGGTCGACCAGCGTCTCGAGCATGCGGTTGATGTCACGCGATAGGTCGCCCAGCTCGTCCCGCCGGTCGAGGGCGAACTGGATCTTGCGCTCGCCGGCACGAATGGCGTCGGCAAAGCTCACCAGGCGGCGGATGTCACTGGTCATGCTGCGTGCCATCAGCCACGCGAACAGGATGCCGACGATGATTGCCAGCGCGGTGTAGACCAGGCCATTGAACGTGACCAGCTGCAGGTTGCCGGCGATGCCGGCACGCGATACGCCGACCCGTGCCCAGCCGATGGATTTGCCCTGGATGACGACCGGGTGAGCGACATCGACCAGGTCCTGGTCGTCGATCAGTGTCAGCGGCTGTGCCGGCAATGCTGGTCGCAGCAGGCGCCGGCTGACCGGGTCGTCGAGATAGCGCCCGACCTGGCTGCGGTCGGTGTAAGCCAGCACCTGGCCGTTCAGGTCGGTGAACATCGCGTAGCGCAGCCCGGGATAGTGGCGCTGCGAGTTGATCACCTCTTCCATGCCGATGAAGTCGTTGGCGAGGATCCATGAGGTGCCGTTGGCGGCCAGTGCCTCGGCCAGGGCGATTGCCTGTTTGCCGGATTCCTCGACCAGGAAGTCACGCTGGCGGTGGACCAGGTCGAATACGAAGATCGTCATCAGGATGGCGTGCACCAGGGCGATGCCGAGGATCAGCTGGCGGCCGATCGACGCGGTTCCGAATTGCCTGAGACGCTGCCACATGGTCGTTGCTTCAGCCCAGGGGACGGACCTGTTCGGCGAAGCGCGTGATGAAGTCGCGCACCACCTGGTAGGTCGTGTTGTCGGCAGGTTCGAAACGCGACAGCTCCATCGCCTCCAGGATCTGACGGCCGCGCGGATGGGTATGCAACCGGATGAGCTGCCCGCGCACCTGGTCGACGATTTCATCGGGCACCTGCGGCGACGCGACGAGGCCGTTGTTGAGCAGCGGTTCGGTCTCCCAGATCACGCGCAGTTCGCGCGCCAGCTCGGGACGTTCCTTTACCAGTGACCGCCATGGCGGCGGCCAGGTCGCTGCGGCAGCGGTCTCGCCGAGGAAGGCGTTCATCACCGATGACTCCTGTGACCCGACATAGCGGTTGTCGAGATCGTGTTCGACATCGATGCCGTGCTGCTGCAGGTAGTACTGCGGCAGCATGGTCGCGGCCAGCGCGGTCGGCGCCGGGTAACTGACCGCCTTGCCCCGCAGGTCGCCGACCTGCTCGATGCCGCTGTCCTTGCGCACCAGGATGATGCCGCGAAAATTCTGGTCATCCCCCATCTTGGCGAAGATGCGGTAACCACGGTCGGCGGCGTTGATCGTCTGGTACGGGTTGGGCAGGCTGAAATGAAATTTGCCGGCGTACAGCTTCTGATCGTAGCTGGCGTAGTTGCGCGATGCCTCGAGGCGGAAACGGGCCTGGGGTATCTGTTCGCTCAGGTAGTCCATCAGTGGCCCGAACACCTCGAACAGGCGTTGCGGGTTGTGCAGCGGGTGGACGCCGAACAGATATTCGGTCTCGTGCGGCGGCGGGGTGTCGGAGAATTCGGGGCTGTACAGCGTGCGTGCCGCGCGCTCGCATCCGGCGAGCAGCGACATTGCCAGCATGAGGGTTGCCGCCATCAGCGTGAGGCGGCAGGCGTGCGCCACGCTGGAGTGTCTCCTTGTCATGAGCAAAACAGCGGCGTTGCGGGCGCAAACTTGATGCGCCCGATAGTCGGGATGCCTTACCCGACGAGAGGATTTTTTTGGCCCGTAGCGGGTCGACGGGCTCGCCTGGACGGTCTAATTGTTCTATATTGGTTCTCTATCTTCCCTCGAACTATGTCCGCCCTCGCCGGGCAGGGCGGGGTATGCGCCGCGATGCAGATGCCGGATCTCGATCAGCTCAAACGCGATGGCCTGTTGTGGCAGGGCCGCCGGCAGGCCGCGGCCGGTGTGCGCCTGCTGGGCAGCGGCTGGCGGGTGCTCGACGAGTTGCTCGGTGGCGGCTGGCCGCGGGCGGCACTGACCGAGGTGATCAGTGATGCCCATCACGGGCTGTCGCTGCTGTTGCCGTTGCTGGCCGAGCTGAGTGGCGAATCGCGCTGGCTCGCCTGGGTTGCGCCACCGTACGTGCCCTATGCCCCGGCGCTGGCCGCGCGCGGTATCCGTGTCGAACAATTACTGCTGGTGCAGCAGGTTTCGTCCGAACAGGCCTTGTGGGCGACCGAGCAGGTGCTCAAATCGGGTGCCTGCAGCCTGTTGCTGGCGTGGCCGGAGCAGACTGCAGGCCGGTTGCTGCAGGTGGCCCAGCTGCGTCGCCTGCAGCTGGCCGCCGAGCAGGGTGACTGCGTCGCGGTGCTGTTTCGTCCTGCACGTTGCGTGCACCAGGGGGCGGCGTCGGCGCTGCGTCTGCGCGTGCGCCCGGCACCGCTCGGCCTCGAGGTCGAACTGCTCAAGCGCCGCGGCGGCTGGGGCGGTGGGTCGTGCATCGTGCCGCTGGACGGTGCATCGGTATGAAAGGGGCTTCAGGGACGCAGAGCAGCGCAGAGGACGCGGAGTTTTTGATACTTGGCCGTCATCACCTCGGCGCTCTTCTGCGCTCCATCCCCGTTCTCAAGTGTAGGGCAGGCTGTGCCTGCCGTGTCGGGCACAGCCCGACCTACGCGAACCAGGTACAAGGACGCAGAGGGCACAGAGGAGCGCAGAGTTCGCAAAGGGTTTTTGAATGTCTTGCGTCCATGGGGTGCGCGCTATACATGAACATCGGCAGACGCTCAGTAGCAAAAAGAATCCTCCGCGAGCTCTGCGCTCCTCTGCGCCCTCTGCGTCCCCATCCCCGGCCCCCACGGTGAAGCATGCTCTGGCTCGGTTTGTATTTTCCGCAGCTGCCGCTCGAGGTGTGCGTGCGCGGCCGGCAGCAGGCCGGGCCGCTGGCGATCGTCGAGAGCCGGGCCGGGCGCGAGCAGGTCAGCCGCTGCAATGCCGCGGCACGTGCCTGCGGGGTGGCACCGGGCATGGCATTGCCGGCGGCGCTGGCATTGTGTGGCGAGCTTGCGGTGCAGCGGCGCGATCGCGCCGGCGAGGGTCGTGCACTCGAAGAGTTGGCGGCCTGGGCCTACCAGTTCAGTGCGCGGATCAGTTTCGAACCCTCGTTACTGCTGCTCGAGGTCGGTGCCAGCCAGCGCCTGTTCGGCGGCCTGGCGACGCTGCTCGGACAGTTGCAGCGCGAGCTCGAACAGCTGGGTTACAGCGCCCGCCATGCGCTGGCACCGACCCCGACCGCGGCCGGCCTTTTGGCACGCAACCGGCCCGGCTGCACGGTGACCGGCACGGCCGGTTTACGGGATGCCGTCGCGCCACTGGCGCTGGACTGCCTGACCCGCGAAGCACGGGCGCGGGCACTGGTCCGGCATATCGGCCTGGCGACCATTGGTGACGTGCTGGCACTGCCGCGGGCCGAACTGGCGCGCCGGCTCGGGCCGCAGCTGACCGGCCTGCTCGATCGCCTGCTCGGCGATGCGCCCGACCCGCGGGCCGAGTGGTCACCGCCGCAGACCTTCGGGCAGACGGTCGAACTGCTCGGCGAGATCGGACAGTGCACGGCGTTGGTGTTTCCGGCCCGTCGCCTGATGGTCGCCCTGTGCGGTTTCCTGCGTGGTCTTGGCGGCGGCGCGCAACGCCTGCAGTGGACCTTGCAGCATCGCGACCTGGCCGCGACCCGCTTCGGCATGGGCCTGCTCGACCCGAGCCGTGACCCGGACCACATGCTGGCCGTGTTCCGCGAACGTATTGAACGCCTGGTGCTGCCGGCGCCGGTGATTGCAATCAGTCTGCAGGTCGACGACTGGCTGGCCTTCGCCGAGCACAGCCTGACGCTGCCGGTCGGCGAAACGCTGGACGCGCGGCCCGATCCGGCACTGCTGGAACGGCTCGGCAACCGCCTCGGCGAACAGCATGTGCGCGGCCTGCGTTGCCTGGCCGACCACCGTCCCGAGCGCGCCTGGCAGCTGTGCCGGCCGGGCGAGCCCGGCGACAGCGGCACGGCCAGGGCCCTGTCGCAGCCGCCCTGGCTGCTGCCGCAACCGCGTCCGCTGCAGGACTGCGATGGTGTGCCGGCCTATGGCGACGGCCTGCTGCGCCTGCACAGCCTGCCCGAGCGGATCGAGGCCGGCTGGTGGGACGGCTTCGACATCACCCGCGACTACTTCGTCGCGCACAGCCCGGCCGGCGAACGGCTGTGGGTGTTCCGCGAC
>JAGRHE010000180.1 GCA_020445165.1 Gammaproteobacteria bacterium
CACCGCGACGAACGAGATCAGGCCCAGTTCGACCAGGCTCTGGCTGTGCTTGAGACCGGCATAGAAGCCGTAGCCGGCCATGATGATCAGGCCAATCAGCAACCGCCTGCCCCACAGGATCCAGCGATACAGGTTCATCGCCGGGTCGGGGTAACTGGCCGGCAGCAGCAGGTGGTTGAGGCTCATCGAAGCCAGCGCGATGCTGGTCACGATGACCATGGCGCTGGCAGCCGACAGGCCGCCGACGAAGGCCAGCAGGGACAGCCAGGAAGGGCCGTTGGACAGCGTGATGCCGAGCACGTAGTAGTCCGGGTTCATGCCCAGCTGCAGCTTCTGGCCGGCCCACAGGATCACCGGAATCGAGATGTTCAGCAGCAGCAGGAAGGCCGGCATCGCCCAGGTCGCCGTCCGCAGGCCACGCGCATCGAGGTTTTCGGCGAACAGCATGTGGAACTGGCGCGGCAGCAGGAAGGCGGCGGCGAACGACAGGAATACCAGTGCTGCCCAGGGGCTCTCACCGACCGGCCGGTACAGGGCCTCGATCGCCTGCGGATTGAGCGCCAGCCAGTCGCTGACACCGCCGGGTCCATCGAACACGCTGAACACCGCATAGGCGCCGATCAGCAGCAGCACGATCAGCTTGATCAGGGACTCGAAGGCGATGGCGACGACCAGGCCGCGATGCTTTTCGCGCGGCGAGATATGCCGGGTACCGAACAGCACCCCGAACAGGATCAGCGTGGCACAGAACACCAGTGCAATCGTGTTCGACGGTACCTCGTTCGACAGCACCTGCAGCGACTCGGTCACGGCGCGGATCTGCAGGGCGATATAGGGCATGGTCCCGAGCAGCATGAACAGCGTGACCAGTACGCCGGCCGCCTGGCTGCGATAACGGAAGGCCAACAGGTCGGCCAGAGACGTCAGTTGGTACTCCCGGCTCAGGCGCAGAATCGGCTGCAACAGCACCGGGCTGAGTACGAATGCCAGCGTCGCGCCGATGTAGATGGTCAGAAACAACAGGCCGTTGTGGGCCGCATAGCCGACGCTGCCGTAATAGGTCCAGCTGGTGGCGTAGACGCCGATCGACAGGGTGTAGGTCAGCGGGTGTGCGGCCCAGCTCCCCGGCAGGTAGCCGCGGTCGGTTGCGTAGGCGACCAGGAACAGCAGCACCAGGTAGACGAAGCCGGCCGCGAACAGGGTCGCCAGTTCATGGCTCATCGGAGTCGTCCCGCCGGTGGATGAAGAAGGCGGCGAGGATCACCGCCAGCCACAGCGCGTAGGGCGTCAGCCAGCTCATCGGCGGCGTTGCCCACCAGTCCGCCACCGGGCTGACGAACAGCAGCAACAACGTCGCGCCGAGGATCACGGCGAGTTCTTTGCTGATCGGAAAACGTGGTGGCAGCATCACGGGCCCCGGGGTTTGCTGTTACCAAAGGTAACAAAATTCAGCGGGCGCATGCTTTAATTCAGTGCACCCCTCTCGTAGTCGCGGTCCACATGGAGTCTGCATGAATCCGGAAAAAGTCGTCTTCGGCTTCTTTATCGTCCTTGCTCTGACCCTGAATTTCGGTTTCTTCGTCGGAGAGATCGAAAATCCCGATCATCACCACGTCTACGAACTGTTCGCGGTGGTGATCGTCAACATGATCGCGACCGTGCTCAAGTTCGGCGATCGCAGCCAGATGGGGGCCTTGCTGCTGGCGACCAGCCTGGTCGCCATCCTGCAACTGGTCGCGGCGGCCCTGGTATGGACGTTCGCCGTGCACGTCTACGACATCGGGCTGACCCCGGTGGTCACCTCGAGCATCGTTTCGCTGTCGGGCGGGGCCATGCTGGCCAACGTGATCTCGGTGATCCTGCTGATCATCGAGACGGTAATGCTGCGCCGCTGAACCGCGAGCGGTGGCGCCAGGCATGGAAAACATCGTCTTCCTGATTCTGCGGCGCATGCGCCAGCCGCTGCTGACGCTGCTGGTCGTGTATGCCGTGTCGGTGCTGGGACTGACACTGATCCCGGGCCAGGATGCTGCCGGCAACGACTGGCACATGAGCATCTTCCACGCCTTCTACTTCGTCAGCTACATGGCGACCACGATCGGCTTCGGCGAGATTCCCCACGCCTTCAGCGATGCGCAGCGGTTATGGGTCAGCCTGTCGCTGTACGCGGCCGTGATCTCGTGGATCTATGCCTTCGGTACCATCCTGGCGCTGGTCCAGGACCGTACCTTCCAGGATGCGATCGCCGAAAACCGGTTCGCGCGCCGCATCCGCCGGATGCGCGAGCCTTTCCATCTGGTGTGCGGCTATGGCGAGACCGGCGGCACGTTGGTGCAGACGCTAACCCGGCGCGGCCAGCACGTGGTCGTGATCGACATCGACGAAGCCCGTACCAACATGATCCAGCTGCAGGACCTGCGCGAATTCGTGCCGGCGCTGCATGGCGACGCCGCGATCACGCGCCACCTCAAGGAGGCCGGCCTGCAGCACCCGTCCTGCATCAGCGTGGTCGCGCTGACCGACGACAATGCGGTCAATCTCAAGATCGCGATCACCGCGAAACTGCTCAACGAGCGGGTCAAGGTGATCTGCCGCGCCGATTCGCATGATATCGAGGCCAATATGGCCTCGTTCGGTACCGATCACATCGTCGACCCCTTCGACACCTTCGCCTCGCACCTGGCGGTGGCATTCCAGGCGCCGTGCCTCTACCTGCTGCAGCGCTGGTTGACCGGGCGCGAGGGCAGTGCATTGACCGAGCCCCTGTATCCACCGACCGATGGCCATTGGATCGTGTGCGGTTACGGCCGCTTCGGCAAGGCGATCTGCGCCCGCCTGAAGAGCGAGGGCATTCGCGTGGTCGTGGTCGAGGCCAACCCCGAGCAAACCGGGCGTCCGGACCAGGATTTCGTCGCCGGCCGCGGCACCGAGGCCGACACGCTGACCGAGGCCGGCATCGAGCATGCCGCCGGCCTGGTCGCCGGTACCGACGACGACGCCAACAACCTGTCGATCGTAATGACCGCGCGCGAACTCAACGACGACGTCTTCGTTGTCGTCCGTCAGAATCAGCACGACAACCAGCACATCATCGTTGCCGTGCATGCCGACATGATCATGCATCCGAGCGCGATCATCGCCGAAAAGATCCGCGTGTTGCTGGCCACGCCGATGCTGTACGAATTCCTGTCGCTGGCCCTGTACCAGGACGACAGCTGGGCCTGCGAGCTGGCCAGCCGGGTCACGGCCCTGGTGCGCGACCAGGTGCCCCTTGTGCGCGAGTGGGAACTCGGCGAGTCGGAAGCCGGGGCCTTGTGTGCGCATCTCGATAAGGGCGGGCAGTTCCTGATCGGCGACCTGTTGCGCGATCCCTGGCAGCGCGAGCGTTCGCTCAATGCCATCGTGCTGCTGGTGCGCCGACGCAACGACCGCCTGCTGCTGCCGGACGCCGATTCCCCGATCCGGCCGCGTGACCGGATGCTGATCTGCGGCGACCAGACCGCGTTTACCCGCATGCAATGGAACGTTTCGCACCAGCACACCATCGACTACATCCGCACCGGCGAGGACAGCCCGCAGGGCTGGTTGTGGCAGCAAATTTCCCGTGCTATCAATAAAAGGAAGAAACGGGCCGGATAAATAAATCCTATGGAAGCGCCTGTCCGGGGCGTCGTCTTTATCCTGTGGCACACGGCCGATGTCGCGTCCGTTAGACTAGGACCCGTTCACCCCGCACAGCGGCCGGGTTCCGGCCTGCATTCGCGGTTCGCTCAATCAAGACACCAAGCAAGGCGGCGTCGAGTAACGCCCCGAGGAAAACTGCATGAACAGACTGATCGTTTCTCTCATCCTGGTCGCTGGTCTCAGCATCGCTGCACACGCCGGCAGCAAGAAGGAGATCGATACCCCGGCGTTCGACAAGGCGCTGGCGCAGCAAATGATCGGCAACAGCATTCAGCGCTTCGAGATCGCCGACGGGGTGAGTGTTGATGATGCCATCCAGTCGATGATGCTGCGGTCGAACATGCTCAACTTCAAACTCGTGGCTGACCTGCCGTTGTCGGAGCAGGTCGTGGCGATGGGCGAAGAGGCCAACTACATGCGCATCCTGGCCTTCTGCGACGCGCTGATCGCCAAGAAGATGGTCGAGTACGACATCATCTTCGCCGGCTTCCTGCCGTGCCGCATTGCCGTGCTCGAAGACAGCGCCGGCAAGGGCTGGATCGTGACCATGAACATGGACATGATGCTGCACGCCGTCGATCTGCCGGAAGACCTGCAGCCGATGGCCAAGAAGGTGCGCGACACCATTTACAGCATCGTTGACGCCGGTGTGAACGGCGACCTCTGATCCGCGCTCGACAGCGGCCGGGTCGGGACCGGTTCCCGACCTGGCTGCGATAATGCCGTCGGCTCGCCGCCGGCGGACGCTTGCGGTTCGCGAATCTGCTTCCGGCGCAGCCTTTCAGCCGGGTGCCCTCCTGAGCTTCTGCCCCCTCTGATCCCGTCCCTGGGACGCTTTTCCCCGCCTGGTCCAAAAAGCCCATTCCCGTGGCAGGGATAAGCTGTGCGATACTGTCTGCGCCAGAGCCGGTGCACACTTCAAAAAATACAGAACACCGGCCGCCCCGCCTGCACGCCTGTGCGTGAGGCATTGCAAGTATCAATGGATGTTTCAGCCGCGAGTACAGAACCCCTGCGGTTTCGGGTCTGCGCGTCGATGCTGCGACATCGATAACGTCCATCTTTGAGGAGAATCGAATGGCACACATCGTCGTCCTCGGCGCCGGTACCGGCGGCATGCCCGCTGCTTACGAACTGCGCGAGGAACTCGGTCGCGAGCACGAAGTCACCGTCGTCAACGAACGTGACTACTTCCAGTTCGTCCCTTCCAACCCGTGGGTAGCCGTCGGCTGGCGCGACCGGGCAAGCATCACCTTCGACATCCGCCCTCACCTCGAACGCAAGGGGATCAACTTTGTCGCCAAGCGCTGCGACAAGATCGATGCCAAGGGCAACATGCTGACCTTCGATGACGGCGAGACGCTCAAGTACGACTACCTCGTGATCGCAACCGGCCCGCGCCTCGCTTTCGAAGAGGTGGAGGGTGCCGGGCCCAATGGCGGTCACACCAACTCGGTGTGCACGGTCGATCACGCCGAGGCGGCGTATGAGAAATACAAGCAGCTGCTGGACGAACCCGGTCCGGTGGTGATTGGCGCGATGCCGTTTGCATCCTGTTTCGGCCCGGCCTACGAATTTGCCTTCATCATGGACGCGGACCTGCGCAAGCGGAAGATGCGCGACCGCGTACCGATGACCTATGTCACGTCCGAGCCTTACATTGGCCACCTCGGTCTGGGTGGTGTCGGTGATTCGCAGGGCATGCTCGAGAGCGAGATGCGCAATCACCACATGAAGTGGATCACCAACGCCAAGGTGACCAAGGTCGAAGAAGGCAAAATGCATGTCGAGGAATACGACAACGGCGGTAAGAAGATCAA
>JAGRHE010000181.1 GCA_020445165.1 Gammaproteobacteria bacterium
TGAACCAACACCACTGACACCCTGCTCGTGGCAACGGACAGGGGTCCGTCAGATATCGTCCTGCAGCGCCTCGTCCGGGTCCCAGCCGAGTTCGCGCGCACGCTTGATGGCCGCATCGTAGATCTCGCGGTGGCGTTTCATAAGGTCCGGCGGCAGGCACGAGACCATGTGGCCGTACTTTTCCCACTCCGCGGTAACCTGGCCATACAGGGCGTCGACGCGCTGCGTCGACCATCCCTCGCCGGTCTCGGTGTCCAGGATCAGGCCGAACAGCCATGCGTCACGGATGATGTTGCCGGTCGGGTTCATCGCGCCCTTCGGGTCCTTGTCGATACCGGCGTAGATCTTGTTTTGCTTCGGCATGCCTGGAATGCTCTGATCGCTGAAATTGGCGCGAATACTAGCAAATTCCAGGCACCCACCCCGCAATGCCAGATCCTTCCCGCACCCTGATCGACTACCTGCGCCACGGCCAGCCCGAGGGCGGCCAGTGCTATCGCGGCAGCGGTGTCGACGACGCCTTGTCGGAACGGGGCTGGCAGCAGATGCAAGCCGCCGCGGCCGCGGTCGATGGCTGGCAGCGCGTGATCAGCTCGCCGCTGCAACGCTGTCGCGCCTTCGCCGAATCGCTCGCTGACGAACGCGGTCTGCCGCTGAGCGTGGTCGACGATCTGCGCGAGGTCGGCTTCGGCAGCTGGGAAGGCGTCACCCGTGAACAGCTCAAGCGCGAACGCGCGGCCGAGTACCGGGCCTTTTACGACGACCCGGTCAACAACCGGCCTGCCGGCGCCGAGCCGCTCGAGGCATTGGCGGCGCGGGTCGGCAAGGTATTCGATGGACTCGCCCGGCAATACGCCGGCGAGCACGTCCTGGTGGTCGCACACGCCGGGGTGATCCGCGCGACACTCGGCCACGTAACCCGGATGCCGCCGGTCAACTGGTACCGGGTCCAGGTCGACAATGCCGCGCTCAGCCGGTTCCGGGTCGATGGCGCGCGCGCGCAGCTGATCGTGCACAATTGGCGCTCATCGCTCTAGATGCTTAGCCTGTCAGTTGCATCGGGCAGCCGGACCACCGAACTGCAACCGCACACATGGAGACCGCAGCATGGCCTTTGCCCGCATCGCCTTTCGCACCCTGTTCATTCTGCTGATTCTTTTTGCCGCAATCGGCCTAATGTTGCCCTCGTCGACCACGGTCGAGCGCAGCATCGTGATCGATGCACCGCCGGCAAAGGTGTTCGATCAGCTCAATGGCATGCGCGCCTTCCATGCCTGGTCGCCCTGGTCACAGATCGATCCACAGACGGTTTACGAATTCAGCGGCCCGGACCAGGGCGTCGGCTCACGCATGAACTGGTACAGCGGCAACGAGCAGGTTGGCCAGGGCAGCCAGGAGATCACCCTCAGCGTGCCGGCACAGAAGGTTGTCACCGCGCTGCAGTTCGGTGACAAGGGCAGCGGCGTCGCCACCTTTCTGCTCGACCCCGAGGGTGGCGCGACCCGGGTACGCTGGCAATTCAGTACCGAATTCGGCTGGGACCTGTTCGGCCGCTACGTCGGCCTACTGCTCGACAACATGATTGGCAGCCAGTACGACCGCGGCCTCAAGGACCTCAAGGCGCGGATCGAAAACAAGCCCGGCGCGAGCAGCTGACTCAGCGGCCGCGGACGGACACTGTCAGCAGCACCACCAGCACGGCGCCGACGCCCAGCCCGAGCAGCTCACTGTCGATCCGCATCCAGCCGCCGGCCATCGCGACCAGCACGCCGACGGCAGCGACGCCAAGCAATACAAACACTGCAGCTAACCAATGCTGGGAGCGATCGGGCATCTTTATACTGATGTCTTGAATACCGGAGACCCATGATGACAGAGGCCATCGGACACGACAGCTACCTGATCGACACCGGCCTGTATGGCCCGCTGCACGCCGCCTGTTACCTGGTCGCCGACCAGGGTGAACTGGCACTGATCGATACCGGTACCCGGCATACGCTGCCGCGGATCCTCGATGCGATCGAATCGATCGGTGCCAAGCCGGGGCAGGTGCGCTACGTGATGCCGACCCATGTCCATCTCGACCATGCCAGCGGTGCCGGCGCTCTGATGCAGACCTGTCCGAATGCGACCCTGATCGTGCATCCGAAGGGGCTGCCGCACATGATCGATCCGGCCAAGCTGCAAGCCGGCGCCACCGCGGTATACGGCGAGGATGCCTTCCAGCGCGATTTCGGCGACCTGGAGCCGATCGCCGAACAGCGCGCACGCGCGGCGGACGATCTCGAAACTTTCGAACTGGGCGCACGCCGCCTGCAGTTCATCGACACCCCCGGCCACGCCAACCACCACGGCTGCATCTTCGACCATGCCAGCGGTCATCTTTATACCGGCGACACCTTCGGCCTCGGCTACCGCCAGCTGCGCGACGAGGCCAGTGGCGATGCCCTGCTGGTCGCAACGACAACCCCGGTCGCGTTCGATCCGGACGCCTGGTTCGACAGCCTCGACCGGATGATGGCGCTCGACCCGCAGGCCTGCTGCCTGACCCATTTCGGCTGCCTCGACCGGCCGCAGGAACGGGTCGACATGCTGCGTGACAGCATCCGCGACCATGTCGAGATCGCCCTGGCCGAGGAGCAACGCGACAGCGACGGGCGCGAACAACGGCTGCAGGCCGCGGTCGAGCGCCTGCTGGTCGATGCCGGGCGACGCCACAGCCGGCTCTCGGCCGAAGCGGTGCGCGAGATCTTCGCCTCCGACATCGACCTGAATGCGCAGGGTCTGGGCATCTGGCTGGCACGGCGGGCGAAACGCCGCGCATAGTGTTCACCTATCGTCCCGGTTGAAAACCTTGCATGGCACCGCAGCCGAGGGCCGCTATAATCCGCCCAACTCACGAACCCGATCCCGACGATGCAGAAAACAGACGACCTTCGAATCCAGGCCATCAACGAAGTGGAGGCGCCGGCGACGGTCCATCAGCGCCACCCGATCACGGCCGAGGCATCGGAAACGGTTGCGGCATCGCGTGAAGCCATTCATCGCATCCTCACGCGCCAGGATGACCGCCTGCTGGTCGTGGTCGGCCCCTGCTCCGTGCACGATCCCAAGGCCGCGCTGGACTATGCCAAGCGCCTGATCGCACTGCGCGAGAAGCTCAAGGGCGAGCTGATGATCGTGATGCGGGTGTACTTCGAAAAGCCGCGCACCACGGTCGGCTGGAAGGGCCTGATCAACGACCCTGACCTGGACGAGAGCTTCCAGATCAACAAGGGCCTGAACCTGGCACGCGAGCTGCTGCTCGAGATCAACCAGATGGGACTGCCCGCCGGCACCGAGTTCCTCGACCTGATCAGTCCGCAATACGTCGCCGACCTGATCAGCTGGGGCGCGATCGGCGCCCGCACCACCGAGAGCCAGGGCCACCGCGAACTCGCTTCCGGCCTGTCCTGCCCGGTCGGATTCAAGAACGGCACCGACGGTACCATACGCATCGCGGTCGATGCGATGCGCGCCGCCGAACGCCCGCACGTATTCCTGTCGCTCACCAAGGAAGGCCGCTCGGCGATCTTCAACACCACCGGCAACCCGGACACGCACGTGATCCTGCGCGGCGGCAAGCGTCCCAACTACGATACCGAATCGGTCACCGAAGCCGCCGAGGAGATGGTCAAGGCGGGCCTGACACCTAACCTGATGATCGATTTCAGTCATGCCAACAGCCGCAAGCAGCACGAAAAGCAGATCGAGGTTGGCGAAGACGTCGCGCGCCAGATCCGGCGCGGCAATGACAACATCATCGGCGTGATGGTGGAAAGCCACCTGGTCGGTGGTCGCCAGGACCTGGGCGGCAACGGCGACGGCCTGCTCTACGGGCAGAGCATCACAGATGCGTGCCTGTCGTGGGGCGACAGCAAGCCGCTACTGGAAAAGCTGGCCAGCGCCGTGCGCAAGCGGCGCGAGGCGCGCGAGGAGGACTGACGCGCGACGCCATATCGTCGCGCGCCGGCTCAGGCGCTGTACTCAGAACGCAAACCCGGTCGGTTCCCGTCGACCCGCATTCAGCAATCCATCGGAGAACGTAAAGATGACGCAGCTGCCCGACGAGGCAGCGGCAAACGCGTCCGTGCGCGCATCGCTGCCGCTCAAGGCCATGCGTCCGGCCGAAAAGGCGCACCGTGGCATCCGGCGCGAGGCGCCCGCCGGCGAGGACCACCCGGATTATTTTCTGCACCTGACCGAAGTCGCCTGGCGCCTGCAGGCCGCCGGTATGCCGGACGAGGATATCGCCGCCGGATTCCTGCACGACGTGATCGAAGACTGCGACTACGAGCGCGACTCATTGACCGCGGCCATCGGCAATGCCGAGGTCGCCGACCCGGTCGAGTGGGTGTCTGAGCCGGACGCGGATCACGCCTCGTGGCAGGCGCGCAACAGTGGCTACCGGGAACGACTGGCGTGTGCGCCGGGGGCTGCCCGGGCGCTGTCGTGCGCCGACAAGACGGCCAATAGCGAGGACATGCTGCGCCTGGTGCGCAAAGGGTAATGGCTCGGCGATTTCCTGTCCGTCCGCGCAGCCGACCAAGTGAGGAAATTTCACGCCCTGCGCGAACCATTCGACGGTCGCGTACCGGTCGCACTGCTCGATGCCTTCGATGCGGCATTCGCGGAGCTGGAGCAACGCACGATCGAAGAGCGGCGTACCTCGAATGAACGCCCGACTGACCGCACTGAGTAATGGGGGGACTCTGCCGGTCGCTGCCCCGCAGACATGCCCGCTGTGAGAATCGGAAATGGGCCTGGATTGTCCCGCCAAATGACGTGAGACTCTAGGCAGCACCCGGCCAGGAGCAGTCGAAATGGAGTACCGGCCGCAACCCCTCAGGTTCACGAAAGCGGACGTTCAGAGCTCGTAATCAGGTAGCCAGAGCGTCTCGGTGCTGCTCGTTGATGACGGTAGCCAAGAACGATTTGTTCAAACGCATGTTGCCATAACTGGAATGTGCACAAGAATTCTCGCGGATTTAGGCGGCAGTCGTGAGGCCAGTTCTTGCCATGACGACACTTACACATGGCGCTCATACCAGCCCCGCGAGGCATTGACGATCTTCACCACTGACAGCATGACCGGTACCTCAACCAGCACGCCCACGACAGTGGCCAGTGCCGCGCCCGAATTGAAACCGAACAATGCAATTGCCGCGGCAACCGCTAGCTCGAAAAAGTTGCTGGCTCCGATCAGCGCTGACGGTGCTGCCACACAATGCGCGACGCCGAACTGGCGGTTGAGCAGATAGGCCAAACCAGAGTTGAAATACACTTGGATCAGGATCGGCACCGCGAGCATCACAATGACCAACGGCTGCGCAAGGATCTGCTCACCCTGAAAGCCAAACAGCAGCACCAAGGTTGCCAGCAACGCGGTCAACGAAACGGGGTGCAGCTTGGCGAGGACCGACTCGAACGCG
>JAGRHE010000182.1 GCA_020445165.1 Gammaproteobacteria bacterium
CTTGGCGAAGTTGCGCGAGCGCATCATCGACAGGGTTTTGACATCGGCCGTGCCCTCGGCCTGGCAGAAGCGACCCTGGGCGAACGGCAGGTCGGCCGATACGACCAGCACGACCACGTCGTCTCGGCCACCGAGGCGCTCATTGAACACCTTGGTCGACAGCGCGCACGTCGGTGTGTCGAGACTGGGCACGATGCTGATGATCTTCTTCTTGCCGGCGAAATCGGCCAGCGTCAGGTCATTGAGTTCGCCGTCGACCAGACGGAAGTCCGGCGCGGTACTGCCGACCGCGGGCAGGTCGCCATTGGTGTTGAGCGGGTTTCCGTGCAGGGTTACCTGTGCCATGTCGCTTCTCCTTGGGGTGTGTTGTGTGTGGGGCCGGCTTTCGTCCGGATGCTGTCGCGCCCGGACCGGCCGCCTGTTGCTACGCTGCCAGGATTTCCGACAGGCTGGCCACGTACTGGTCTATGTCCGGCTGCGTGCGCATCTCGGTCGCGCACACGAGTACCGCATTGCCCAGCTCCGGGTAGTCTTCGGCCAGGTCGTAACCGCCGAGCACGTCATGCTCAGCCAGTGCGCGCAGCACATCGACAGCCGCTGTTGGCAGTTCCAATACGGTCTCGTGGAACCGGGGTCCGGAGAACTTCCGGGCGACACCGTCGATCGCGGTCAGGCGCTCGACCAGCGTGTTGCTGTTGGCATGGCAGGTCGCGGCAACCCGCGCCAGGCCCTCGCCACCGAGCAACGCCATGTGGATGGTCGCCGCAGTCACCAGCAGGCCCTGGTTGGTACAGATGTTCGAGGTCGCCTTGGAGCGGCGGATGTGCTGCTCGCGCGCCTGCAGGGTCAGCGCGTACCCGGTCTTGCCTTCCAGGTCGACCGTCCTGCCGATGATCCGTCCGGGCATCTGGCGCACCAGTTCCTGCTTGGCGCACATGAAGCCGAAATAGGGACCACCAGACGACAGCGGCGCGCCCAGTGGCTGGCCCTCACCACAGGCGATGTCGGCTCCACCCTGCGCGGCCCCGCCCCACTCGCCCGGCGGTTTGAGCAACGACATCAGCAGCGGGTTGACCACCGCGATCGCGAGCATGCCGTTGGCATGCGCGAAGTCGGTCATCGCATCGACGTCTTCGAGCACACCAAAGAAATTGGGCTGCGGGATCACCAGCGCGGCGAAATCCTCGCCCGCATGACTGGCCAGTGCGTCGGGATCCGTACGTCCGGTGGCGACATCGAACGGCAGCTCGACCAGTTCGATCTCCTGGTTGCCGACGATCGACCGCACCGTCTTACGGTAGGCCGGATGCAGGGCACGCGGCACCAGGACGCGGCGCGACTTGGACTTGCGGTTGGCGCGGACGGCCATCAGCACGGCTTCGGCCAAGCCCGAGGCGCCGTCGTACAACGAGGCGTTGGACACGTCCATCGCCATCAGCGCGGTCATCATGGACTGGTATTCGTACAGCAGCTGCAAGGTGCCCTGGCTGGCCTCGGCCTGGTACGGCGTATAGGCGCTGTAATACTCGCCGCGGGTCGCGATCTGCCAAACGGCGGCCGGGATGTGATGGTCGTACGCACCGGCACCGATGAAACACAGCGGCTGGCCGTCCATGCGCGCACGGGCATGCATGAGACCGGTGACCTCCATCTCGGACATCCCCTCGTGCACCTTGGTCAGTGGCTTTGCACGCAGGTCCGGCGGTATCTCGTCGAACAGATCATCGATGCTGTCGGCGCCGATCGTCGCCAGCATCTGGCGGACGTCGTCTTCGGTGTGCGGAATGAACGGCATGGCGGTTGTTTCCTGGTCGGCCCGGAACACGGACCGGTCGTGATTCAGTGATCGTCGGATTCGGCGTGTTCGGCGTAACTGTCGGCATCCATCAGCGCGTCGAGCTCGCCCGGCGCCGACATCTTCATGCGAAAAATCCAGCCACCCTCGTACGCCTCCTGGTTGATCATCTCGGGCGAATCGGCGAGCGCCTCGTTCACCTCGACCACCTCGCCGGAAAGCGGGCTGTACACGTCCGATGCCGCCTTGACTGATTCGACCACCGCGCACTCGCCGCCGGCACCCAATACGGCACCGACTTCGGGCAGCTCGACGAATACAAGGTCACCAAGCAGTTCCTGCGCGTGATCGGTTATGCCGATGGTCACGACATCATCGTCTTCGACCCGCACCCACTCGTGCGACCTGGTGTACTTCAGCTCTGTCGGGACATCGTTGCTCATTTACTGTTTCCTCCGAATCGGGCGCGCCGCCGGTCTCAACCCGGCGACGCCAAGGGGCCGGCGGCGCATCCGCCACCGGCGCAAAAATTCAAAGCTCGACGCAAACCTTGCCGTTGCGCGCGAATGGCATTTTCACCCGGCGCACCGGCAGCCGCTTGCCGCGGATGTCGACCGTCAGCGATTCACCGGCGCCGGCGGCGATGCGTGCCATCGCGATCGATCGTTCCAGCGTCGGCGAGAACCCGCCCGAGGTGATCTCACCGACCTCGCGCTCGCCGTCGAAGACCTTCTGGTGACCACGCAGCACACCCTTGCCTTCGAGAATCAGTCCGCCAAAGGTGGCAAGACTACCCGCTGACTGCTGCTTTTCAAGCGCGGAGCGGCCGATGAAATCCCGTTCCGCCGGTTCGAAAGCGACCGTCCAGGCCAGGCCCGACTCGAGCGGGGTGAGGCTCTCGTCCATGTCGCTGCCGTACAGGTTCATCCCCGCCTCAAGGCGCAGCGTGTCGCGTGCGCCCAGGCCGCACGGCTGCACACCGGCCTGCGCCAGCGCCCGCCACATGGCGGGGGTCTCGGCCTCGGGCAGCATGATCTCGAAGCCGTCCTCGCCGGTGTAACCGGTGCGGCCGATGAACCAGTCACCGGCATGCGCGGCGCTGAACGGCTTGAGCGCCATCGCCGCGGCACGGATGTCGGCGGGCAGCAGGGCCTCGGCCCTGGCCCGCGCATTCGGCCCCTGGACCGCGATCATCCCGACATCGAAGCGCGGCTCGACCGCAACGCCGAATGCCGTCGCCTGCTCGCCGATCCAGGCCAGGTCCTTTTCCGTGGTGGCGGCGTTGACGACCATGCGAAACCAGTCGTCGGTCATGAAATAGACGATCAGGTCATCGATCACGCCACCATCCGGCTTCAGCATGCACGAATAGAGGGCCTTGCCGGAGGTCTTCAGCTTGCCGACGTCGTTCGCCAGCAGGTGCTGCAGGAATTCGCGCACACGCGATCCGCGCAGGTCGACCACGGTCATGTGACAGACGTCGAACATACCGGCATCGCGACGCACGGCGTGGTGTTCCTCGATCTGCGAACCGTAGTTGACCGGCATGTCCCAGCCACCGAACGGCACCATGCGCGCGCCCATGTCGCGGTGGGTCTCGTTCAGCACGGTCTTCTTGTCCATGGTCGTCCCCTTCGGCCCCGGGCCGGCTGTCTGTGTGCCATTGCACCCGGCTCCACCCGGGCGGGGAATTGCGCAAGCGACCGTCCAACCCGACATACAAAAAGGGGCGGTACGGCAACCGCAATTCACGCGAATACCATACCGCCCCTCTGTCCGGAAACCTGAGAGTTTGGAAACGCCGCGCGCCCCCTGCCCCGTCGGTGGGTGCGCACTGCACCGCTCTCCAGAGCCAATCCGTGCCCGTTGATCATCGAGCCCGTCCCCGCGGTCCTTTTGCCTGAGCGATTCCGGGCGGAATTTGCGCCTTCGGCGCCGCCGCGTGATTGTCTTCGCGGCGGGCTCTCCCGCGGGGCTTGGGATTGGACTCGCGACTATATATAGTTGGCTGGGTCTTGCCAATACACCATCTTTAGCTGGCCAGCGAACCGTGAAGAAGCTGATCGTCATTTACTTCGCATTGAGCGGCGCGGTAGCACACCTGTTCGTCGCTGGATTGATTCTGTTCTCACCAGGGCTTGTCATAAAGGCGCAGGAAAAGCTGAGTGAACGGCTGGCGCCGCATGCTCCCCTGTCACTTAGCCGCGCTGCGGCCGCACCGTCGGCAAGCTGGGCCCAAGCCCGCGTGGGGCTGCAGCGCTGGCAGGCAGACAGCGATACTGCCGGGCTGGCCGATCATACTTTCCGAATCGACGGCGACGTGGTCATAACGCTCGACGAGGCACTTCGCCGGGCGAAAGACGGCTCGCTGCTGGAGATTGGTCCGGGTCGCTATTCCACGCCAATGGTGATTCGCGTCAATGGTCTGCGCGTGGTTGGTCGTGGTGAAGTGATTTTCGACGGCGCAGTTGCGGAGGGCAAAGCCAGCCTGGTCATCAAGGGCAACGACACCCGGGTAAGCAACATCGAATGCCGCAACGTGGCGGTTAACGACAGAAATGGTGCCTGCGTGCGCCTGGAAGGCCAGAACCTGACCCTTGAACACGTCTACTTCCACGACGCCGAGCAGGGCATGCTGACCGGGAGCAAGCCCGGTGAAGTCACCATCCGCAACAGCTATTTCGAACGCCTGGGACGGGGTGGGCGGGCACATGCAATCTACCAGGGCGGCGGCATGCTGACGATCGAGCGCAGCTACATTCTCGGCGCGAAAGACCAGGCACACGAGGTCAAATCGCGCGCGCAGCGCACAACAATACGTAATAGCGTGATCGCATCACTGACATCGGACGACAGCCGCCTGATCGACATCTCAAACGGCGGTGAACTGGCTGTTTACGACAGCACCTTGCAGCAGGGCCCGCAGTCGGCCAACACGGACATGATTGGCTTCGCGCTGGAATCACCATTGCATCCCACGCATCGCGTCACACTGCAGCGCAATCTGATCATTCTCGAGCGTAACGGTGGCAACACCCTGCTGCACAGCAAGGCCGCGGGCCTGGTTCCCGATATCAGCGACAATATAATCGTCGCGCCGGCGGGGAGCGGCTTCGCCGACAGCAATCTGGAATACCGCGATCGCGAGGATGCCAAGCTTCCGCGCTACCCGCTGGTTCCCGACCGCCCCGTGTGAAGCGAAGCAACCTCACCGCGCCGAGCGCCGCACCAGCAGGATCACCGGCAGCAGGCCGACCAGCAGCAGTACCATCGCCGGCAGCGCGGCACGTTCCCACTCGCCTTCGGACGTCAGTTCGTAGATGCGCACGGCCAGCGTGTCCCAGCCGAACGGCCGCAGCAGCAGTGTTGCCGGCATCTCCTTCATGACGTCGACCAGCACCAGCAGGCCGGCCGTCAACAGGCCGGGCCGCAACATCGGCAGGTAGACCCGGCGCACCGTCTCCCACTGCCCGGCGCCGAGGCTTCTTGCCGCGTCACGCACGCTCGGGCGGATGCGTTCGAGACTGCTCTCGACCGGGCCGTAGGCGACCGCCAGGAAGCGCGCGAAATAGGCCATCAGCAGCGCGATCACGGTGCCCGACAGCAGCAGACCGATGTCGTGTCCGGTCATGGCCTCGACCGCATCGGCGATGCGGTTGTCGAACCAGGTCA
>JAGRHE010000183.1 GCA_020445165.1 Gammaproteobacteria bacterium
CGGAAGAGCTCGCCGGCATCGACGCCGTCATGCAAGAAGCCGGCGTGAAGGAATTGCCGACGGCGCGCCGCGTGGTACTCGTCGGCAACAAGATCTCACCGGGGAACCCTATCACCAAAGAAGACGGCACGGTCGTCCGCACGCTTTGGGGCGAGCTTGCCTGGCAGCTTGGCGGCAAGAAGGCCTTCGCCCGGATCGCCGCTGATGATGAGCGCGCGACCAGTCCGGGCGATGTGCTGCGAGAGCTATTCAAGGAATATGGCCCATGCCTGATCTTAGTGGATGAATGGGTGGCCTATGCACGGCAGTTGCACGATCAGAGTGACCTGCCGGCAGGCGGCTTCGAGACCCAGTTCAGCTTCGCCCAGGCGCTGACGGAATCGGCCAAGCTCGCTGGCAACTGCCTGCTGGTGATCAGCTTGCCGGCCTCGGATACGGCGGGGTCGCCCCACACGCACGCAGATGACGTGGAAGTCGGCGGCCAACGTGGCCGTGAGGCGCTTGACCGCCTGCGTAACGTCGTTGGGCGCATCGAGTCGTCCTGGCGCCCGGCAACCGCCGAGGAAGGTTTTGAAATCGTGCGGCGGCGGCTGTTCGAGCCCTTCTCCGACCCGGCACAGTTCAAGGACCGTGACGTGGTCGCGCGGGCCTTTGCCGAGTTCTATCGCGCACAGCAGCAGGAATTTCCGCCCGAGTGCCGCGACAGCGACTACGAGAAGCGCATCAAGGCCGCCTATCCGATCCATCCCGAGATTTTCGATCGGCTCTACACCGACTGGTCAACACTGGTTAAGTTTCAGCGAACGCGGGGCGTGCTGCGCCTCATGGCGGCGGTCATTCACAGTCTGTGGGAGAAAGGTGACCGGAATCCGCTGATCCTGCCGGCGAACATTGCGATTGATGACCCGCGCGTGCAGTTCGAGCTGACGCGCTATCTCACGGACAACTGGGTACCCGTTATCGAGAAGGACGTCGACGGTCCGAGTTCTCTCCCGCTTCGGATCGACGGGGAAGTTCCGAATCTCGGAAAGTTCGCGGCCTGCCGCCGCGTCGCACGTGCCATTTACCTCGGCTCCGCACCCACTGCCGATGCGGCTCACCGGGGTCTTGAAGATCGGCGCGTGAAGCTGGGCTGCGTGATGCCAGGGGAGTCACCGGCAGTATTCGGTGATGCGTTGCGTCGTTTGGCTGGCGCGGCGACCTACCTGTACCAAGATGGTCCTCGCTATTGGTACTCCACGCAGCCGACGGTGACCAAGCTTGCCGAGGATCGCGCAGAGCAGTTGAAGCGCGACCCCGACAAGGTCGTGCAGGAACTGGCCGCCCGGTTGCGCGCTGACCTCCGCAAGGCGGGTGACTTCACGCGCGTCCATCCGCTGCCTGCGTCAGGTCAGGATATTCCCGACGATCTCGATGCCCGGCTCGTAGTGCTGGGCGTTGATCACCCTTACAGCAAGGAGAAGGGCAACCTGGCCGAGGTCGCTGCAAAGGCGATTCTGGAATCACGCGGCAACGCGCCAAGGCTCTTTCGCAACACGTTGGTTTTTCTGGCGCCGGACAAGACCCGGCTGCAGGACCTGGACGAAGCGGTGCGTCGTTACCTTGCGTGGGAGTCGATCCTCGCGGAGCGAGAGCAGCTAGACCTGTCGCCGCACCAGGTCAAGCAGGCCGAGACTCAGAAGGACGCGGCCTCGAGTGCCGTGACAGCGAGAGTACCCGAAACGTACCAGTGGCTACTCGTACCCGTTCAGGAAAACCCGCAGGCCGCCGTCGAGTGGCAGGCAATACGTCTGTCCGGTCAGGATGCCCTGGCGGTTCGGGCCAGCAAGAAACTCCGCGGCGATGAGCTGCTGGTGACGGGGTTCGCTCCGACTCGTCTGCGGATGGAGCTCGATCGGGTACCGTTGTGGCGCGGCGATCACGTGGCCGTCAAACAGGTCGTCGAGGACTTTGCGAAGTATCTCTATCTTCCTCGGATCAGTGAACCGCGCGTGTTGCTGAGTGCGATCGGAGACGGCGTTGCGTTATTGACCTGGGAACAGGACGCGTTCGCGTTCGCTGACAGCCACGACGAAGAGGCGAGCCGCTACCGTGGGCTTCGCGGTGGACAGGTGGTGACGCTTCCAGACGCCGATGCACCTGGTTTCCTGGTCAAGCCGGAAGTCGCCCGCCACCAGCTCGATGCCGAAAGCAAGAAAGTGCCAGGCGAACCAGCGGGTCCGGGAGGTGAAACAGGAACCGGCGGGGATAACGGCCAAGGTGCAGCAACCGGCGGCGGAGGTGAAACCGCGCACCCTGAGAAGGCCGCTCAACCGAAGCGCTTTCACGGCACGGTGGAACTGGACGCGACGCGCGTCGGGCGCGACGCGAGCCGGATCGCCGACGAGGTGATCTCGCACCTGGCTGGTCTTGTCGGGGCAAAGGTGACGGTCACGCTAGAAGTCGAGGCTGAGATTCCGTCTGGCGCTCCGGATCAGGTGGTTCGGACAGTGACAGAGAACAGCCGGACACTGAAGTTCACGAGTCAGGGGTTCGAGAAAGAGTAGAAGGTGATCTGAAGGTAGAGACTCATGAGTGACGTTCTGGCACCGGGGGACAAGGCACAGGCGGACGAGACTACGGATGCGGCCAGTGCATCATCGGCGGCGTCGCATCAGATGCGGGAGGTCAAATACGTCCAGAACATCGGACGCTTTGAAAAAGGCCAGTCGGTTTCCGACGCAACATTCGGACCGTGCACGCTTGTATTTGGAGAGAACGGTTGGGGGAAATCGACGTTAGCTGACCTCCTGCGGTCGCTAACCAAGAATAACCCAGACATCCTGATCGGGAGGAAGACGCTCGCGGGTGGCCCAGAGCAGAAAGCGGTGGTGCGTTTTGGGGACCAGCGTGCCGTGTTCGAGCACGGGGCCTGGTCCGGTATCAGGCCGCGAATTGCAGTGTATGACAGCGTTTTCGTGAACGAAAACGTGTTTTCCGGGGACGTCGTCACGACCGAGCACTTGAAAAACCAGTACGGCATGGTTGTCGGCGAGGAAGGTGTGCGCCGGGTTCGGCGGATTGTCGAGCTGGATAACGAAAATCGCGAGAACAACAACAAGTCGCGGATCGTCGAGGCGGAGCTGGACGGTATCGTGCGGAGTGTTGGGCCGGAAGGCATGACACGGAAGGAGTTTCTCACCCTCAAAGCAATTGACGACGTTGATGCAAAGATCGAGGCCAAGGAAAAGGAAGTTCAGCGTGCGAGCCGCGCGAAGGAACTGAAGGGCGGTGGTGAACCCCGGCCTCTACCAGTTCCAACGGAAACCGAGGAATTCAGGAAAAGCCTGCACAGCACTATCGAAGGGATCGCAGTAGCTGCAGCCAAGGCCGTCCGGGAGCACATTGCGAAGCATGCGGGAAAAGGCCGCGCCGGCGCGATGACGCATGAAAGCTGGCTAGAAGCGGGGACGACGTTCGTAGACGAGGCGGAGTGCGCGTTTTGTGGCCAGGCGCTCGATGACCGCACGCTGGTCGATTCTTATGCGGAGTTTTTCAGCGACGCCTACAAGACGCTCGCTGCTGACGTGAAAGCGAGGCGGGATACGTTTGCACGCTACGAAAAGGGGGACTATCGCAGCCGGGCCGAGGAAATCATCGGGCAAAACGAGACGCTCTACGGCTACTGGAAAGAGGCGGGGCAGATCGAGCCTCCTGTTCTTGAAGGTGTTGAGGCTGCGCTTGAACAGATGGAGGCGGCTGCACGCCTCCTTGATGCCGTGTTTGCCAAGAAGCAAGGGAACCTGACCGAACCGGCCACGGGCAGTGATGTGGAGGCCGCGATTACGGCTTGGGATGAGGGTCGCAAGGAGATTGTCCATCTGAACAGCATTGTCGAGGCCCATGTGACGAAGATCAGGGCGCTCAAGGAGTCAGTTGACGCGACCGAGCTGCCGCGTCTCGAAAAAGAGTTGAAGACGCTGCGCGCCGCCAAGCGGCGCAATGAGGACGAGACAGGCGCAGTCATTGAGAAGCTTGAGGCGCACGAAGCTACGAAGAAACGCATTGCCAAAGAGAAGGAGGAGGAGAAGAAGGAGCTCAACGAGCACGGCCGAATGATCACGGAAACGCTCGGGAGGACCATCAATTCGTATCTCGGCCGCCTGAACGCGGGCTTCAAGATCGACTACCGGGAACCTAACTATCAGGGCAAGGAGCCGGCGGCGAGCTACCAGATTCTCATCAACGACGTGCCGGTATCGCCGCGCAGCACGTCGGAAAACCTTGCCGAGGCGAGTTTTCGGAACACACTGAGCGCGGGGGATAAATCGACGTTGGCGCTCGCGCTGTTCCTAGCGAAGCTCAATGCCGATCCGGAACTGGGCAAAACCATCGTGGTGCTGGACGATCCGTTCACGAGTCTCGACAACTTCCGGCGGCAGTTCACGGCGATCGAGATTAGGAAGCTGTGCGGTCGTGCGGCGCAGACGGTCGTGCTGTCGCATGACAAGAACTTCCTGCGCCTACTGTGGGAGAAAATCGACCAGAGCACGATAAAGTGCCTCGCGATCCAGACCGGCGCACCCGGCATGACAACGATTGCGCCTTACGATATCGAATCAGAGACGCGGCCGCGGCACATCACGGAGCGGATGAAGATAGAGGAGTTCGTCGAAGGTGAGGCGCACGACGTTGGCTATATCAGGACACGGCTACGGACTGTCTGTGAAGACTTCTATCGACGGGGCGATCCTGGCCTATTCCACGAGGCGGCGAGCCTTGAAGAGATCATCCGCATCCTCGATGGGGCCCCGGCGCACCATCCTTATAAGGGCGTCGTGGAGGACTTGCGCGACATCAATGAATATTCGCGCGGTGAACATCATGCGGAAGTGGAGGATGACCCGAGCGGCGAATCCTCAGATGAAGAGTTGAAGGGCTTTGCACGACGCGTTCTGGATCTCACGCGCGGTATGTAAAGGCCGGACAACGTGCAGGGAGACGCCTCTAACATCTAAACCGCGCCGCTCTTGGTTCAGAGCGCTTCCAGTCCTACAAGCTTCGCTATCGCCTCGTCGGCCTCTTCCTCGGGCGTCACGTTTCGGCTGCCCAGTTTTCTGGGCTTCGGGAGCTTGCCGTCACGCCGCAGGCGCCAGATCGTCATGTCGGAGCAGCCGCCGAGCTTCTGCTTGAGCTGTTTGTCGGTAATCAGTCGTTTCATCGTTGGTCTCCTGTGCTATCGCGACCTCACTTGTGGGGATGGTATTGATATCGCTGGCGATGGCTGCAGAAAACCAATGCAACCTGCGTCGTGGTTTCCAACCGGCGGAATTTGCTGAAGAAGCTGATCACCCGGCACCGTTGCTCCCGGATTCCATCGTGGCTGCGGACTTGTCGACGGTGTCCAGGTAATCAGCCCACCACTGCATCATCCGGGTCCGCTCCTCGAAGCGGTCC
>JAGRHE010000184.1 GCA_020445165.1 Gammaproteobacteria bacterium
TTGATCTTGGGCAGGAAGTCGACGACGTACTCGGCGCCGCGATAGAGCTCGGTGTGGCCTTTCTGACGGCCGAAACCTTTCACTTCGATGACCGTAATGCCGGTGACACCGATCTCGGACAGGGCCTCGCGCACGTCATCCAGCTTGAACGGCTTGATGATGGCTGCAACCAGTTTCATGTTTGAATCTCCTTGGCCGCCCGCTCAGCAGCGGGCGGCATTGCAGGGTGTATCGGGTGGCTGTCGAGAGCTTGCTCAGAACGCCTTCGAAACCGTGAACGCGACCTTGTCGCCGCACACGGCCGGCGTGCCATTGCACAGGCCATCGTCGCTGGTGTCGGTGTAGCTCAGATCGAAACCGAAACCGGCATACTCGGTCGAGACGCCGATCCGGTAGTCTTCGTAGTCAGAGTCACCGACGCCGCTCTTCTCGTCGATCTCGGTCGCACCGTAGTGAGCCGACAAGGTGAAGCTGCCGATCGGGACATCGATGCCGACGTCGTAGTAGGTGCCGTCGCCCAGGTCGAAGAAGTCGGGGCTGTAATAAACGGTGAAGCCGACGCTGGCGACACCGAAGTCCTTCGATACGCCAACGTGATATTCGTCGGTATCGGTCTCGTAGCCGATGTTCGGGTCATCCGGATCGCTGTCCGGGTAGTTGTACCGCAGGTAGCCGACATCGAGGCTGACCGGGCCGACATCGCCCGCCCACCCGAAGTAGGTATCGAGTTCGAGGCTGGACTCGGCGAAGAACTGGTCGTCGACGTTGGAACCCCACACGCCGGCGTACAGGCCGCTCGAGTGCTCGTAATCGAAACCGCCCTGCAGAGCCATGGCGTTGTCGTTCTGCGAGATACCGCGGAACACGTAGTTGGTAGTCAGAGCCACGTTGGCGCTGAATTCGGCCATGGCCGGGGTGGCCAGCATCGTGGCAGTACCGATCGCGATGGCAAGTTTCTTGAGTTTCATTCTGTGCAATCTCCCTACAAGGTCATATTTGCGTTTGGTCATCGCGTTACGTTTGTGTTGCGATTGATCAAGCGTCTGCAGAACCTGTGCCAAGACCGTTTTCTTTATTAAGTACAACAAGTTAATGGCGGATCGCCATATTTCAGCAAGCACTGATGCACCAGCATCGACCGCCAATCCGAGGCCGCACCAAATTGATGCACCAACCTGGGGCGGCATCAGGGTGAAACCGGCGCAAGCCCGGCTCAGGGGCGGCCGGGCGGGTGCAGAGGAGGCCAGTGAACGCGTCTGCGGAACGCATGAGCGGGTGATCCGGTGTGAGGCCTCGACCCGCGACGCGACCCCGGCGCATGACCGGGTTCCGCGATAAGCTAGCGGGAACTGCCAAGAACACCGGAGTGCCAAGCCATGCTCGACCCGAAACTTTTCGACGACCTGTCGCGACGCGTCGCCGACAGCCTGCCACGCGGGGTACAGAACCTGCAGGACGACGTGCAACGCAACCTGCGCAGCGGCCTCGAAGCAGCGCTGTCCAAGCTCAACCTCGTCACACGCGAGGAGTTCGACGTGCAGCGGGCAGTGCTGCAGCGCACGCGTGAAAAACTGAAAGCACTGGAGCAACGGGTCGCCGAACTGGAGCGCGCCGGCCAATCGCCGGACTGACAGGGGCGGTCGCGACACCCCGCCTATATCGAGGCTGACCACACTGGTCCGTCTGCCCGTCAAACCGCGTCTCCGGCCGGTCCATGCTGCGCATCGCACTACTCACCCTGCTGACCATGCTCGCCTTTGCCGGCAACTCGGTGCTGTGCCGTCTGGCGCTGAAGGAAACCGCAATCGACGCTGCCAGTTTCACCAGCGTCCGGCTGCTGTCCGGCGCCGTCGTGCTCTTTTTGATCACCCGCCTGTTGCATCCGCCACGCAGCGGCAACGGTAGCTGGGGATCTGCGTTCGCCTTGTTCGTCTATGCGGCGGCGTTCTCGTTCGCGTATATCCAGCTGGATGCCGCAACCGGCGCGCTGCTGTTGTTCGGCGCGGTGCAGGTCAGCATGATCGGCTACGGGCTGTGGTCAGGTGAACGGCTCGCGGCACGCCAGGTACTGGGGCTCGTCGCTGCCCTCGCCGGCCTGACCGGACTGCTGCTGCCTGGCCTGCATGCCCCGCCGCTCGTCGCCGCCACCCTGATGCTGTCGGCCGGGATTGCGTGGGGCGTGTATTCGATCCGCGGCCGCGGTGCCGGTGACCCGACCCGGGTCACGACAGGAAACTTCCTGCGCGCCGTGCCGATGGCGCTGGGGTTGAGCGCCCTGGTCGGCTTGCCCGGAATCGCCGACCTGTCGCTGGACACTGCCGGTCTCGGATTCGCACTGGCATCCGGCGCGCTGACCTCCGGGCTCGGTTACGCGCTGTGGTACCGGGTACTGCCGTCACTGCAATCGACTCACGCCGCCACCGTGCAGCTCAGCGTACCGGTCATAACCGCCATCGCCGGCGTACTGCTGCTCGAAGAACCGATCACGCTGCGCCTGGTGCTGGCGTCGCTTGCGGTGCTCGGCGGCATCGCGCTGGTGATCGCCTGGCGCCCGGACGGGCGACGCTGAACGGTCTACCCGGTGGGTCGGTGGTGACATCGGCCCGCAAAAAAACAGCCACCACGGGCGCACTGGCGCAGACCATAATCGTGATCAATGAATGCGACCGCCGCCGGATCGCCGGAGTCATGCACTGACAATCCTCCGCGGCGACACGCGGTGCGCCACCACAACACCTGCGGAGCCGCCATGTTCTCGGAACCCGTGTATAACGCCTATCCGCTGCTGAGCTTCACCGACGCCACCGTGGCCGCCCGCCATGCGGTACTCGCAGCCGAGATCGGCACGGTTACCGCCGACGACAGCGATGGCCTCACAGCCCTGGTCGCAGACTGGCTGCAGCAATGCATACAGCTGCGCGCCAGGGACGACCGCAACTCGGCGATCGACGCGGCATGCCGCTACCTGCTGCTGGCACAGTGCCCGCGCGCCGCCGACTGCGGCGCAGCAGCAGCGAGCCCTGCCGGATCTGGCCTGCCCTGCAATCGCGTCGTCGAATGGTTCCACTTCGCAGCCAACGAGTTCCGCCGGGCGCAGCTACTGGCGCGCGCGGCACAGTGCTATTTCAACTCGGCCGCACGCGCCCTGCAGCTGGCGGCCGCGGCCAGCATCGCCGCCGACGTCGCATCCTCGATGGACATGGGCCTGCGCTCCGCGAGCCAGGCCCGCAGCATGCTGCAGCAGGTCGGAAACGACGAAGACGCCAACACGGCGCATGCACTGCGCATGGATCTCAAGCGCCGGGCACACAGCCTGAATGGACGCTGGCTGGGCTACCTGTCGCTGCTGGTGTGGGGCGGGCTGACCCGCTACGGCACGCGCGCCGCGCGCTGGTGGATCACGCTGACCGCCGCTCTGGCGGCGATGACCGTCGCGTACGCGTCGTTCACCACCTCTGTATCAGCGAGCGACAGCAGCTCACTGTACGAGGCACTGCTGCTGCACAACGGCCTCGGCGCGCGCAGCTGGCTCACCCCGGCCTACCTGGCCGTCGTCAACCTGTTCACGTTCGGCAGTTACACCAACCTGACACCACAGAATTGGTTCGGCGAGGCGATACTGATGGTGCAGGCCCTGGTTTCGTTCTTCTGGATCACCACCGGGGCGACCTTCCTGACCCGCCGATGAGGCATGCACCGCGCCGCTTCACGGCTGCGCGAATCGTGCACGCAGGAAGCGGCCGGACTTGACCAGCAGTAACAGCAGCGCGCCGACCACCAGCCCGGCCAGCAACTCGCCGGCCAGTGACGGCAATGCGTGCAGCACGTCGTGCACCCAGTGGATGTTGTGCACGAACATGCCGCCGCCGACCAGCAGCATGGCGATGGTTCCCACCACGCCCAGCAGGCGGACGACCTTCGGCAACGCGGCGATCAGTCCATGGCCGGCCAGGCGCACGGCGCGTCCGACACCGCCCTGTGCTGCCTTGCCGCGCATGATCAGGTGCATACCGGCATCGTCCATGCGCACCAGCAACGCGACCAGGCCGTACACGCCAACCGTCGCCAGCAGGGCGATCGCGCTGACGACAATGATCTGCAGTGGCAGCGACTGGCCGGTCACCGTGCTCAACGCGATCACGATGATCTCGATCGACAGGATGAAATCGGTCCGTACCGCCGACTTGATCTTGTCCCGTTCACGTTCGAGCAGTTGCTCGCGGGTCAGCGACTCCTTCGCCGCGGCCACCTCGCCGTGTTCGTGCGGGATGAACCATTCGAGAATCTTCTCGAAACCCTCGTAGCTGAGGTAGGCGCCACCGAGCAGCAGGATCGGCACGATCAGCCACGGCAGGAAGGCACTGAGCAGGAACGCAAGCGGCAGAATGATCGCCTTGTTGATCAGCGAGCCCTTGGTGATGGCCCAGATCACCGGCAGCTCGCGCGAGGCATGGAAGCCGGTCGCCTTCTCCGCATTGACGGCGAGATCGTCACCGAGCAGTCCGGCGGTCTTCTTCGCCGCCACCTTGCTCAGCACCGCGGCATCGTCGAGCAGCACCGCCACGTCGTCCAGGATTGCAAAGATGCCGCTGGCCATGTCTTGGAACTCCGTAGAAACCAGAAAGGCGGGATGGCTTCCCGCGCCATTCGAGGTTGCGAGTCTAACCCGCGAGTGCGGGCAGTACCCGGCAATACCCGGCAGGCGGGCGACTGCAGACTCGCGGCGCGCCGCGGATTGCGGTAGTTTCGGAAACCACGGCACGCAGGACGCACGCCGCCACTCACTCAAGACAGGCAGGGACGCATGTCATTCGCAATCACCTACTGCCGCGCTGCGCTCGGCATCGACGCGCCGCTGGTCAGCGTCGAAACCCATCTCGCCAACGGTCTGCCCGCGTTCAACATCGTCGGCCTGCCGGAAAAGGCCGTGCAGGAAAGCCGCGACCGGGTACGCAGCGCACTGATCAATAGCGGCTTCGAGTTCCCGGCGCGCCGGATCACGGTCAACCTGGCACCGGCCGACCTGCCCAAGCAGGGCAGCCGGTTCGACCTGGCCATCGCCACCGGCATCCTGATCGCCGCCGGCCAGCTGCCGGAAAATGCCGCGAACGGCTATGAGCTGGTCGGCGAGCTGAGCCTGGCCGGCGGTGTACGCGCAGTGGCTGGTGTGCTGCCGCAGGCCCTGGCCGCGCGCGATGCGAGCGCGCGACTGCTGCTGGCACGCGACAACCTGGACGAAGCGGGCCTGGTGCGCGGGCTGGCGCTGTACCCGGTACGGCACCTGCTGGATGTCAGCGGACATCTCGGCGGCTCGCAGAAGATCGATGCCGCCGCATCGACACCGGCAGGAACCACCGAAACCAG
>JAGRHE010000185.1 GCA_020445165.1 Gammaproteobacteria bacterium
CCTGCTTACCCAGGCGCCGTCGGCGGTGGCGCAGGGGCAACTGCGCGAGCTGCACCTGCGGGTGCGCATGCCGCAGTCAGAACAGAAAACGGACGAATCCTGACCGGCCCGTCGGTCTCTTCTGTCGTCGCGTCGCCGTCGTGACCGGGCAGCACAGGACATGACGCAGGCGGACACGCCGGACGCGGCTGCGTCGAGGCCGTGGAAGCGGCCACAGTCCGTGCTGGTGCTGATCTGTACGCGCGGTGGCGACGTGCTGCTGCTGGAGCGCACCCGGCCACACGGGTTCTGGCAGTCGGTGACCGGCTCGCTGCAATGGGGCGAAGACGCCGCCGGTGCCGCCCGGCGCGAACTGTTCGAAGAGACCGGGCTGCGCATCGGCGATGCCCTGCGTGACCTGCGCCGCGGCGAGTCGTTTGCGATCGTGCCGCCCTGGCGGGCACGCTATGCACCGGATGCGCACCGCAACCGCGAACACTGGTTCGTCGTCGAACTGCCCTCACGGCGCAGCATCCGCATCAACCGCAAGGAGCATCGCCAGTATCGCTGGCTGCCCGTCAACCAGGCGCTCGCCCGTGCCACCTCGTGGACCAACCGCAAGTTGATCCGGCACTGGGCAATGCGCGGCGCCTGAGTTCAGGTGTTCTTTTCGTCGCCCGTCGCTGGTGTCGGGCACTCCTTGAAGATCCGCGCCGAGCACTCGCGGCACACGTCGCGGTTCAGGCGCCAGAAGATGTGGCGGATCGCCTCGGTCTTGTTGTCGAAGAAATGTCCGTGGCCGATGTCACGCACCATGTGCGACTTGGCCGCGAACTCGTAGATCGACGATTTCATGCCGGCGAAATACAGGCCGCCGCCGAGCTTCTTCAATTGGCGATTCTCGGCGACCAGGCCCTCGGCGCCGGCAAGGTCGATCAGGCTGATACCGCTGCTGATCACCAGGATGTGCACGATCTGTTCACCTTCGACGATGCGCGCGATGCGGTTCTGGATATGGTTGATCGAGCCGAAGTAGATCGCCATGTCGATGCGGATGATCTTGAGCTGCGGGCACTGGCGTACCGGCGCGTTCTCGACGTTGATCAGTTTGCGCCCCGGCTCGCTGGGCGGACGGTCCATTGCCAGTGACGGGATGAACGGCGTCGAGGTCTTGGCCAGGAAGAAGATCAGCGACAACAGCACGCCCAGGTAGATCGCAAACTCGAGTTCCAGGAACAGCGTGGCGAAGAAGGTCGTGAGCAGGATCGTGGTCTCCGACTTGCTGACCTTGAGCGTCTCGCGGATGTGGTGGAAATCGATCAGGTTGTATGCCACCAGCAGGATCACGCCGCCCATCGCGGCGATCGGCAGGTAGGCGGTCAGCGGTGCAATCAGCATCACTATCACGACCAGCACGATGGCGGCGAAGATGGCCGACAGCGGGGTGCGCGCGCCGGCTTCGTAGTTGATCCCCGAGCGGGTGAACGAACCCGAGCCGGCATAGCTCGACAGGAAACTGCCGGCGACGTTCGAGAGTCCCTGGCCGATGAATTCCTGGTTGGCGTTGATGCGTTGGCTGGACTTGGTCGCGACCGCGCGGCTGATCGAGACCGCTTCGATCAGGCCGAGCAGCGCCACGGCGAAGGCCTCGGGCGCGAGCATGCGGATCGTCGCCAGCGAGAAATCGGGCGACGACAGCGGTGGCAGTTGGGCCGGTATCTGTCCGACCAGCGCGATGCTGTCGGTCCACTGCGCCAACAGCAGGGCCAGCAGGCTGCCGACGACCATGCCGGCCAGCAGGTTGGGCAGGCGGCGCGATACCCGCCTGACCAGCAGCGCGGTGACCAGGGTCGCCAGGGCGATGCCGACCAGGTAGGGGTCGATGCTGCCGAAGTCGCGCCAGATGTCGTACCAGGTGTGCAGAAAGGATTCACCCTTGGGGATCGCGATGCCGAGGATGTGCTTCATCTGGCTGGTTGCGATCAGGATCGCCGCGCCGGCGGTGAAACCGATCACGACCGTGTGCGACACGAAGTTGACCAGGCTGCCGAGGCGTGCGAGGCCGAATGCCAGCTGGTAGACCCCGGCCAGGAAGGTCAGGGTCAGTGCCAGGGTCACGAATTCCGGTGAGCCGGGCGCGGTGTGGTTGCTGACCGCCGAGAACACCACGATCGAGATCGCCGTGGTCGGGCCCGAGACCAGGTGGAACGATGAACCGAACAATGCCGCCACCACCGGTGTGACCATGGCCGTGTACAGGCCGTATTCCGGTGGCAGGCCGGCGATGGTCGCGAATGCGACACCCTGTGGCAGCACGATCACGGCACCGGTCAGGCCGGCGATGAAATCTGCCCTGAGCGTGTCGCGCGTGATCAGGCGCATCCATCTCAGGAACGGAAACAGGGCCAGCAGTCGGGGATGGGCGAGCATGAATTTCCTTGCGCGAACGGTGCGGCAGACACGCTCACGGCTGCATTGCGGAGTCTGCCAAAGCTGAGAGTATATTAGAAAATACTGAATCTTTCTCCCCGGGCACGCGTGCGCTGGGGTCGCCGGGGTGTTCGCGGTAGCATTCGGGCAATGCAATCATCCGTCGAGAAGTCCCACCATGAGTGACTGCTGCCCGCCCGAATCCGGTGCCGATCAGACCTCCCAGGCCTCCATACGCATCGACGACATGCTGGCGCGCGATCGCCACCGCAACCAGGTGCGCGATGCCTATGCCCAGGTGGCGCGTGCCGAGGCGGCCGGCGAGGCCTGCGGCAACAATGCCGGTTGCTGCGGTGTGAGTGACGACATGGCGATCAATGCGGTCGTCTCGACCCGGTTGGGCTACAGCAAGGCGGATCTCGACCTCGTGCCGCAGGGTGCCGACATGGGCCTGGGCTGTGGCAACCCGAAGGTGATCGCTGCGCTCAAGGCGGGCGAGGTCGTGATCGACCTGGGCGCCGGCGGTGGCCTCGACTGTTTCCTTGCAGCGGCCGAAGTCGGTAGCAATGGACGCGTGATCGGTATCGACATGACGCCGGATATGCTGTCCAAGGCGCGCGCCAACGCCGTGCGCGGGCGATTCGACAACGTCGAGTTCCGGCTCGGCGAGATCGAGCACCTGCCGGTCGCCGATGCCACGGCCGACGTGATCATCTCGAACTGCGTGATCAACCTGTCGCCGGACAAGGCGCAGGTGTTCCGCGAGGCGTTCCGGGTGCTGAAGCCCGGCGGCCGGCTGGCCGTTTCCGATATTGTCGCAACCGTGCCGCTGCCAGACGACATGCGCAACTCGCCCGAACTTATCGCCGGCTGCATGGGCAATGCCGCGATGGTCGAAGACCTGGAAGACATGCTGCGCGCGGCCGGTTTCGGGCAGGTACGGATCGAGCCTAGGGACGAGTCGAAGGCATTCATCCGTGACTGGGCGCCGCAGCACAATGTCACCGACTACCTCGTCTCGGCAGCGATCTCGGCGCTCAAGCCGGGCCGGGACTGACGCGGGACAGCCCAGAGAGCTTCAGCCGGCCTTCCTGCGTTGGGCGCGACTGCCGGCGCTCAGAACCGCGGTGGCTTCCTGGCACAGCTTGCGGAACTGGCGATAGCCTTCTTCACCCATGCCCCTGCCATCTGCATACATCAGTCCCAGCGGCTTGTCGCCGATGAACAGAGACATCAGGTAGGCACCCTGTGGGCCGAGCATGCGGCGCAGCGAGACAGGCAGCAGCGACTGGTACTTGCGCGCATTCGAGGCGTTCAGCCACAGGCTCTGCGATTTCGCCATGAGCGCGCTGAACAGTGTTTTTTCGGCAAGATCGAGGTCGAGCCGGCGAATACCGTCATTGTCGTCGCCGCCGAGAGCCAGGCGCGTGCGCAGGCGGCTGCGCTCCTTGTTCAGCATCGCGAATACCACCCGCTCAGCCCCCGCTTCGCCGCGCACCCGGCGCATGATGCCGGCGAGCGTGTCGTGCAGGTTGAGGGCAGGTGCCGGCCCGGTGGTCGGTTCAGGCGTTTTGTGTGGGCGTTTGCGACCGAAAATCGGGAGGTCGTCGTCATCGTCTTCTTCGATCTCGCCCGGCATCAGCAACAGCTCGAACCCGGGCAGCGGGTAATCGTAGCGACTGAACCGACGGGCGGCATCGATGGCCATGCCGTGCAGCCAGGCGCATGATTCGTCGCGACTCAGGTCGAGGAAATCGGACAGCGCCGTGGTCAGCATGCCGGTCTGTTCACCATGCCAGCTGGCCGAGGTTGCCTGCGCTATTTCGTCGGCCAGACGGACCGTCTGTGCCCGCAGGTTGAAGTCATCCCAGTCGCCCATTGATTGCCGCACCAGGCCGGGCAGGGCCCAGGCCTCGGCCAGACGCCGGTTGGCCTCCTGCAGGGGTTCGCCGAGCTCGGCACCGAATGCGATCTCGGTCGGCACCCCGTCGCGCACGGCATTGCTGGCGCGCAGTGCCGCCTCCGGCTCGATCGTCCACAGGGCGTACACGGCAGGGTTCTGCAGCAGTGCCGCGGTCGCAATCTCCTGTCGTCGCGGCAGTCCCTTGCGGTCGGAAATGGCGTCGGCGTAGAACGCGGCGTGGGCGGCCTCGCTGTAGGCTACCGAGGCCCGGTTTCCGGCATCGCCGACCGCCACTTCGGGCAGTGATTCGATCAGGCGGCGGAACGGCTCCATGCCGATCAAAGACACCGCGTGAGCGGCATCTCCGACCTGGTCTGCCGCGCCCGGTCGGGCCAGTTCCAGTTGTCGGAACACCGCGATTGCTGCAGCGGGGTCGGTCAGTAGGACCTCTTGTAACTGCTGGTTGCGGGTGTTCGGCAGGCCTATCAGGCGACGCAGTTCCTGCGCGGTCCGCGGCATGATCGGCAGCATCGTGGTCGGAAGTTTGGGATTGCGACGATTCATGGTCGGGATGCTGCTGGGCGGACCCTTTAAATGTCGGCCGGGTGGGGGGTGACTTGAACGCTGCCGGGTGGACGGTGCAGTGATAAAATGCAACTTTTCGCGTACGCCTTCTGTGTGCGTATCGCATCAGGTGTTCCGACGAGGTAGGGCATGGCAGGTCACAGCAAGTGGGCCAACATCAAGCACAAGAAAGCGGCGACCGACAAGGCACGCGGCAAACTCTGGTCGAAACTGATCCGCGAGGTGACGGTTGCGGCCAAGGAAGGTGGCGGTGATATCGGCGCCAACCCGCGCTTGCGCCTGGCGGTCGACAAGGCGCGCGGTGCCAACATGCCGAACGATACCGTCGAGCGCGCGATCAAGCGCGGCGCCGGTGGCGAGGACGATGGCAGTTACGACGAGATCCGCTACGAGGGCTATGGCCCCGGCGGTGTCGCGATCATCGTCGACTGCATGACCGACAACCGCAACCGCACCGCA
>JAGRHE010000186.1 GCA_020445165.1 Gammaproteobacteria bacterium
CAGGGATTGAAGAGTATCGTATTCGCCCGCTCGCGCCTGATGGTCGAGGTGTTGACCAAGTACCTGAAGGACGTGTTCGATGCCGATCCGCGGCGGCCACCTCGGATCGCTGCCTACCGCGGCGGCTATCTGCCGACCGAGCGACGCGCGACCGAGCAACGTCTGCGCAGCGGCAGTATCGATTGCGTGATCAGTACATCAGCGCTCGAACTCGGTGTCGATATCGGCAGTCTCGACGTCTGCATACTGAACGGATACCCCGGCAGCATCGCCGCCACCTGGCAGCGCCTTGGCCGTGCCGGTCGGCGCAACCGCACCTCGCTCGGCATCCTCGTGGCCGGCAGTGAACCTCTCGATCAATACATCGTGCGCAACCCGGATTTCTTCCTCGGTGCGTCGCCGGAGCATGCCCGGATCGATCCCGACCAACTGCTGTTGCTGCTCGATCACGTACGCTGTGCGGCCTTCGAACTGCCTTTTCGCGCCGGCGAAACCTTTGGCGCCAGTACTGCGGTCGACGAATTGCTCGCCTACCTCTCCGCGGAAGGCGTCGTGCATCGCGAAGGCGATGCCTGGCACTGGGTGACCGACTCCTATCCCGCCAATGCCGTCTCGCTGCGTTCGGTCGCCGAAGGCAATTTCCTGGTCATCGATCACGACCGTGACGGTCGCCAGATCATTGCCGAGGTCGATTTCAGTTCCGCACCCGAAACCCTGTATGAAGGTGCGATCTACATGGTGCAGGCGGCGCCCTACCAGGTCGAAAAGCTCGATTGGGATGGGCGCAAGGCCTACGTGCGGCCGACGCGCGCGGATTACTACACCGATGCCGTGGTCTATACGCGACTGAAGATACTCGAATGTTTTGCCGAGATTCGCCTTCCGCGTGCGCGCGTGGCGCATGGCGAGGTGCACCTGGTCAAGCGCTTTGCCGGGTACAAGAAGATCCGCTACTACTCGCACGAAAACATCGGTTACGGAAACATCAATCTGCCCGACCAGGAAATGCACAGCACCGCGGTATGGTGGGAACTGCGTCCCGGCGAACTCGAATCGACCTTCACATCGCGCCAGCAGGCACTGGATGGGTTTCTCGGTGCCGCCTACGCGATGCATCACGTGGCCGCTTTGCAGAGCATGAGCGAAACCAGTGACCTCGGACGCGCGGTCGGCGACGGCGACGGACGCTGGTTTGCGACCCAGGGTGCCAACGGTCGTGGCCAGATGCGCAATGTCTCGGGCGATGAAGTGGCGCCTGACCACCAGGGCGAGTTTCGTCCGGCTGTATTCCTGTACGACGCGTATCCTGGCGGGATAGGGCTGTCGGAACCCCTGTACCTGCGCCAGGCAGACATCGTACGAGGCGCCCTGGATCTGGTGCTGGGCTGTGATTGCCGCTTTGGTTGTCCATCGTGTGTCGGCCCGGTCCTGGCGAGTGACGAGCAACGCGGTTACTCTCCGCGCGCGCTGGCGATCCAGGTGCTCGAGCTGCTGCGCAAGGGACCGCTTCACGCAGAGGTGTCAGCAAGCTCGTGAGTATCGCTGCCAGGTTGGATCGCCTGCGTTCCGGCATTCCCGGTCGTACACATGCATCGGCGAGGGCGAGCCGGGCAGGGTCGACGCCTGCATGCACAGCGCAGCCGCCTCGTGATGCTGCGAGTGAACTGGCCGACGCGCTTGAAGGGCGCGCGGTCGATGGCGTCGTCCAGATTACGCGCGATTGGCAGCCGGCTGAAGCAGATGCGCATCCTTCTCAAGCGCTCGACCGTCTGCCCGAGGTATTCGGGGCGGGTGATGCGGATTGGATTTACATCGATACCGAAACGACCGGTCTCAGTGGTGGTGTCGGGACCCTGGCATTTATGGTCGGCATCGCCCGTCATCGAGCGCAGGGCGGACTGCAGGTGCGGCAGTTCGTACTGCCCGGTTTCTCCAACGAGCGCGCCTTGCTGAAACAGTTGCTCGACTGTATCGGGAGCGGGGCCTTGATCGTGAGTTACAACGGCAAGTGCTTCGATCTGCCCCTGCTGCAGGCACGTCTTGCATTGCAGCGTATCGATACAGACCTGACCGCAATGCGGCATCTCGACCTGATGTACTCGGTGCGGCGCGCATTCCGGCGTCGTTGGCCCGATTGCCGGCTGCAATCGGCTGAACAGCGCCTGCTCGGTTTCTTTCGCGAGGACGATCTGCCAGGGGCCGAAGCCCCGGCGGCATGGCAGGCCTGGTTGCGGCAGCGCGACGCCCGTGCACTGCAACGGGTAGCGGAACACAACTTCCACGATCTCGTCTCGCTGGCCCGCTTACACAGTCTTCTCCCGGCCATATACGAAGGCAGCTACCTGGCCGCCGATGTCGATCATGGGGCAGTTGGGCGCGCATGGCAGAAAGCCGGTTACGAGCGCCATGCCTGCTCGCTTTGGGAGAGCGGTGTGGAGCGCCTCGACGAGCGCGACAGCCTGGATCTCGCAGCGGCCTATCGCCGGAACGGTGAGTGGGTGCGCGCCGAAGCGGTGTGGCTGAAGCTGTTCGAAGCCGGCAGCCAAACGGCCGCATGTGAACTGAGCAAGTTCTATGAGCACCGGCTGCGGGATCCGTTGCGGGCAATCGAGTTCGCCGATGTCTGTGCCGAGCCGGAGCGCAGCCGTCGCCTGGGTCGTTTGCAGGAGAAGCTGGGCGTCAGCGGTCAGTTGTCCTTTTGGCCACCGGGTTCGGTGGCAAAGGCGATGAAATAGGCCGCGCCATCGGCCGCCGGCAGGCAGCGCGCGAGAATACCGTCCCGACGTGCCTGCAACAGGCGCCTGCCGAGTGGCAGGAACAGGGTTTCCCGGCCCTCCCCACCTGCCGGATCGAACTGGATCAGGCAGGTTTGAGCAGGAATGCCGTTCTCGAGCAGTGCCTCGACCTGTTGCATCGCCACGCCGTCGGCAACGCCGCGCAGGTCGAGCAGGCGTTCCGCGTCATTCGCCCGGAAAGCGAGATTCTGCAAAGGGTTTTCATCGAAAAACGGCATTTCCAGTCGGCTCCCGCCTATTTCGCTGCGTGCAAGCCTAACCCGTGTCTGTGGGTCGCGGTCAAACGGACATCTGCAGGAGGCGGCGAGGGCGGGGCAACGATCGGCAGTGTCATTCGGTCTCGTCAAGGATGACAAACGAGAGGAAGGTCGTACCCAGCGCGAGCCCGACAATCACGGCGGGAGTGGCCTGGGCAAGCATGACCAGTCCGCTGCCGATCCAGATGTTCTTGACGATGCCCTGCTTGCGCCGGTACTTCGCAGTGAAGCGGCGACGATGCGGATGCGTGCGGTCCGGTTCGTGGTCTTTGGCCCATCCTGGTACAAGCCGTTGCATCAACCAGTCGGTCAGCATGTGTAGGGTACCTGCCTTGCTGTCGCGGAATCATTTGACCTTGTCTGTTCTACTCTAGACGATATTTTCACCAGTCAACGGTTCGCTGCCGGCTACCGGGAACCCGTTGACCGAAGCATCAGGCGTAAGACGTTGTCCAATTCGAGGTGGGACGCCCATGAAGTACACCGCCGTTGCGATCATTGTGGCGGGCCGAATGGGTGAGTTTTCTGTGACCTGGGCAGGCCTCTGATTTTGTCAGAGATGCTTGGATCCATGGTTACGGAAGACATTCACCATTGCGCTTAAAAATGAACCCGCTACCGTGGATCCATCATAGTGTCAGGCAGTTGAGGGGGAGAGGAAACAATGCAGGAGTACGATGTCGTCGTGATCGGTAGCGGACCTGCCGGCGAGGGGGCCAGTATGAAACTGGCAAAGCAGGGCAAGCGCGTTGCGGTCGTCGAAATGCACGACCAGGTCGGCGGCAACTGTACCCACAAAGGCACCATCCCGAGCAAGGCTCTGCGCCATGCGATCCAGTTGCTGGCCGATTACCGCCATCATCCGCTTTTCGAACACACCGTCGGCGTGATGGACGTGTCCTGGCCGCAGTTGCTCAAGACGTCGGACGACGTGATTGCACGCCAGGTCAGCATGCGTCACAGGTTCTACACGCGCAACCGTGTCGATGTCATCCACGGCAAGGCAAGGTTTCTCGATGCCCGGTGTCTCGAGGTCGAACGCCCATCGGGTAGTGCGGTTCGTGTGCGTGCGCAGTATTTCGTGATTGCGACCGGCTCTCGGCCCTACCGGCCTCCCTACCTGGATTTCAACGATCCGCGCATTCTCGACAGCGACACCGTGCTGCAGATGACGGATACCCCGCGCCGGGTGACGATCTACGGCGCCGGTGTGATCGGCTGTGAGTATGCGTCGATCTTCGCCAACCTCGACGTCAAGGTGAACCTGATCAACACGCGCGACCGCCTGTTGTCGTTCCTGGATGATGAAATCACGGACGCCCTCAGTTACCACCTGCGTGACCAGGGGGTCGTGATCGTGCATAACGAGTCAATCGAAGCTGTCCACAGCAGGGCCGATGGTGTGGTCCTGAAATGCAAGTCCGGCAAAGAGGTGAAATCGGACGTGTTGCTGTGGGCCAACGGGCGCAGTGGCAATACCGAGAATATGGGGCTGGATACCATCGGGGTCGAGATCAACCAGCGTGGACAGATCGAGGTCGACGATACCTTCAAGACCTCTGTCGACAACGTGTACGCCGTGGGTGACGTGATCGGACCGCCGGCGCTGGCCAGTGCCAGCTACGACCAGGGTCGTTTCGCCGGGCACCTGATTGCGGTCGGAGATTGTGATTGGGAGCTTCTGGGTGATATCCCGACCGGGATCTATACCAGTCCGGAGATCAGTTCGGTTGGACGCACAGAACGCGAACTGACGGAGCAGAATGTCCCCTACGAGGTCGGTCGGGCGGATTTCAAGAACCTGGCGCGGGCGCAGATCGCGGGACGCAGCGTGGGAATGCTCAAGCTGCTGTTCCATCGCGAGACCTTCGAACTGCTCGGCATTCACTGCTTCGGCGAACAGGCCTCAGAGATCATTCATATCGGACAGGCCATCATGTCGCAGCAAGGCGAGGCCAACTCGATCAATTATTTCATCAATACCACGTTCAACTATCCGACCATGGCCGAGGCCTACCGCGTGGCAGCACTGTACGGTCGCAATCGCACCCGTTGAGCTGCTGTCAGCAGAACCGCTGGGTCTGATTTTCAGACTATCGTGAACAGGCGATCGAAGTGGGCGATGTCGAGGACCGTGCGGATCGCGGGTTTGACGCCGGTGAGGGTGATCGCAGACTTACCGCTGCCTGCATGCTCGCGCAGTCGTACCAGCATGCCGAGGCCCGCGCTGTCCAGATAGTCGGTATCCGACAGGTCGACGGTGATCGGCTGATTCGTCGGCACGCGCTGGTAAGCGGCCCGGA
>JAGRHE010000187.1 GCA_020445165.1 Gammaproteobacteria bacterium
TGTCAGGATGACAGCGGCCGCGTTGTGCCGCAATGCGCTGCGGACGACCTCGCGCGGATGCACGCTGGCACCGTCGATGGTGCCGCGGAACATCTCCTCGAAGGCCAGCACCCGGTGCCGGTTGTCGAGAAACAGCACCGCGAACACTTCGTAGGGATAGTCGCGCAGACGCGCCTGCAGGATCCGCGCGGTGTCATCCGGTGAGGTCAGCGGGCTGCCGCGTTCGAGGGATTCGCCCAGATGTCGCCGGCCGAGCTCCAGCATCGCCTGCAGTTGCGCGTACTTGGCATCGCCCAGACCCGGCGCGGCGCAGAAGGTTTCGCGTGACGCCGCCAGCAGGGCGCGCAGGCTGCCGAAGCGTTGTAGCAGATCGCGCGCCAGGTCGACGGCGCTGCGCCCGGAAACTCCCGTCCTGAGAAAGATCGCCAGCAGTTCGGCGTCGCTCAACTTCGCCGGTCCGCCGTTGAGCAGGCGTTCGCGCGGCCGTTCGCCGGCCGGCCAGTCCCTGATTGCCATGGTCACACTTCCTCCCTGAAGTCTGGCCGCTGAGGCTAACGGACTTGTCCGCATTAGGGAACTTCGAAAAATCGAAGCGGCCGTGCGGTGCAGGGATGCACGCAGAGAAAAAGGCCACGGATGCCATTTTTCGAAGCCCCGTTGAGGGAACCTTGTGACTAGGCGGCGCCGGTCACGTCGGTTACTCTTGCCTTTACTCGCTGGACAATAAATAAGGATGGCGTCGCCAGATGCTGCCATTGCGTGGACGTCAGGTCCTGCTGGGAATCACTGCCGGAATTGCCGCGTACAAGGGTGCCGAGCTTGCCAGGCTGCTGGTCAGGGCCGGTGCCGAGGTGCAGGTCGTCATGACCCCTGCCGCGACCGAGTTCATCGGTCCGCTCACGCTGCAGGCGATCACGGCACGCGAGGTGCGCACGACGCTGTTCGACACGGCGCACGAAGCGGCGATGGGACACATCGAGCTGGCGCGCTGGGCAGACCTGATCCTGGTGGCTCCGGCGACCGCCGATACCATGGCGCAGCTGGCCGCGGGAACGGCACGCGACCTGCTGACCACCTTGTGCCTGGCCAGCGATGCGCCGCTGTACCTGGCGCCGGCGATGAACCAGGCGATGTGGCAGCATCCGGCGACGCGCGACAATGTCACCCGCCTGGTCGAGCGCGACGTGGCCCTGCTCGGTCCGGCCGCGGGCGAGCAGGCGTGCGGCGACGTCGGTCCCGGGCGCATGCTCGAGCCGGCCGAGATTCTCGACGCGGTGTGTGGCCATTTCGGTGAAGGCCGCCTGGCCGGGCGCCACGTGTTGCTGACCGCCGGGCCGACGCAGGAAGCGCTCGACCCGGTCAGGTTTCTCGGCAACCGCAGCTCCGGCAAGATGGGTTTTGCGCTGGCCGAGGCGCTGCTCGCGCAGGGTGCTTCGGTGACCCTTGTCGCCGGGCCGGTGAGCCTGGCGACTCCGCGTGGCGTTGAGCGCATCGACGTGATCAGTGCGCAGCAGATGTACGATGCCACACTGGAGCGTGCGTCACAGGCGGATATCTTCATCGCCTGCGCCGCGGTCGCGGATTATCGTCCGGCCGAGGTCGCGGGCGAAAAAATCAAAAAAGACACCGGAGAGACTCTGACCCTGTCACTGGTGCGCAATCCCGATATTCTTGCCGAGGTGTCAGCACTGCCGGCGGGTAGGCCTTTCTGCGTGGGCTTCGCTGCCGAAACCCAGGATGTCGAGGAATATGCCGAGCGGAAACGGCAGGCTAAGGGGCTCGACATGATTGCCGCTAACCAGGTAGGTGCGTCGCTGGGATTCGAGTCCGACGACAATGCCCTGCTGGTACTTTGGAAAGACGGGCGCGAAACCCTGGGACGGCAACCGAAGCCCCGGCTTGCTGCCCGCCTGGTCGATCTCATCGTGGAACGCTTCGATGCACAGACTTCAACTCAAGATTCTTGATCCGCGTCTGGGCGACGCTTTTCCGTTGCCCGACTATGCCACCGACGGTTCGGCCGGCATGGACCTGCGCGCAATGCTGCAAGAGGCGCTCGATTTGGCGCCCGGGCAGACCGAGCTCATCCCGACCGGGATCGCGATCCATATCGCCGACCCCGCGCTGGCAGCCGTGATCCTGCCGCGTTCCGGCCTCGGACATAAGCATGGGATCGTTCTCGGGAACCTGGTCGGCCTGATCGATTCGGATTACCAGGGACAGCTGTTCGTTTCGTGCTGGAACCGCGGCAGTGAGCCGTTCCGGGTCGAAGTCGGCGAACGCATCGCCCAGCTGGTGCTGGTTCCAGTGGTCAGGGCGGTGTTCGAGCAGGTGCAGGAATTCGACACCAGTGAACGGGGCGCGGGTGGCTTTGGTCATTCCGGCCGGCATTAGGGCGCATCGTGGGCTTGCTCAAGAAACATAACGAAGAATCCGGCAGCGCCAAGGCACGTGGCGGCCGGCCATTGCCGATTTACTTCCTGCCTGCAGTACTGGTCGGACTGTTGATGCTGACCCTGCTGGCGGTCATGGCACAGCGCAGTATCGATCAGTCATCCGATGCGGCGGCGCAGGACAGCATCAAGGCAGTGGCCCATGCGCTGGGCGGTCGTATCGAAGGCGCGGTTCTGGCCCGCCGCGACCTCTTGGCCATGGCCCTGTCCGATGGCAATGTGGCGGACGCGTTGGCCGCCAAGGACAAGGATGCCCTCCAGTCCCTGGAGCGCGCGATCGGGGACAGGACGCCGGGCATGCTCCAGTTGCGACTGCTGCGGCCGGATGCGAGCCAACCCGATCCGGGCGGCGCAGCGCCGTTTGGCTATGCCGGGCTCGACATGGTTCGCCGGGTGGTCGAGACGCGGCGTCCCTCTGCGGCCGAGATCCACCAGGTCAAGAGTGGTGCTCCCTACGTGGCGCTCGCCGCGCCGGTGCTGCGCGACGGAGCGATCGTGGGCGTCGCATTCGCTGCGTGGGACAAGCGTTTCATCGACGCCACGTTTGCCGGGGCGATGGTTGGGCACGGTCGTGTTGCACTGGTTCAGGGTGGCGAAGAGGGATTCATCGTTGCTCAGAGCGAGGGCGATGTCGCCGTCGCTGCAACCGCCGATGGCGTCGCCGTGGAGGAGACTATCTGGAAAATGGTGCATGCGGCCCGGCCGGGGGCATACGGTGGCGACAGCGTGATGTTGCTGTTGCTGACCGCTGGTGGTGGTGCGCTGGCGCTGTTGCTGATCACCTTGCTGCAGTGGCGCATGCTGGCGGGAGATATCCGCAAAGACATGGCGACCGTGGTTACCTTGGGCGAGGCCATTCTGCGGCGCGGCAGCGCCGGTCAGCGCAAGGCGCATGTGGCCGCAATGCGGGACGGTATTGCCTTACTCGGCCAGTACGTGCGCGCGTCGCATGACACGATTCCGGCGCCGGTACACAGGCCGGCCGTGCCGGCCGCTGCGCCGGTCGAGCGGGTTACCGATGGTCTGGAGGTCGAAGAACTCGAGCACGATCCGTCCGAGGAACTGGGTGCGACAGTGGTGCAACGCGAGCCTGGCGTGGATGTGCCGGCGGCCCTGTTCCGTGCCTACGATGTGCGCGGCATCGTTGGCGAAGGGCTCGACGAGGGCTTTGCCCGCGTCCTGGGACGGGCGATCGGCAGCCTGGTGCGGGAGCAGAACGGAACCCGCGTTGCTGTCGCCTATGATGCGCGACTGTCCAGTCCGGCTCTGACCGACGCCCTGATAGAAGGCCTGACCGCGACCGGCTGCGACGTGCTCGACATCGGTCAGGCACCGACTCCGTTGCTGTATTTCGCGCTACAGACGCAGCCGTTGGCAGGTGGCGTGATGGTCACCGGCAGCCATAATCCGCCCGAATACAACGGCTTCAAGATCGTCATCGGTGACCGCGTACTCGATGGTGAGCAGTTGCAGGCCCTGCGCCAGCGCATTCTCGACGGTGGCTTCATCAGCGGCGATGGCCGTGTCGAGCGGGTGCGCCTGGAAGACGAATACATTGAGGCGGTTGCACGTGAAGTGCAGCTGGCACGACCGTTGCGCGTGGTTGTCGACGGCGGTAACGGGGCTGCCGGTGAGCTGGTGGTGAAGGCGCTCAATGCACTTGGCTGCGAAACCTTCCCTCTGTTCTGCGAGCCTGATGGCAACTTCCCCAATCATCATCCGGATCCGAGCCAGCCTGACAACCTGGCTTCACTGATTCTCGAAGTGCAGGCACAGGAGGCTGATCTCGGGATTGCGTTCGACGGCGATGGCGACCGTCTCGGCCTGGTTGATGACAGCGGTGCCGTGATCTGGCCGGACAAGGTGTTGATGTTGCTCGCGGCCGATGTGCTGGGTCGGCACCCCGGTGTGGATATCCTGTACGACGTGAAGTCCTCGCGCCACCTGGCCAGTTTCATTCTCAGCCACGGTGGCCGTCCCATCATGTGGCAATCCGGACACTCGCGTATGCGTGCCAAGATGCTCGAAACCGGTGCGCTGCTGGGCGGCGAGTTTTCCGGTCACCTGTTCATCAAAGAGCGCTGGTTCGGCTTCGATGACGCGATCTATGCTGCCGTGCGGGTGCTCGAGATCCTGGCCCTGGAGCCACGTCCCGCCAGCGCCGTGTTCGAGGAGTTGCCGACCAGTCCGGCGACCCCCGAGTACCAGCTGATGCTCGAGGAAGGCCAGAGTCGGGAGATCATGCGCGCACTCGATGCGCACAAGGTTTTCGACAACGCGCGCCTGGTCGAACTGGATGGTCTGCGCGTCGAATTCGCAAATGGTTGGGGTCTGATCCGGCCATCGAATACCATACCGTCGTTGACTTTCCGCTTCGAGGCGGACGACGAGGATTCACTGGACCAGATCAAGGCGCAGTTCCGCGAGCTGCTCAGGCGTGTTGCCCCCGAACTGCAGGCGCCATTCTGACGGCCGCGCAACGCCCATTCGGAAACGAGAAAAATGAGTTTGAGTGCAGAGGCGGCGGGCAACGTCGCGCATGTATTGAGCGAGGCGCTGCCCTATATCCAGCGTTTCGGTGGCAAGACGATCGTCATCAAGTACGGCGGCAACGCCATGGTGGACGAGACGCTGAAGGCCGGTTTCGCGCGCGATGTCGTGATGATGAAGCTGGTCGGCATCAACCCGGTCGTGGTGCACGGTGGCGGCCCGCAGATCGGTGATCTGCTCAAGCGTCTCGGCAAGCAGAGCGAATTCGTCCAGGGCATGCGGGTGACCGATTCCGAGACCATGGACGTGGTCGAGATGGTTCTCGGCGGCTTGGTCAACAAGGAGATCGTCAACCTGATCAACCGGCATGGCGGATCGGCGGTCGGCCTGACCGGCAAGGACGGTGATC
>JAGRHE010000188.1 GCA_020445165.1 Gammaproteobacteria bacterium
GCAATCACGAACAAGGGCGTGAACATATCTGTCGGTACGCCGAGCTGGTTATACGAAACGGCCGAAAACCAGTCGAGGTTCGGGAACATCTTCTTGATTTCCCACATCACCGATTCGAGACGATCGGCAACGTCGAACATCTTGGTATCACCGTTCTCGTCCGACAGGCCACGTGCAACCCGCTTTATCACCTCGTTGCGTGGATCACCGGTGGTGTAAACGGGGTGTCCGAAGCCGATCACGATCTCCTTGCGCCCCACGCGCTCACGAATATCGTCTTCGGCCTGGTCAGGCGTGTTGTAGCGACTCTGAATGCGAAACGCCTCTTCGTTGGCACCACCATGCTTGGGACCACGCAGCGCCCCTATTGCCGCCGTGATCGCCGAGTACATATCCGAATTGGTACCGGCGACAACCCGCGCCGTGAAGGTTGAGGCGTTGAATTCGTGCTCGGCGTACAGGGTGAGCGAGGTATGCATCGCGCGCACCCAGGAATCGCTCGGCTTCTCACCATGCAGCAGGTGCAGGAAATGTCCGCCGACCGTGTCGTCGTCGGTTTCCACGTCGATACGTTTGCCGTTCACGGCATAGTGGTACCAGTAAAGCAACATGGAGCCGAAGCTGGCGACCAGGCGATCGATGATGTTGCGCGCCTCGGCCTCGGCATGATCGTCTTTTTCCGGCAGACAGCTGCCCATGACCGAACAGCCCGTGCGCATCACGTCCATCGGGTGTGCCGACGCCGGCAAGGCCTCGAGCGCCTGCTTTACGGCAACCGGAAGCCCACGCAGTGCGCGCAGCTTCCGCTTATAGGCCTGTAGCTCGGCCCGGTTCGGCAGCTCGCCATGAACCAGCAGGTAGGCGATTTCCTCGAACTCGCAGATCTCCGCGAAATCCAGGATGTCGTATCCCCGGTAATGCAGATCGTTGCCTGTGCGCCCGACCGTACAGATCGCGGTATTCCCCGCTGCCGTACCGGACAGGGCTACGGACTTCTTCGCCTTGGGTAGAATCTGTTCACTCATGTCGGATGACTCCCCATGTTCCATGCCCGTCAGCGGATGATGCGCAGGCACTCGGTTTATGTTTCGTTGTGGCGTTACCTGGATCAGCTTTCGTCTGCAGCGAAAAGCTGATCGAGTTTCTGCTCGAACTCGTGATATCCGAGGTAGTCGTAGAGATCCATGCGGCTTTGCATGATACCGATGACGTTCTTCTGCGTGCCTTCGGTGCGTAAGGTCTTGTAGACCTGCAGGGCGGCGGCATTGGCTGCGCGAAACGCGCTCAGTGGATACAAGGCGATACTGACGCCCACATCACGCAATTCATCGGTGGTGAACAGCGGCGTCGATCCGAACTCGGTGATATTGGCCAGCACGGGCACCTTCACGGCGTCGACGAACTCGCGATACTGTGACAGCTCGGTGATCGCCTCGGGAAAGATCATGTCGGCACCGGCCTCGACGCAGGCGCAGGCACGATCGATGGCAGACTGCATGCCCTCGACCGCCAACGCGTCGGTACGCGCCATGATGACGAAATCCGGGTCGGTCTTGGCATCGACGGCCGCCTTGATCCGGTCGACCATCTCCTCCTGGGCCACGACCGCCTTGTTGGGTCGGTGCCCGCAGCGTTTCTGCTGTACCTGGTCTTCCATGTGGACCGCTGCAGCACCGCATTTGATCATGGACCGCACGGCACGCGCGATGTTGAATGCGCCGCCCCAGCCGGTATCGATATCCACCATCACCGGCAGCGTGGTGACGTCGGTGATGCGCTTCAGATCGGTCAACACATCTTCCATAGTGGTGATCCCCAGGTCGGGAATCCCGCAGGATCCGGCCGCAACGCCGCCACCCGAGATGTACAGCGACTTGAAACCCGACGCTTCTGCCAGGCGGGCGTGGTACGCATTGATCGCGCCGACACATTGCAGCGGCTTTTCTGCCGCAACCGCGTCGCGAAACTTTCTTCCTGCTGATTCGATCGTCATTCGGATTCACCCCGATTCAATTGTTCTTTCAGAAGTCGCTCGACATTCTCGCGCGACGCCCGGATGTGTGCTCGCATCATCAATTCGGCCATCTCCTGGTCGCGTCGTTCGATCGCATCGACGATGTAGCCATGTTCAACGAAAGCGCGTGGACCGCGTTTGCTCGGCATGCCGAACTGGTAGCGATACAGTCGCACTACGTGATACAGGTCATTGCACAACAACTCGATCAAACGGTGATTGTGGCTCCCCTGCACGATCCGATAATGGAAATCGAGATCGCCTTCACGCTGGAAGTAGGCATGCCCGGAATCGCGTTCGATCTGTCCGCCATGTTGGTCCAGCAGTACACGCAGATCGGCAACCTCGGCAGTCGTCATGTTGCGCGCCGCCAGCCGTGCTGCCATGCCTTCCAGTGCCTCGCGCACATGGAAAATCTCGAGCAGCTGGGCACTGCTCATGCTGACCACGCGGGCACCGACATTCGGCCGCCGAACAACCAGGCCACAGGCCTCGAGGCGACCGATCGCTTCGCGCAATGGACCACGGCTTATGCCGTACGCACGCGCCAGTTCCGGCTCACTGATCTTGCTGCCGGCGGCGATTTCGCCTTTTATGATCGCCTCACGCAGCAGTGAAAACACCCGGTCCGGGATGGTGCCACCATCAGCGCGTAGATCGATCGTCGCTGCCGTCATTGCCTGTTCAGCTCTTGGCATATCCCATCGCCTGCAGGACTCCGCGGATCTCGTCGAGGATCGCAGGATCGTCGATGGTGGCCGGCACCTTGTGCTCCTCGCCGTCGGCAATCTTGACCATGGTGCCACGCAGGATCTTGCCGGACCGGGTCTTGGGCAGGCGTTTGACGACACCAACGAGCTTGAACGCCGCCACCGGACCGATCCGGTCACGCACGCGCTTGATCAACTCGGCCGAAACATCGGCAGCGTCGCGGTCTACACCTGCCTTGAGCACGATCAGGCCGAGCGGCATCTGGCCTTTGAGCGCATCACCGACACCGATCACGGCACACTCGGCAACATCGGGATGACCTGCCAGCACCTCCTCCATCGCACCGGTCGAGAGTCGGTGACCGGCAACATTGATCACGTCATCGGTCCGGCTCATGATCCACAGGTAGCCGTCGCTGTCGCGGTAACCGGCATCCCCGGTCAGGTAATAGCCGGGATACTTGCTCAGGTAGGAATCGATGAATCGCTGGTCGTTGCCCCACAGCGTTGGCAGGCACGATGGCGGCATCGGCAGCTTGATCACGATGTTACCCATCTCGCCGTCGGGCATTTCGTCGCCCTCTTCGGACAGGATGCGGACGTCGTAGCCGGGCATGGCAACGGTCGGTGACCCGGGTTTGATTTCCATCACCTCGATGCCGAGCGGGTTGGCCGCAATGCCCCAGCCGGTTTCCGTCTGCCACCAGTGATCGACCACCGGTTTGCCGAGCTTGTCACGGGCCCAGAACAGGGTGTCGGGGTCGCAACGCTCGCCCGCGAGGAACAGGGCATCCATGCAGGAAAGGTCATACTTCTTCAGATACTCGCCGTTTGGGTCTTCCTTCTTGATCGCACGGAATGCGGTCGGTGCGGTGAACAGCACCTTGACGCCGTACTCGCTGATCACGCGCCAGAAGGCACCCGGATCGGGCGTGCCAACCGGCTTGCCTTCGTACATCACCGTGGTACAACCGGCCAGCAAAGGTCCGTAGACGATATAGCTGTGACCAACCACCCAGCCCACGTCGGATGCTGCCCAGTACACATCGCCAGCCTTCACGTTGTAGATGTGCTTCATGGTCCAGTGGATGGCGACCGCATGTCCACCGTTGTCGCGTACGACACCCTTGGGCTGACCCGTGGTACCGGAGGTGTAAAGGATGTACAGCGGGTCGGTCGCTTCGACCGCAACACATTCGGTCGGCTGGGCCTCGGCCACGACGGCATCCCAGTCGAGGTCACGACCGGCAATCAGCGCTGCTTCGGCCTGCGGCCTGGCCTTGATAATGCATGCCGACGGCTTGTGGTCGGACAGTTCGATCGCCTCGTCGAGCAGCGGCTTGTAGACCACGACCCGGTTGGGCTCGATGCCGCAGGAGGCACTGACCATGACCTTGGGTTTGGCGTCGTTGATCCGGGTTGCCAGTTCATTGGCGGCAAAACCACCGAAGACGACCGAATGCACCGCACCCAGGCGCGCCGTCGCCAGCATCGCGATCGCCGCCTCTGGGATCATCGGCATGTAGATCAGAACGCGGTCACCAGCCACCACGCCCTGTGCCCGCAGCGCACCGGCGAAGCGCGACACCTCATCGAGCAGTTCGTTGTAGGAATAGCTGCGCTTCTGCCCGGTTACCGGGGAATCGTAGATTAGCGCCGCCTGGCCACCCCGGCCCGCGGCGACGTGGCGGTCGATGGCGTTGTAGCAGGTGTTGATCTGTCCACCGACAAACCAGCGGGGCACCGGCTTGGCTTCCAGGTCGAGCACCTTGTCCCAGGGCTTGTCCCAATGCAGGGCAGCAGCCGCCTCGCCCCAAAACGTATCCGGGTCATCCAGTGATTGCCGGTACAGTGTCGCGTATTTCGCCATTTCTCCCCCTGCTGTCGATGACCGGACCCGAGGGCTCCGACGCCTGGTCGGTGTCGCCCCGATCCCCGGCACACGCAGGTGCCGGCGGGTACGTTGGAATTATTGTCGACAATATTAGCGGGGGATTCCCAAAATGTGGGCTCAAATGCCGATTTCTACTATTTGTTTTTTAAATATGTCGACATTTATCGACGCGACACCTGCCGTTCCCATAGCAGTCTGTCGTAAGCCAAGCGCTCACTTCTCTGCCTGCCCGGCCAGGTAGAGCCAGGTGTCGATCACGGTATCGGGATTGAGGGAGATACTGTTTATGCCACGCTCGAGCAGCCATCTGGCCAGGTCAGGGTGATCTGAAGGGCCCTGGCCGCAGATGCCAACATACTTGCCCGCCTTGCGACAGGCCGTGATGGCCATGTCGAGCATCTTGAGCACGGCCGGATTGCGCTCATCGAAGCTTTTTGCCACCAGGCCGGAATCCCGGTCCAGGCCGAGTGTCAGCTGGGTCATGTCGTTGGATCCGATCGAGAAACCGTCAAAGTACTCGAGAAACTCCTCAGCCAGCACCGCGTTCGACGGCAGCTCGCACATCATGATGACGCGCAGCCCGTCCTCGCCACGCTTGAGACCGTTTTCGCCGAGCAGCCGGATCACCCCCTCGGCTTCCTCCAGGGTGCGTACGAACGGAATCATGATCTCGAGATTCTTCAGCCCCATGTCGTTGCGTACTCGCCGGATCGCTTC
>JAGRHE010000189.1 GCA_020445165.1 Gammaproteobacteria bacterium
CGACGACTTTCCGCAGCTCAAGCTGATCAAGCTGGAACAGAACTACCGCTCGACCTCGCGCATCCTGCGTGCAGCCAACCAGTTGATTGCGAACAACGAGCACGTGTTCGAAAAACGCCTGTGGAGCGAACTCGGACCGGGCGACCTGCTGCGCGTAATCACCTGCCGCGACGAAGAGGACGAAGCCGAGCGCGTGGTCAGCGAGATCGTGCAGCAGCGCTTCGCCACTGGCGCCCCCTACGGCAGCTTCGCCGTGCTGTATCGCGGCAACCACCAGGCTCGCGTATTCGAACAGGCGCTGCGTACCCAGGGCGTGCCCTACTTCATGAGCGGCGGCACATCCTTCTTCGCCCGCAGTGAGATCAAGGATGTCATGGCTTACCTGCGCCTGCTGGCGAACCCTGACGACGACAGCGCCTTCCTGCGCGTCGTCAACACGCCACGGCGCGAAATCGGCACCACGACGCTCGAGGCACTGTCGGGTTACGCGGCGCAAAGACAATGCCCGCTGTTCCATGCAATTGACGAACTCGCCCTCGAACAGCAGCTCAAACCCGGCCCGCTGGCGAGACTTCGTGAATTCTCGGCCTGGATCCGGCAGCTAACGCGCAGCGCGGAATCCGATCCGGCCACGGATACCGTGCGCCAGCTTTTGTCCGACCTGGATTACCAGGACTGGCTGCAGCAGACCAGCAGCAATGACAAGACTGCCGAACGCCGCTGGCAGAACGTCGAAGAGTTGATCGCCTGGCTGGAGAAACTGCAGCAGGACGAACGACGCGGCGACAGCCTCGGCGTGATGGTCAATCACCTGGCATTGATGGACATCCTGGAACGCCAGGACGAGGAATCGGCCGACGACCGGGTCGTGCTGATGACCCTGCACGCGGCCAAGGGCCTGGAGTTTCCACACGTGTTCCTGGTCGGCATGGAAGAGGAACTGCTGCCACATCGCAGCAGCATCGAGGAAGACAACATCGCCGAAGAACGCCGCCTGGCCTACGTCGGCCTGACCCGTGCCCAGCGCACCCTGGTCATGACCTGCGCCGAGCGCCGCCGGCGTGGCGGCGAACGGGTGCGTTGCGAACCGAGCCGCTTCCTGCGGGAGCTGCCGGCCGACGACCTGCGCTGGGAAGGCCGCGGGGCGAAGCTGTCAGCCGAGGAAAAGCAGGCCCGTGGCAAGGCCAGCCTGGCCGGCCTCAAGGCGATGCTGGACGGCTGATCTCAAGGTCGTAGGGCAGGCTGTGTCTGCCATCGTCGCGCGAAATGCGATCTACCCGGGGAGATCGCTCACGAAGGCACACGGTGATAGTGATGCCCATGAAAAAGCCCGGACTGGCCGGGCTCGTTCGGTTCGACGCTGAGGGTCGGTTGCGCTTACTGGCCTTCGTGCACCATGTAGGCAACCGCATCAGCGACAGCGGTATCCGACAAATCCATGCGGCCACCCTTGGGCGGCATGGCGTTCTTACCGGCGATCGCGTTGTGCACCAGCGTCTCCATGCCCTGCGCGATGCGCGGCGCCCACAGCGCCTTGTCACCCAACTTGGGTGCACCCGCAGCGCCCGTCGTGTGACAGACGAAACAGGCCGACGCGTAAACCGATTTGCCATTGGCCAGGTCCGCCTCGGCGGCAGGCGCTGCCTGCACCTGGGCCGCTGGGGCCTCGGCGACCGGTGCCTCCGGTGCCGCGCCTGGCAGCATGCCGGCAACCGCGGCAACCGCCGACTTGGTCACGTCAACGGCATTGTCCGCCATCTGCTTGACCGCCTCGACCGGGCCACTCGCTGCGGCCGGTTCAGCAGCCGGCTCGGCCGCCGCCTGCGCGGCAGGTGCAGGAGTCGCTGCAGCCGCCACGTCGACCCCGCTCTCGCTGAGCATGTGCTCGACGGCTGCACGGATCTCGTCGTCACTGACCATCGCGCCACCCTTCGGCGGCATAGCGCCCTTGCCGTTAATGGCACTGGTGGTCAACGCATCGATACCGCCGGCAGCATTCAGGCGTTGCTCCCAGGCCGCGGTATCACCCAGCTTGGGGGCACCCAGCACGCCGGCGCCGTGGCACGAGTTACAGGCCGCGGCGACGACTTCGGCGCCACTCTTGGGCGCAGCGGGCTCAGCTGCCGCACTGGCGACATTGACCGAGCCGACCGGTTGAATGCGTTCGGCAACGATCGCACGCAGCCGCGGATCCGGGCCACGCGCCTCTTCGATCGAGCCGGTGATCGCGTTGGCGAGGATCAGAATGATGACGGTAAAGGCCACCAACGCCCCGAGTACCATCAGAAACATGCGCAGAAAGGCACTGTCGTTATGTGCAGACACGGTCATCGCTCCTAGGAATTGCCACTGGTCGGACGGGTCGGGCCCGAAAAAAACGGCAAGCAGTATAGCGGTTCATGCGGTCGTGCGGAACTGGCGGGGAATGCCGCCCGCGCCGCACGCCCGGCCGGATCGGCTCAGTGCGGATCCTTGCGCCGGTATTCGCCCAGCGCGACCAGGGCGTCAAGGTCCCGGATCTCGATCTCGGTGCGGTCGCAGGTGAGCAAACCGTCTTCGCGCAACTTGCGCAGGACGCGGTTGGTGTGCACCGGCGTTAGCCCGGTCAACTCGCCGAGCATTTCCTGGGTCATCGGGAACGGCATCACGCGCCCCCCCTCGCGCAGCAGCGACAAAGGCTGCAAGCGGAAGTAGAGGTCGACTACGGCATGCGCAATGCGCTGCTCGGCGGACTTGCGCCCGAGCCCGAGCACGCTCGATTCACAGCTGGCGATGTAGCGTGCATGGATGGCATTGATCTGGCGCGAGATGTCCGGCCGGGTGTCGACCATCGCGTGCAGATCGGCCTGACGGAAGCCGCAGACCGTCACGTCGGTGATTGCCAGCGCGCTGTGACTGTAGGCGGCATCACCAGTCGGCGCGTAACCGACGAAATCGCCCGGCAACGCCACCCGCAGCCCCTGGCGGCTGCCGTCGGAGTGACTGCGGTACAGGAGCAGCCAGCCGGAGAACAGGGTGTAGGCCATGCTCGCCGTCGTGTCTTCCTGGTACAGGGACTGGCGCGCAGGCAGGACATACTGGGCCGTGCGCCGCCGCTCAGCCTCCTCGATGTACTCCGGCGCGACGACCTGGAACAGGGCCTTTTGCCGGATCGGACAATCGGCACAGTGTGGCGGTGCTGGGTTCACTTCGACCGTTCTGTTTTTCTGCACCCCTGCGCGTCCCCCGATGTCCGAGTGTGCAACCAGGCGTTCGCCGGCCGCTCCTGCCGCAGCATGACATGTTGCGACATCGTTTGGTCGTAAGCTTAATCCACGTGCGCCTCCCGCGTCAGGTGGGTTTACCCCAGCCACGCAGGTACTGCATCGTGTAGACTTGCGCCTCCTTACCCGCCTGCACATCCGATGAATCAAGGCACAGACCGGCCCCCTTTGCAGATCGACGCCCTGTGCTGTGTGCGTGGCGACAGGGTGCTGTTCCGCGACCTCAGCTTCACCGTGGACGACAGCGAGCTGCTGCACCTGAAAGGCCGCAACGGCAGTGGCAAGACGACCCTGCTACGCGCCCTGGCCGGGCTGCTGCTGCCAGAATCCGGCGAGATCCGCTGGCAGGGCCGCAACATCCGTAGCCTGCGCGAGGAATATGCCCGTCACCTGCTCTACCTGGGTCACCTGAACGGCATCAAGGGTGACCTGAGCGCGGTCGAGAACCTGCGCATCGCAGCGATCCTGGACGGTTTCGAGCTAAGCGAGACACGCGCGTGGGATATCCTCGCCGAGCTCGGTCTGCGCGGCCATGAAGACCTGCCGACCAAGCACCTGTCGCAGGGCCAGAAACGACGTGTCGCCCTGGCGCGACTGCTGGCCAACGACGCCCGCGTGTGGATCCTCGACGAACCCTTCACCGCGCTCGACGTGGCCGCGGTACAGCTGTTGCAGGACGTGATTCACCGACATGTCGGCAACGGTGGCATGGCGATCGTGACCACGCACCAGGAAGTCGCCATGATCGGCGCCAACACGCGCACGATCGAGCTGGGACGGCGCCATGCTTGAACCATTGATCTGGGTGATCCGGCGTGACCTGACGATCGCGATGCGACGGCGCTCGGACATCTTCACCACGTTGATATTCTTCGTCATCGTGGTCAGCCTGTTTCCGCTCGGCATCGGCCCGGAACCCGACACCCTGCGCCTGATCGCGCCCGGAATCGTCTGGGTCGGGGCATTGCTGGCGTCGATGCTGGCACTGGAACAGATCTTCTCGGCCGACCACCGCGACGGCACGCTCGAGCAGCTGCTGCTGACGCCGCAGCCGGTGTCGGTCCTGGTGGCCGGCAAGGTGCTGGCACATTGGCTGGTCAGCGGCCTGCCGCTGGTAATCATGGCGCCGCTGCTGGGCTTGCAGTACAACCTGTCAGGCGATGCACAGCTGACCCTGCTCGCATCGCTGCTGCTGGGCACGCCGTCGCTGAGTCTGATCGGTGCCATCGGGGCCGCATTGACCCTCGGTCTACGCTCGGGCGGAGTATTGCTGGCGTTGCTGGTTCTGCCCCTGTATATCCCGGTGCTGATTTTCGGCGCCGGTGCGGTCGAGGCGACGGCCTCGGGGCTCGGCGGTCAGGCACACCTTTCGATGCTGGCCGCAATCCTGGTGGTCAGCCTGGTGCTGGCGCCCTTGGCGACCACGGCCGCGCTGCGCGTGGCGGAAGACTGAGCGCGGTCGTTGGCGGTGAAACTTCCGGGTTTTGCGCCGGTCTGTTTATACCGGTAATCTCTTCGCCGCGGCGCGCAAATGCGGTTCAGATCAAGGAAAAGACCGCAGATCCCCGCAAAATGGCGGGGTTGCACGCGACCCGTGCGCGGTGTGAAAAACCGCGACGCAACCGGACATAACAATCGATACTAGCCGAGGCACGATGTCTTCCCGACTGTTCAATTGGTTCAAGTTCTCATCGCCGGCCACCTTCTACCCGCTCGCGCGCAAGATATCGCTGGTGTCGGCCGTGATCGCGGTGGTGCTGATCGCGATCGGGTTGTACCTGAGCTTCTTTGTCGCCCCGACCGACTATAAGCAGGGCGAGGGCTACCGCATCATCTTTGTGCATGTGCCGGCCTCGTGGATGTCGATGTTCATCTACCTGGTCATGGCCGGCTGGGCCGCGCTGGGTCTGGTGTTCAACACCCGGCTGTCGGCGATGATGGCCCAGGCGCTGGCCCCGACCGGGGCGATGTTCGCCTTCCTGTCATTGTGGACCGGCTCGTTCTGGGGCAAACCGATGTGGGGCACCTGGTGGGTGTGGGACGCGCGCATCACCTCGGAACTGATCCTG
>JAGRHE010000018.1 GCA_020445165.1 Gammaproteobacteria bacterium
TGTCCTCACCGGTCAGCTCGATGTTGTACGGGGGGTAGCCGCCGGCTTCGACGCGGTTGGCCGATTCGAGTGCGTTCGCCAGTCGGTCGAAACCGATCGCGGTGCGGAAAAGGGGAGTGAAATCAAATCCGGTCATGGTGTTGTCCTCTCAATAAGCAACAAACGGTTTTGGCGTTCGCTTGAACCGCCGTGGTTGCGGGCCCGGTCGGCGCCCGTGCGGAGGAGATGAGGACGATGCGGCGGATTTCAAGGGCAGCGTGGGGAACGAAATTCAGCGTTTTTCGAAGCGCCGTGCCACCAGTTTTTCCAGTTCGACCAGCCACAGCACGCTCGACCCGGTGGCGATGATCAGCAGCCAGGTCGAAGCGGACAGCGCCATGGTGCCGAACAACGTCTGCATCAGCGGCAGGTAAGTGAACAACAGCTGGAATACGACCAGGACCAGGATCGCGAGCAGAACCGGCCGGCTGCCGAGCAGTCCTTCGCGGTTGAGCACCGGGGCACGGATGAAGCGGGCATTGAACAGGTAGAAGATCTCGAACATCACCAGGGTGTTGATGGCCACCGTGCGTGCGTGTTCGATCGGACGGCCCTGTGCCAGGTCGAACACGAACAGGCCGAAGGTGCCGCAGACCAGGATCAGTGCGACGAAGCCGATGCGCCACAGGAACAAAGGGCTGAGCACCGGGTCGAGCGGGTTGCGCGGTGGCCGGCGCATGATGCCCGGTTCCGGCGGTTCGAACGCCAGCGCCAGGGCCAATGTCGCGGCCGTGATCATGTTGACCCACAGGATCTGGGCAGGTGTCAGCGGGAACTGTTCGAAGCCGAGCAGGATGGCGCCGAGGATGACCAGCGCCTCGCCGCCGTTGGTCGGCAGGATGAACAGGATCGCCTTGCGCAGGTTGTCGTAGACCGTGCGGCCTTCCTTGACCGCGGCGACGATGGTGGCGAAGTTGTCGTCGGTCAGTACCATCTCGGCCGAATCCTTGGCCACCTCGGTGCCGCTGCAACCCATGGCGACGCCGATATCGGCACGGCGCAGTGCCGGGGCATCGTTCACCCCGTCACCGGTCATCGCGACCACGCGATCGTGCGCCTGCAGCGACTCGACCAGGCGCAGCTTGTGTTCGGGGGTCACGCGCGCATAGACGTCGACCTCGTCGACCCGGCCGGCGAGCGCGGTGTCGTCCAGTGCATCCAGGTCCCGACCGGTGAGCACCTGCTGGGTATTCTGCAGGCCTACCTGGCGAGCGATCGACCTGGCCGTTGTCTGGTGATCGCCGGTAATCATCTTCACCCGGATGCCTGCCCGTTGGCAGGTCTTGACGGCCGCGGTCGCGGTGTCTCGCGGTGGATCGATCAAGCCGCACATGCCGACCAGTACCAGGTCGTTCTCGATGTCGGCAAAGCCGAGCGCGCCGGGTTGCGTTGGCAGCACCTTGCGTGCGAGGGCGATCACCCGGTAACCATCGTTTCCCAGCGCCTCGACGCGCTGTTCCCAGGTCGCGATCTGCAATGGTTCTTCGCCGGATTCGTGGCACTGCCGTGTACAGCGCTGCAAGACCTGCTCGGGTGCCCCCTTGACCAGGACCAGGCTGGACCCATCCGCTTCGTGGTGCAGGGTGGCCATGAACTTGTGGGCGCTGTCGAACGGGATCACGGCCATGCGCGGCAGACGGGTCTTCTCCTGTTCGGGGTCGAGACCGGCCTTGAGCGCGGCGACGCTGAGTGCGGCTTCCATCGGATCGCCCTGGGTGATCCATTCTCCGTTGCGCTCGAACACGGCGGCGTCGTTACACAGCAACATGATCTGCAATGCCTGCAGTGCGATCGGTTCGTCCTCGATCCGGCAGTTGTCGCCATCACGGCAGAATTCACCATGCGGCGCGTAGCCGGTGCCGGTGATGTCGACTTCGCCATCGGCGAGCACGAGTCGCCGTACCGTCATCTGGTTGCGGGTCAGCGTGCCGGTCTTGTCCGAACATATCACCGACACCGTACCGAGTGTCTCGACCGCGGGCAGACGACGGATGATGGCATTGTGCGCTGCCATACGTTGCACACCGATGGCCAGCGTGATGGTCATGATCGCCGGCAGTCCTTCCGGGATCGCGGCGACGGCGAGACCGACTGCGGCCAGGAACATGTCGGCCATCGAGTAGTCGCGGACCAGGATGCCGAATGCAAATGTCAGCGTGGCGATGACCAGTATCGCCACCGTCAGCAAGTGGCCGAAAACCGTCATCTGGCGCAGCAGTGGCGTGGTCAGCTGTTCCACCCGGGCGACCAGTGCGCTGATCTGGCCGAGTTCGGTGCCGGCCCCGGTCGCGACGACCAGGCCCTGGCCCTGTCCGGCGGTGATCAGCGTACCGGACCAGGCCATCGACCGGCGGTCGGCGAGCAGCGTGTTCTCGGCGCAGACCCTGGCCGTCTTTTCGACCGGTACCGATTCGCCGGTCAACGCGGCTTCGTCGATGCGCAGGTTGTGTGCAGCGAGCAGGCGCAGGTCGGCCGGGACCCGGTCTCCCGCCTGCAGCGGTATCACGTCACCGGGGACGATCGCCTCGGCGGCTACTGTCCGCAGGCGTCCGCCGCGTAGTACCAGCGCCTGCGGCGACAGCATGTTGCGAATTGCCGCAAGGGCATCTTCGGCCTTGCCTTCCTGGACAAAGCCGATGATCGCGTTGACGACCACCACGCCAACGATCACCGCGCTGTCGATCCAGTGCTGCAATGCCAGGGTCACCAGGGCGGCAAGCAGCAGCACGTAGATCAGCACGTTGTGGAACTGCATCAGGAATCGTACGAGCGCGCTGCGCGGCTTTGCCTCCGGCAGCCGGTTCGGACCGTAAATGGTCAGTCGCTGTTCGGCCTCGGCGTCGCTCAGGCCGTGCGCACTGCTGCCCAGTGCGCGTACGACGGCCTCCGGCGATTGTGCATGCCAGGCCTTGTGCCGTGGTTCGAACTGGTCGGTCTGCGGCATCGCTCAAGCCCTCAGACACGATTCGATGATGCGCCCGCGTCAGGCATGGTGAGGACTATAGCCAGCGCACCAGGTAGTAGATGCGCTGGCTTTCGGACGATACCGACGGTCCATAGACGATTGCAGGGTGCAGGTTCTTTTCGCTGTCGGCGCCGTCACGGGCGTCCTGCTGCGAATCGACGATGGTCACGCAGCCCTCGGGGTAACGCTTGCGCGACTTGCGCGGCGTCTTGATCAGCGCGCAGCGTTCCTGCAGCGAGGTGGATTCGGGATCGACGATGACATTCGGCATGCCACCGATACTACCACCGCTCAGACGTAGTAGAGCAGCAGGGAAAAGGCGAGCAGGACGGCCACCCAGATCACCATGCTGCCGGTCGGCCAGGCGCGGGCCAGCAGTCCATGAGGACCATGGTGCTTGTACAGCCGGTCGGCGAGGCGACCGATTCCGGCCCAGGCCTGCTCCTCCCGGTTGTTGCGGGCCTCGCTGGTGCGCAACGTAAATTCATTGATGATCTCTTTGAGGAACTTGCGATAGAACCAGTCGAAATCGAGACTGATGGTCAGGGTGCGCCGCATCTGGTCCAGCATCACGAAAAAGGCGAAACCGGCGAACAGCAGCAGCTGCGTCTGCGTGACCAGGTGATCGACCGTGTACGGCTGGTAGTCGACCGGGTAAGGCAGGATCGCGTACAGGGGGTCCGGGTAGACGCCGATCGCCAGGCACAGGAAGGAGAACAGCCACATCGCTGTGCGCAGGTTGGATGGTGGGTCTTCCGGGCGCAGTCCCGAATCCTTCTGAAAGAACACGAACCAGGGAAACTTGATCCCGGCATGCAGAAACACGCCGGCCGAGGCCGCGAGCAGCAGCAGCCAGACCAGTAACAGGCCCTGATCGGCCGCCGCCTGGGTTTCGAGCGACTTGCTGACGAATCCGGACGTGAATGGAAATGCCGAAATGGCCAGCGCACCGATGATGCCGTTGATGGCGGTTACGGGCATGCTCTGGAACAGTCCGCCGACGTCGGTACAGCGGCGCTTGCCTGTCATCAACAGCACGCTGCCGGCCGACATCAACAGCAGGGCCTTGTAGATGATGTGGGCGAACGCATGCGCGGCGGCGCCGTTCAATGCCATCGGCGTGCCGATGCCGATCGCCACGATCATGAAGCCGACCTGGTTGACGATGCTGTAGGCGAGGATGCGCCGGATATCGTTTTCCAGCAGCGCGTAGATGATGCCGTAGAAGACCATGTACAGCCCGATCCAGATCAGGATACTGCTGCCCGGGAATCCGACCAGCAGCGTGAATACGGCAGTCTTGGTAGTGAATGCCGACAGGAACACCGTGCCGCTGGGGCTGGCTTCCGGATAGGCGTCGGCAATCCATGCCGACAGCGGCGGTGCGCCGGCGTTGATCAGGAACCCGATCATGATCAGGATCGTTGCGAGACGGTCCGGCTGCATGGCGACAAACGCCAGCGAGCCGGTGTCGAGCACGTAGGCGATGATGCCGATCATCAGCAGCACGCCGCCGAACAGGTGCACCAGCAGGTAGCGCAGGCCTGAACGGTATGCCGATTGGGTGCCGCCCGACCAGACGACCACGGTCGAACCGAGCGCCATGGCCTCCCAAAACACGAACAGCGTCAGCAGGTCGCCGGCAAAGGTCACGCCGATCGCCGAGCCGGCATAAAGGAACGCGGCGGTCAGTTCAGTGACACTTGCCTGGCGGTGGGCATACAGCCCGCCGACGAAGGCCATGATGGCGAACACGGTGGCAAACAGGCGGCCCTCGGCCGTCGAGCGCACCAGCTCAAGCTCGAAATCGAGAAAGCCAAGCCTCACCGAGGTGTCGAATGGCAGCATCCAGACCGCTGCCAGGGTCAGCAGTGGCAGGCCCAGCAGCAGGTACAGACGCGCGCGCCTGCCCGCCAGCGGTATCGCCAGCGCGCCGAGGACCATGATCAGGCCGGGTGGAAACGCGAACTCAGTCATCGTAGTAGTTTTCGTTGCGCTTCAGAAAGATGCCCAGCACCTTGGCCACCGCGACCATGCCGGCGCAGGTGAGAAACCCGTACCAGGCGAAGAAGGCAAAGCTGGCATCGAGCGTGAATCGGCCACCGGTCAGGTGCGGATGGTGTTCGACGAAGAATTCGGGGAGCAGCGCAAGCAGCAGCACGGCGAACTGAATAGCCCAGAGCTTCGGCCGGTTTTCCTGGCGATATAGCCAGTGTGTGTGGCTGCGTGCGATTTTGTCATCCGGTGTGTTCATCAGGGTTGCACCATCTGTCGGACCAGCGCCAGGGGGATGTCGGGATAGAAGAACACGATCACTGTCAATGCCGCCGTGGTACACAGGGCAAGCACGATCGGCAGCGGCGCCTCGCCATGTCCCGCATGCTCGCCGGCCTGCTCGGCCGGCCGGAAATAGGCCGAATACACGATCGGCATGAAGTAGGCCGCGTTGAGCACGGTCGAAACAACGATCGCGGTGATCGCGATCAGCTGTTCGGTCTGCAGTGCGCCACTCACCAGGTACCACTTGGAGATGAAGCCGGCCGCCGGCGGTGCACCGATCATCGAGACCGCGCCGATGGTGAAAGCGCCCATGGTCCATGGCATCTGCCGGCCGATGCCGTTGAGTTCGCTGATCCTGGATTTGTGCGCGGTGACCAGTACCGCGCCGGCACAGAAGAACAAGGTGATCTTGCCGAAGGCATGCATGGCAATGTGCATCCCGCTACCGATTGCCCCGGCCGCGATGCCGAGCATGGCGCCGAGGGTGATGTACGACAACTGGCTGACCGTGGAGTAGGCGAGTCGTGCCTTGAAATTGTCCTGGCGCAACGCGATCAGCGAGGCCAGCACGATGGTCAAAGCGGCAAGCGCCATCAGCCAGTCGGCGATGGCCAGTTGCGCGATCCGGTCGATACCGAAAATGTATACGCTAACCTTGAGAATCGTGAACACGCCGGCCTTGACCACGGCCACGGCGTGCAGCAGTGCCGAAACCGGCGTCGGCGCGACCATGGCGGCGGGTAGCCAGCGATGAAACGGCATCAACGCTGCCTTGCCGATGCCGAACACGTACAACACCAGCAGTATGCCGAGAACCCCTTCGCCGACATCGTCGCTGAATATCCCGCCGGGCGTGAAATCGAGCGTCCCGGTCAGGTGCCAGGTCCAGATCATTGCCGGCAACAGCAGTCCGATCGAGGTGCCCATCAGCAGGCCGAGGTAGACTCGGCCAGCGCGTTTCGCCTTGTCGCTGCCGGCGTGCGTGACCAGCGGGTAGGTCGCTACCGACAAGATCTCGTAGAAAACGAACAGGGTGAGCATGTTGCCAGCCAGCGCGATACCCATGGCCGCGGCGATCGATACGGCGAATGCCGTGTAGAAGCGGGTCTGGTTCTGTTCGTGATGGGCACGCATATAGCCGAGCGCGTAAACGGTCGTCACCGGCCACAGCAGGCTGGCGACCAGCGCGAACAGCATGCCGAGTGGTTCCGGCGTCAGTGTCAGTGTCAGGCCGGGCATCGGTTCGGCCAGCAGGACACTGGGCGGCGCTTGCCAGTCGATACCTGCCGCCAGCGCGGCTACCAGGATGAACAATACGACGCCGGCCAATATGCTCAGAGTTTCGCGCAGGTTGGGCTTGCCGCGCGCGGCGACCACGGCGAGTGCAGCGCACAGCGGCAGCAGCGGGATCCACATGAGCAGACTTTCGTTGCTCACCCGCCACCCCCGGTCAGCGCAGCCGCGGCGCGGGTTGCAGTGCCGACGCTGACCTCGGTATGCAGGCCGAAATAGATGTTCGCAATCACCAGCAGCCAGATCGGCAGCAGCATCGACAAGGGTGCTTCACGTACCGGCGTGGCATCCGCGGCCGGCTCAGCGAAGTAGGCCGTCTCGACCAGTCGCCAGACATAGACCAGCGCAAGCAGGGAACACAGCAGGATCAGGGCGGCAAACGGCCAGAAACCGCGCTCGAGTGCGGCCAGGACCAGGTACCACTTGCTGACGAAGCCAACCGTGGGTGGCACGCCGATCAGGCTGAGACCACCCAGGACGATTGCCGCCATGGTCCAGGGCATGCGTCGACCGAGACCGGCGAAGTCACGCAGGGCGATCGAACCGATGCGGTACATCACGGCACCCACGGCGAGAAACAGCGCCCCCTTCATCAAGGCGTGGTTGAACAGGTGCAGGATCGTGGCACTGATCCCGGTGGTCGACGCAAGACCGATACCGAGCACCATGTAGCCGACCTGCGCGACGCTGGAATAGGCCAGCATCCGTTTCACGTCCTGCTGGTAGATGGCGACCAGCGATGCTGAAAGCACCCCGATCATGCCCAGTGCCACCAGGATATGCTTCAGCGGCATGGCCTGCAGCGAGAACTCGATCCCGAATACGCTGAGCATGAAGCGCAGCAGCAGGTAGATGGCAACCTTGGTGGCAGTGGCGGCGAGAAACGCCGTGACCACCGAAGGCGCATAAGCGTAAGCATTCGGCAGCCACAGATGCAGCGGAAACAGGGCCAGTTTGAGTCCGATGCCAACGGTCAGGAATGCGAACCCGGCGCGCACGGTTCGGGTGTCAGAGACATCGGGCAATCGTTGCGCCAGGTCGAGCATGTTGAGGGTGCCGGTCATCATGTAGAGAAGACCGATACCGATCAGAATGAAGGTTGCGCCGATGGTTCCCATGACCAGGTAGCGGAATGCGGCGTTCAGGGCGCGCCGGTCCCGGCCCATACTGATCACCGCATAGGAAGCCAGCGACGACACCTCGAGGAACACGAAGACGTTGAAGGCGTCACCGGTCGCGACGATGCCGAGCAGGCCGGCGAACACCAGCAGCAAGGCAGCATAAAAACGTGCGATCCGGCTGGTCTGGATCTCGTTCTTGACACTTTGCCACGCATAGACCATGACCAGTGACGCGATCGCCGTGACGATCAGCAGCAGGTACGCATTCAGCAGATCGATCCGATACTCGATGCCCCAGGGTGGCGCCCAGCCGCTGAGCCGGTAGCTGATGACCCCCGTGGCGCTGACCTGCAGCAGCAGTCTTATCGCGGCGGCCAGGCTGAGCCAGCTGGCGAGCAGGGAGATCAGCCAGGCCGCACGCGGATGGTCGACCAGCACGCACAAGGGCGCTGACATCAATGGCAACAGGACGATCAGGATCGGCAGGTGATCAACCAGTGTCACGCCTTGCCCCTGTCGTCGGAGGTGTCCCGCGCGGCAGCGGCCGACTCGTCCCTGGCCAGGTCTGCTGCATGGATTTCATCCTCCTCGACGCTGCCGTAGGCCTCGTGGATGCGTACCACCAGGGCCAGGCCGACCGCCGTCGTCGCCACACCCACCACGATGGCGGTCAGGATCAGCACGTGCGGCAATGGGTTCGAATACAGTTCAACGCCGCTGGTTATGATCGGTGCGCTGCCGCCTTCGACCTTGCCGATCGTGATGTACAGGATGAAGACCGAGGCCTGGAACAGGCTGAGCCCGACCAACTTCTTGACCAGGTTGCCCTGCGCGATGACCACGTAGAAGCCTGCCATCATCAACGCGATTGCAATCCAGTAGTTGAACAGGCCGGTCAGCAGGCTCACGTTTTGTGGCTCCGTCCGGACAGGGCAGTGAAAATGGCGAAAACGACGGCAAACACGGTCAGGCCGACACCGAGTTCCACCAACAGCACGCCGAGGTGCTGTCCGGCAACCGGATCCTCGGAAAGCGCCGAGTAGTCGAGAAAGGGTTGTCCCATCAGCAGCGCATACAGGCCGACGCCACCATAGAGCAGTACGCCCAGTGCAGCGATTCTCGGCAGCCAGCTCGGTGGCAGCACGAGACGGGCATCGCCCTCGCCGAAGACCAGGCTGTACAGCACGAAACCGGTTGCGAAGATCACGCCTGCCTGAAAGCCGCCACCGGCACCGAAATCGCCGTGGAACTGGACATACAGCGCGTACAGCAGGATGAACGGAATCAGGAACTTGACCACTACGCGCAGTACCAGTTGGTTGCCGATGGCGGCTCGCCCGCGACGGATGTGCGGGCCGGGATCGGTGCCGAGCAGTAGCAGGACCGCAAGGCCGGCGGTGAAAATAACGAAGGTTTCACCGAAGGTGTCGAAACCACGGTAACTCGCCAGCACCGCGGTCACTACGTTGGGTATGCCGACCTCGGCCGGACCTTTCTCGAGGTAATAAGGCGCAACGTGTTGATGTGCCGGTGCGTTCGGGTCACCCATCAGTGGTGCGTCGAGCGTGCCGTAGACCAGGGCCGCACCGGTGATGAATACGACGACCAATGGCAGCAGGGGGCCGTGGGGGTAGCGCTTCTCGTGCCGGCCGACCAGGCGCAGGCTCGACAGCATCAGCACCGTCGTCACGCCGGCGCCGACAGCTGCCTCAGTGAAGGCGACGTCGACCGCATCCAGGTCCATGAACAGTGCTGCCGTCAGCAGGCTGTAGATACCGAACAGCATGACCACCGCGAACAGGTCGCGCAGCTTGATGGCGGCGATCGCGATCATCAGCAGGAAGCCGAGCAGGATGATGTCGATCAGCTGTTCGATGTCGGCGTCCCCGGTTCAGGCTTGTCGTCATCCGCGACGAATGGCTTGCGTCCGCCGTGCAGGGCGGCTCTGGCCATCGAATGACTGGCGGTGGGATTGGTGGCGAGGATGAAGCCGAGGATCAGGACCACCTTGAGCAGATCCAGTGACCATTCCATCTGCAGCATGAGGCCGGCCAGAAGGAGCGGGGCGGCCAGCGTCTCGGTCAGTCCCGAGGCATGCACGCGGGAAAAGAAGTCCGGCATGCGCACCAGACCGATGCCACCGGTCACACACAGGATGCTGCCAATCAGGAGCAGGAAGCCGCTGAGTAGATCGAGCAACGATGTCATCGTACGCCTCGCTCCTGTTCGTGTTCCGGTTCCGCTCTGCCGTACTCGAAGAAACGCATGACGGCGATCGTGCCGACGAAGTTGACCATCGCGTAGAGCAGGGCAACATCGAGGTGGCTGTGCCAGGAAAGCGTGTGCCCACCGATCGCGATCAGCAGCACCGTCTTGGTGCCGAACGAGTTGGCGGCCAGCATGCGGTCATACTCGGTTGGCCCCTTGAATGCCCGCACCAGGGCCAGGACCATGGTCACCAGGATCGCGATGATGGCAGCTGAAAGCATGCGCTCAGATTCCGAGGCGCTGGATACGGCGTTCCATCTCGCCTTTACGCAGTTCGTCGATACCTTTGGGCGTCAGCGCATGGATCATCAGGTGATCGTCGTGCACGTCGGTGGTCAGCGTGCCCGGTGTCAGTGTTATGGAGTTGGCGTACAGGCTTTGCTGTAACGGTGTGCGCACCTTTGTGTCCAGTCGCGTCCAAACAGGTTTGATCGGCAGGCGCGGGTGCCAGATGCGCCTGGCCAGGTCGATATTGGCGCGGATCACACAGCCGAAAAGCCAGCCGATGTAGACGAAGAATCCCGGTCGTGGGATCAGTTTGGCCGGTTGCTGGTCGGTCTTGTCCATGCGTCGCACGAACCAGATCACGAGCATCACCGATACGCCGCCGAAGGCCAGGAAAAGGGGCGAGAACTGCCCCGACAACACGATCCAGAACAACGCAAGCGAGATGGTGACGAACAGGTAGAACATGATCGATCGGCCCTGAGCGTTCGCTGGTTATTTGTTAACGCCACGACCGTATCGAAACCGACCGGCGCTGGCAATGCCTGAACCTCATCGCCGGTCCGCTCTCAGCCCTGGTAGTCCCAAACCCGCCAGTCCGGGAAAAGGGGGAAATACAAGGCCAGCCGGATAGGGCGCGGCTCGAGCAAGCGCACGATCCGGGCATAGGTTTCCAGCTGTTCGCGGTAGCGTGCCTGTTCCCGGTCGAGGAATTCCTCGCGGTCGTCGTCCTGGTGATCACCCGTCTTGTAGTCGACGATCCAGCGGATCCCCTGTTCATCGACGAACGTGCGGTCGATGACAAAGTGCTGGGCCTCGTCGCCATGGAGGGTCAATGCCCATTCGCTGCTGGATTGCGCGTGCGGGCCGAGAATCCAGCGGCCGGTCTCGTCGTCGAGCGTCTGTCGCAGCGCACGACAGGTTTTATCGACGGCGCGCTCGAGTTCGCTCCCGGGTACGCCGAGGTGGCGCAAGGCACTCTCGAAGTTCGGCCTGAGCCCGTCGATGCGCTGCGCATCCCACTGCGCGACACCCTGTTCGGCGATCCGTTCGAGGTGACGGTGGACCAGGGTGCCGACATGGCGCGCACTGTCGCCCGCCCAGTCGAACTCGATGGGAGGACTGGCTGGTGTGGTACCCTGGTCAAGGGCTGTCTTGTCCGTCGACGGCAGCGGCAGCAATTGCCAGTCGGCAGGCAGACGTTCCGGTGCCTCGGCGTTCGACGCAGGCACTGCGATGGCCTCGCAAAGGGTGGGGTTCTCGAATGACCGGCTGACGCACGGCCACAGTTTTTCCAGCAGGCTGTCGCTGGTCGGGGTGCCCGGGTTGCCGTCGCGATCGGGCATGACGTGACCGAGCAGGTGCAGCCGGCGCTTGGCACGGGTCGCGGCGACGTACAGCAGGCGGGTGATCTCCAGGCGCGACTTGTCGCGGTCGAGTTCACGCAGAAAATTCGAGATTGGTTCGCTGGACTGTTCGGCCGCGCGGATCGGTGCCATCAGCAGGGCGATGTCGCCCTGGCGGTTGCCGCGTTCCAGCCAGTACAGCAGCTCTGCCTTCGGGGCCGGTGGTTGGCGGCCGAGTCCAGGCAGGATCACGGTGTCGAATTCCAGGCCCTTCGCCTTGTGCATGGTCATCAGCTGGATGCGGCCGTCGGCGCGGCTGTCGGGTGCGGCGTAAAGGCCCTCGATCGCGCTATCCAGCTGGCTGAAGTCGGCGAGGCCGTCGGCTTCGCCATAGCGGTCGAGCAGGGCGAGAAAGGCATTGGCATCCGCCAGCGATTCGATGCCGGCCGCTGCCAGGCCGCCGAGGCGCAGCCAGATCCCTTCGATCCACTGGCGTAGTGGCCGTCGGCCACGTGCCGGTAGCTGCGGATCGACGACTGCGAGCAAGCGCTCGACCCTGCACCGACCGTCTTCGCTCAGCGTGGCGCGGACGGCCGGGTCGCGCAGACGGGTCGGGATGCAGGCATCGCTGCCCTCGGCGATCAGCAGCAGGTCTTCGAGCACCAGTCCAAGCCAGGGTGCGCGCAGCACCACCAGCCAGGCAAGGCGGTCTGCCGGGTGCAGCAGTGCCCGCGTCAGGTGATACAGGTCGCGCACCACGGCCTGTTCGGCAAGCGGGACGACGTCGACCGCCTGGTAGCGCAGGCCGGCATTGGCGAGTGCCGCGGCAATGGCATGCAGGTGGGAGCGTGCACGTGCCAGGATCGCCACGCTGCCTTGCGGTTCCCGCTCCAGGGCGTCCTGCACCAGGGTGACCACCTGGCGCGCCTCGGCATGGTCATCGCGACCCAGCAGAGGGTGGACCTGGACGGCTTTTGCATCCGTCGTCGTGTCGAACGGACTCGATTCGGCATAGGGTACGGCGCCGCGGGCAATATCGACCTTTGCCGGGAACACGCGCCCGAAACAACGGTTGATCCAGTCGATCACGCCGCTGGTGGAGCGGAAGTTCACTTCGAGTGTCAATGGCTCCAATGCAAGCTGCCCGATCCCATGTTCACGCGCGGCCAGGTAGAGACCGACCTCGGCTTCGCGGAAGCGGTAGATGGATTGCATCGGGTCGCCGACCGCGAACAGCGTGCGCCCATCTCCGGGCTGCCAGGCAGCGGTCAGGGTCGACAGCAGGCGGTATTGACTGGTCGACGTATCCTGGAATTCATCGACCAGCAGGTGCTGCAGGCGATAGTCGAGTGCCAGTGCGAGATCGGTCGGCGCATCCGGGCTGCCGATCGCACGCTGGGCACACATCTGGGTTTCGGCGAAATCGACTTCACCGGTCTCGCGGAAAACCAGGGTCAATTCGGCACTCGCGTGCACCAGAACCTGCAACAGGCTGACCAATACGTCGTGCTGATCGCCGGCCAGCGTGTTGCCGGGCAGGATGCGTAGTGCATGCCAGGCGGCACATGTCGCATCGTCCATACCGGCGACCAGCGCAGCGGCATCGTCCTTGGCCTGTTGCAGTGCCGCTTTGCGATCGCTGTCGCGTTCCTTGCTCGGTGCAGGAAAGCCGAGTTTCGCATCCCAACTCTTGCGCCGCTTGCCGTCCTTGGTCAGCAGCAGTTCGGCCAGCGCCTGCCAGGCCGGCAGCTCGTCCCAGGCCGGCAGCGGCAGGGCCGTGCGTTCGTGCCAGGGTGATGCACCCGGCTCGGCGCGGTTACCTGCCGACCAGGCGGCGATCTCGCACAGCGCCTGTAACCAACCCTTGTCGGTCATGTCGAGCAATACCGCGAGGCGTTCCTCGACAGCATCGCGCAGTGCTGTTTCAAGTTCTTCGCTGCCGCTGGGGCTGAGTGCATGTCCGAGCCATTGGTCACGCCGCCCGAGCATGCTTGCCAGCAGGTCCTCCAGTTGTGCCAGGCGGTTGTCGAGATGTTGCAGCAGGCGTGCGATGTGCAGACCGATCACTTCATCGTCGAGTTGACGCAGAGTCGCGCGCGCGGCGCTGCGATAGTGGATCTCGGGACGGTCGGTCGTCACCGGTGGTGCGCCGAACGTACTCAGCAGCGGCAGCTGGCGGGCGAGCGAGTGCGCCAGGCTGTCGAAGGTCTGGATGCGCAGCCGGTTTGGGTTGTGTGCCAGCTGCCAGTCCTGTTCCCGGTCGCGGTTACGCGCGGCGCATGCGAGGTGCCAGGTCAGGCGTTCGTGTGCTGCCACCGGCTCGGGCCCATCGGCGCGGTCGAGCGCGCCGAGGACGCGGTTGCGCATTTCGGCAGCGGCCTTGCGGGTAAAGGTGATGGCGCAGATCTCTTCCGGATGTGACACACGCGCCAGCAGGCACAGGTAGCGCTGGGTGAGCAGTTCGGTCTTGCCCGAGCCGGCAGGCGCCTGAACGATGAACGAGTGGTCGATGTCGAGGGCGCGTCGGCGCTGCGCGGCATCGCTGATCGCAATCTCAGCCATTGTCGTTCTCGTCGAACCGGTTGCGCACCCGGCACAGCGCACCGAGTTCACAGTATTGGCACGCCTGCAGCGTCGGCGTGGGATCGGCGCGTCCGCTGCTGATTTCATCGGCGAGCTCGCCCAGTGCGCGTTGCCAGTGCGCCATGATCTGGGGCCATTCGGGCGAGTCACCGTCGCCGGCAACCTCCACTCCCGGCGCGAACCCGGGTTCACGGCTGACACCGACGAATCGGCAGCCCTTGCCATCGCGCCGTACCCTGGCGAGCAGCGCCGCCGCAACCTGTTCACCCTGCTGCACGCAGTACAGCGGCAGCTGGGGCTCGCCCGGTCGCGGATCGAACCAGCTTGCATGACGCACGTCGCGAGCGGTCTTGTAATCGATGATGGCCAGGCTGTCATCGGCGAGACGATCGATGCGGTCGATGCGTGTGCTGAGCTGCAGGCGGCCAAGGGTGATGGATTCCTTGCGTTCGAGCGCCGCTACGTCGAATGCCTGGTCGCGACTGCGCTCGACCTGCAGCCAGGCGATGAGCAGGTCGGTCAGCCGGTCCGCCTCGAGGGCGGCAAAACGGTCGCCGAACAGGTCCGGGCGACGGCGTCCGTGATCGGCAATGGTGGCCCGGGCCAGAGGCAGCACCAGATCGCGCAGGGCCGCGTCGTCCAGTCGTGACAGCTTGTCCGAGCCGCCCAGTTGCTGCCAGACACGCTGCAGCAGTTCGTGCACCAGGGTGCCGCTGTCGGCACCGTCCGGCGCATGACTGGCTTCGGCAAGCGGTATCGCGCCGAGGCGAAAGCGTGCGACCGCCTTGAACGGGCAGGCGGCCTGGGCCGCGATCAGGCTGGCGCCACCGGGCAGTTCCCGTCCCGCTGGTGTCGCGCTGGCTGGTGGCAGCGGTACGCGCTCCCGCGCATCTGCGCATGCGGCGTGCGCAGCTGACATGTCGGCCGCCGGCGGCAATGCGTCGTTCGCCAGCAGTGGCCAGTCGTGAATCAATGCGCTCGGTCGTTGTTCACGCTCGCCATCGTTGCGCGCGTGGCTCGCAATCAGGCAGTCGCAGCCGCAGGCGAGGCGTGCCGTCAGGGCCCGGGCGAAGGCGAGTTCGCGCTCGGCAGACGCATGCGGCATGCCGAGTTCCCGCTGCAGGCCATACGGCAGCAGCGGGTCCGGTTGCGGCGCCGGTGGCCAGGTCTGGTCGTCGACACCGAGCAACCAAATGGCGTCGAACGACATGCCGACCGCTTCAAGCGGCCCGAGGATCTGGACCCGTGCAGCGATGCTTTCGGGTTGAAACACGGTGTCGTGCGCCAGACTGCGCAGCAGGCGGACGGCTTCACGTTGCGCCAGGGTCGGGCGCACCTTGTCGAGTGTGGCGAACTCGCTGAGCAGGCGACGGAAGCGTTCCACGGCCTGGTACTCGGCGCTGTCCAGGGCCTGGTCCCCGGGCCAGCCCATGGTCTTCAACAGCGCCTGCAGGTGACCGGCCCAGGTGCCGGGTGCGGCACGTAGCGGCTGTTGCCGGGCCAGGTCTTCGAGCTTCTGCAGCCGCTGCTGCAGATCGGCGCAGCGGCGCGCGTCCTGTGCAGAGAAGTGCTGAAGGCGTGTACGCAGGCCGGTCAGGCCGAGCGTGGGCATTCCGTGATCACGCAATGCGGCATCGAGCCGTGCGCGGTCGTCGCATTCGCTTGCATGGCCGCCGACGAAAGGACTGCGCAGGATTTGGCCGACCTGGCTCAAGGCGATCGGTTGCGCGGCCAGGTCGAGCAGGTCGAGTGCGGCGGCTACCGGCGGCCTGGCGCTCAGTGGACTGCCGAGGGAAATGTTGAATACCGACTGGCCCGACTCGAACAACAGGAATTGACCGGGCACGATGTGCGCGGTGAACAGGCGTTGCAGGTCGGCCTGGTACTGCGCCAGCTGGGGCACGACGATCCCGATACGGGCGTCGGGACTGGCCTCGAGTCGCTGCGCCGCCCAGCGCGCGGCCAGAGTGATCTCGGCCTCGCGGTCGGCAGCCTCGACCCTGCGCCCTGTCGCGATGGTCGATTCGTCCCGGTCGTACTGCAGTTCACAGCCCTGTTCCGCGAGCTGTGCGAGCAGTGCCAGTTGGGCCGGCGCTAGCACGTCGAACCCGCTCAGCCGCAGTCTGGCCGGCAAAGGCAGACGGTTTTCGGCAAAGGCTGATGTCAGCAATGGGATCAATTGGCTGCGCGCCAGCTGATCACGTTTTGCCAGGGTCTGCTCGAAAGCCCTCTGCCAGCCCAAAAAGGTCTGCGTCTCTTCGCTACCGAGCGTGGACAGCGGATGCTTGTGCAGCTGCCAGTCGGCATACAGCTGGGCGGCCTTCTGTGCACCGAGTGCTGCAGCACCCGGTCGCAGCAGCTCCCGACCATCGCTCGCCTGTTCGATCACCTGTTGCCACACCAGGCGTTCCTGTTGTGGGTTGAGCAGATCGAGGCGGGTGTAACCGTCGTCGAGGAGCTGCTGGTAGAGGCGCACCAGCCAGGCCTCCCATGGCAGGATGTCAGCGCTTGGCCAGACCGCCAGCTCCTGCGCACGATGTCGTGCGTCGTAGTCGCGCCGGCACTCTGCGGCGAGCCGCTTGTTGACGGTGAGCCACGTGGTCGGGACGTGACGATCCGATTCGCGTCGTGGCGCCTGGTTCAACGTTCGAGTATGCGCACGCGCGCAGGATCGAGGGCCAGGGCGACCCGGTCGCCGACATTGAGCATCGGTTCGTCGTTTCGGCGCGAGAGGTCCATCCATAGGGTGCCGCCGACTGTGTCGATGCCGAAGCGCAGGTCTTCGCCGAGGAACTCGGATTGCTGGACGCGGCCGCTGATACGGATCTCGCCACCGCGTGGCATGCGCTTTCCGCCGACGAGTTGCAGGTCGCGCGGACGGAACATGGCGATTGCCCGACGGGGGCGCTTCAGCGCGTGATCGAACAACGGGATGGCGATGCCGTGAACGCTGCGGAACAGTGCCTGCTCGCCGTCGATCTCGATTTCGCCGTCGATCAGGTTGGCATTGCCAAGATATTCCGCGACGTAGCGGTTGGCCGGTTCGTCATACAGTTCTGCGGCAGTCCCGACCTGTTGCAGCCGGCCGTCGTGCAGCAGGGCAATCCGATCGCCGAACAGCAGGGCCTCGTCGGGATCCTGGGTGGTCAGCAGCATGGTCTGATCAGAAAGCTGCTGGTCCTGGCGCAACAGTCGCATCACACGTCGCCGCAGCAAGGCATCCTGCGCACTGCACGGCTCGTCGAGAAGGCAGATCGGGCTTTCGGGCGCCAGGGTGCGGGCGAGCGCTGCCCGCTGGCGCTGGCCGGCCGACAGTTGGTCGGGCAGGTGGTCGGCGAAATCCAGGAGACCGACGTGGCGCAGCATTTTGCGTACCCGGTCGATGATCGCACCGCGCCTCAGTCCACGCTGACGCAATCCAAATGCGATGTTGTCGGCGATGGTACGGTTTGGCCACAAGGGAAAGGACTGGGGCATCAGCGCCACGTTGCGCTGCCGCGGCGCGAGTGCATTGATGTCGCGTCCATCGATGCGGATGCTGCCGGCGGCGATCGGGTCGACGCCGGCGATGCAACGCAACAGCGTCGACTTGCCGGCACCTCGGCCGCCGAGAACGAAGAGCAGCTCGCCCGGCAATGCATCGAGATCGACTGCATTCAGAACCGCTTCGCGATCGACGATGGCATCCACGGCGCGCAATTCGAGGCTGGCCGGTGTTGATGTCGTCATTCTGGATTCTCCTGCCAGTTGTCGCTCGCAGCGCGGCGTGAGGGTCTGCTGTTGCGGTCAAGCCAGGCACTGATCCCCAGAACGGCGCCGCCCAAGCTCAGCAACAGTAGAAGGATGGCCGTGAAGGCCCAGTCGCCGTTTTCGGCGACGCTGTTGAAGAGTCTGACCATCAAGTGGTGATCGCCGATCCGGACCAGTGCCATGGCGGCATTCAGTTCGATGATCAGCGCCGTTGACCCAACCAGGAAAACGGCGATAGGAGGTCCCATGGAACCGGTGCTGGTGAGTAGTGAAGGTCGTGTCCGGCCGGTATCACCCAGGGAGCGGTCTGCCGCGCGGAGCACGTCCGCATCAGGGTTTAGCCGTCGCTCGACCATGTAGATGCCCAATGGCAACGACTGTACCGTGACTACCAGGACCAGCGCTGCCCATACCGCGGCGCCGGCGTTGCCCGCAGGCAGCCAGAACTGGGTGACATGCGACCAGCCGCCGGCCAGAACCAGTGGCGACACGGAGAACGCAAGCAGCACGATGCCTCGCGTGACAGGGCCTGCAAGGCCGCCGCGTCGGACCAGCGGTGCCAGCAGCCATGCGCCAAACAGCAGTCCGATGCCGCTGGCGGCCGCGGCTGCCATGGTCAGTCGCAGATCCGGCAACAGTGGTTGAAAGGCGAAGGCCGCCATGCCGTTCATGCCCGGCGCGGACGGCGGCCAGAATCCATGGACCGCCGAGTTGATCGATGCTGCGATCGGCAGCAGTGCGAGTGCAGCACCGCTTATCAGCAATGGCAGAAGCAGCAGGCGCTTGCCCGCGCTGAGCGCCGCGGGGTTGCGTCTCACCGCCATTGCACGCGTGTCGGGCAGAGGCGCGGTGGAAGGTGTCAGGCTGTTCCAGGCGAGCACGACGACCGCCATTCCGAGGGCCACGATCAACAGGGTCGCCGGAGCCAGTGGCGTTTCGGCCGGCAGGTCCAGCCGATCGAGGAAGACTGTCGCGAGCACCGTGTTGTGTCCGAGCAATGTTGGGGTTGCCGCATCGCCGATGATGCGCAGGGCCATTACGCAGGCACCCAGAACAAGGCCAGGTAACGCCAGCGGTGCAATGATGGCGCGCCACACCGTCCAACGGTTACCACCGAGGGTGAGGGCTGCATCGGCTTGGTCCTGGTCATAACGGTCCAGACGAAAAAGCATGATGCCGGTGAGCAGGGGGAAATAGTGCAGCCCGTATAGCAGAGCGAGTTGCAGCGAGTTTTCCTCGATCAGCGCGCCTGCAGCGCCGAGCATTGTGACCATGCGCGCCCCGACCAGGTCGAGGAGGGGCCCGAAAATCGCGGCAGTCAGAAATGCTGGTACAACCAACGGCAGGATCATCATCAGCAGGGCGATTGCCATCGACTGGCGAAAGCTGAGGAAAACCGCGGCCGCCAGCAGCAGTGCAACGATCGTCGCCATCGCGCAGGCCGCAAGTGCGATCGTCACGGTGCTGATGAAGGCGACGCGCAGCTGCGGATCGTCGAACTGTGCGGCGAACGCGAACATATCGTGTGACAGGTCGAAGCTGCCATCGCGAAGCAGCATCAGTAGTGGAACGCAGACAGCCGCGAGTACCGCCAGCACGGGCAACAGGCCCAGGACAGAGTCCGGATTGGCGGTGCCCCTGCGGTCAGTCATTTCGATGTCGGATTGTCCATGCTGGCCTGTGTGACGTCCGATCGGGCGTTATCGACGCGGGATTCGCTGCGGGAACTTCGAAAAATCGAAGTTCCCGCGAGGTGCCGGGAAGCACCGTCATTTTCGATCGCGACAAGCGATTGAAAACGAAGGAAACCAAGAACAACGTTTTCGAAGTCCCCTTGGCTGGCCCGCTTGTGCTGGATTCTGCCGTTATCGTGATTCGCTGCCAACCGCAGCAGCCGATGTGGCGACCCGGTGCGCGCATCGGTGATTCCACATCTCTATCGCCCGGCGTTGCCGGGTTTACACACGGACAGTCCCGGCTTGGATAAGAATATCCAGTAAAACTAAAGTGTTAGCCGTATCGTGCCAGCGATGCGATGCTAACGAATCGCTATACTGGCCAGAGCAAAAACGAGAAAAAGAATTGCCGAGATCCGATCTGCCCAATCGTCGATCGCTGCCGTGGATGCTACTCACTGTCATGCTGGTTGCGGCATGCAGCGAGCGCGGGGCGCTCGATCTTTCGTCGGATGTCCCTTCATCCCCGACGGTGCCGGCTGAACAGGTGGGCAAGTCGGTTCCAGCCGGCGCGCCGGTCGCCAGGCCGGATCCGCCACCGGACCTCTTCACCGGCGACCTGGCAGCCTTGAAGAAGCGTGGACGTCTGCGAATTCTGATACCGGCGAATGTCGGTGGAGCCTTCTACCTGCCGCGCGAGGGCTGGCCGGTCGAGGCGCAGCATGCTGCGGCGGAACGGTTTGCGCGCAACCACGGTATGCAGCCCGAACTCGTGCCGGTTGCATCGTTCGCAGACATGATTCCGTCACTGCTGTCAGGCCGGGGCGACCTCATTGCCGCCAATCTGACGGTGACCGAACAGCGGCGCGGAAAGATCGCTTTCTCGGTCCCCATCACGACAGTTCGTCAGCAGGTGTTGGTGGCGCACGATAACCAGGACATCAAACAGCTCGATGATCTTGCCGGCAAGCGGGTGATGCTCGATCGCGGCTCGTCGTTCTGGGAGAGAATGGAAGTTCATCGGGCGCGACTGCCCGGAATCGAGCTGATACCCAGGCCAGCCGAAATGACCGACGAGGAAGAACTCGACCAGGTCGCGTCCGGTCGCGTGGACGCCAGCATCCGCGACAGCAATGTCGCATCGATGTACCTGAACTACCGGGATGACCTGCGGCATGCCTTCGATCTGCCGGGAATCGACGATATCGCATGGGGCCTGCGGCCGGATGCGCACAAGCTGCGGGCTGCGCTCAACAAGTACCTGCACCTCGAGTTCGTTGCCGACGCCGGCCAGGCGCGCTTCAAGGGTGACTGGAAAGAGATCGTCAAGCGTCGCGTGCTGCGCGTCGTCATGCCGAACAACGCGGCGTCCTATTTTCTGCATCGCGGCGAGCTGCAGGGTTTCGAATACGAACTGGCCAAGGCCTTCGCTGACGCCAACAAGCTGCGATTGGAGGTGCTGGTTCCGGAAACCCACGAACAACTGCTGGACTGGCTGATCGAGGGGCGCGCCGATATCGCGGCCGGGTTCCTCGATCCCGAGTCCGTGACCGGAGTGCGTGCCGCCGCAGTGGCGTTCTCGCGGCCATACCACTATGCAGCGCGGCACTTGGTGGTGGCGGCCGGTGATCAGCGCGAGGGATTGGCGGCACTGAACGGCAGCAAAGTGACCGTGCGCCGATCGAGTCCTTACTGGAACGATCTGCAGAGACTGCAGGGAGATGGTGCCAGGTTCGAATTGGTGGCAGCCGCGGAGGATACCGAGACCGAGGAGTTGATCGCACAGGTGGCGCAGGGCGAGATCGATGCCACCGTGGCGGATGGCCACTTGCTCGATATCGAGCTGGCCCGCGGTTTGAACGTGAAATCCGGCTTCGTTCTCAGTGATGAGCGGCCGCACGCCGCCGCCGTGCGTGCCGGCAACCCGGTGCTGCTCGAGAATCTCAACAGTTTCGTCAAGAAGCAATATCGCGGGCTGGTTTACAACATCCTCTACAAGAAGTATTTCACCAATTCCTCCAATGTGCGGGACCTGGCAGCCGGACGGGTCGGCGGTGGTGGTAATGGGCTGTCGCCCTACGACACGCTGACGCGCAAGTATGCCGAAAAATACGGTTTCGACTGGCGGCTGATCACTGCCCAGATGTACCAGGAAAGCCGCTTCGATCCGAATGCCAAATCATTCGCGGGCGCGCGCGGCCTGATGCAGGTCATGCCACGCACGGCCAAGTTCATGGGTTTTGAACAGATCGAAGAGCCGGAAGACAGCATTCATGCGGGGGTGAAATACCTCGATTGGGTGCGCAACCGGTTCGAAGATTCGCTGCCGTTCAACGAACGCCTGTGGTTTACCCTGGCGGCGTATAATGCTGGGCATGGCCACGTCGACGATGCGCGGCGTCTGGCACGCCAGCAGGGATTGGACGGTGACAGCTGGTTCGGCAACACCGAGAAGGCCATGTTGCTGCTTTCGAAAAACAAGTACGCCAAGAAGGCACGCTACGGCTATGTGCGTGGTATCGAGCCGGTTTCGTACGTGCGGGATATCCGGACCCGATACCGGGCCTATGCCGACATAGCCGAAAAGCGTCTGTCCGGCACTCAAGGCACTGCTGCTGACGGGCGATTGGTGCAAGTGGCGTCTGCTGCCAGGTAGCTGATTGTCTGCGACGCGACGGGCGGCTGCCGCGAACCGGGTTCAGGATGTGATTACGATCGATTACTTTTCCGATGTCTTGTGCGTTTGGGCCTATGCAGGACAGGTCCGTCTGGAGGCGTTGCAGCGGAATTTCGCCGACGACGTGTTGGTCAGGCAACGCTTCATGACGCTGTTCGGCGATACCGACACGCGTATCGGCAAGGGCTGGGAGAAGGGCGGTTACACGGGCTTTGGTGAACACCTGCACGAGGTATGCAAGCAGTGGGAACATACTCACCTGCATCCGGATGTGTGGACGCATTGCCGGCCGCGCAGCTGCACGTCGGCTCACGTTTTCCTGCGCGCCGTCGCGGTTTGTCTCGGACTTGACGATGCAGGCGACGATGATCCGGCGGCGCGTACCGTATTCGACGCCTTGGTGGCGCAGGTCCGCCTCGCGTTTTTCGAACGAGCGGCAGACATCGGTGACCTGGCCGTGCTGAAAGGACTGTTGGCGCCGACCGGTGTTTCGCCTGCTGCGGTCAGCGCGCAGATCGACAATGGTGCGGCGTATGCGGCATTGCAGCGTGATGCCGAGCTGATGTCCAGCTACGGCGTGCAGGGAAGTCCGACATTCGTTTTCAACGAAGGGCGCCAGTTGCTGTATGGCAATGTCGGTTACCGCATCATCGAGTCCAACGTGCGTGAACTGCTCTCGGCCAAACCGATCGAGGGCGCACCGAGCTGGTGCTGAGCGCCGGGTAGCGGGAGGCGATCGATGCCGGAACAGCGCAGCGCACTCTTTTCCTGGTTGCACACCTGGCGGGAGGATGAACGCCGCGGACATCTGCGCTCGATCCATGTCGCCACTGCCGCCGGTGAGTCGATGCAGTCACTGGATGCGGTCGACTGCATCGCCGGCGTGGGTCTGCAGGGTGATCGCTACGCCGAGGGCACCGGGCACTGGATCAAGACCGACGGTTGCCAGGTCACGCTGATCACCACTGAAGAACTTGCACGTTCCGCACGTCGTGGCGCGGCCGGCTGGGAACCCGGCTGGCACCGGCGCAACCTGGTCATCGACGGAATACCGGTCGCTGCCCTGCGCCGCAGCCGGTTGCGGATCGGCGCCGTGATATTCGAGTTCCACCGTCTGCGACCGCCGTGTGGCTACCTCGATCGTATCGTTTCTCCCGGCGCGGCGAAGGCACTGGGGAAAGGGGGTGGTGTCGGGTTATACGTCTGCAACGATGGGCGTATCCACCGCGGCGACGAGGTCGAACTGCTGGTCTCGATGGATAGCGGGACCTGAATCGATAGATCCATTGGCCCCAGTCGTTAACTGCTACTGGTAGACACGTCCGTTGTGTTTCAGCCAGCCATCCACATGGCGCCGGCCCGGGTCGTGGTGCGTCCAGTGCAGCACGCCACCCTGGTTGTTCCATTCGTATTCACCGTAGAAACCCACCTCGTCGCCTTCGCGCAGATCGTCGATACGCGGTGCCAGGTCAATGTTGTGCGCAACCAGCAGCGTCTGGTTGTTATCCAGGCGCAACAGAAAGCGTTGATGGCGACTGCCCTCATTGTCGTCCCTGAGCAGCTTTTTGACGATCCCGCGCCCCTCCACCTGGACATCGCTGCGCTGGGCCCGGTAGGCAGCGGCGATGGCCGCAGTGCCGTTGGTCGCTGACCCGGCACGTGTTTCGATCTGCGCTGTCTCGACCTTTGGTGTCTGGGTCGGCGCGCCCGGCAGGATACCCTGGTCGTTCAGGTAAGCCAGCAGGGCGGCGATCACGGCGATAACGGTGGTGACAAGTTTCTTGTTCAAGGGTTGAAGTTCCCGCTGGGTGGATAGATGGACAGCTCCCGTGCATGGCGTTCGCGATCCGGGTCGGATCGAACGGCGACCGCGTGGATCAGGGCGATGTAGTCGGGTGGCAGGCCGTGCTCGATCGCGCCGCGAACGACGTGTTGCACGTACCAGGCGTAGGGTTTCAGTTTTTCGTCAACTTGGGTTGCCTGGTAGGCGAATGCGCTTATATGTCGCCCACTTTCACTCACCAGGTCCAGGTCGATCGGCTCGTAGCCCTGGCCGACACCCTCTGCCGCATCCAGGGCGGGTCGGTGGGCCGGGTCGATTCGAAATACGACTCCGTAAACCCCATGCGTTCGTTCATCGGCCGCTGCAATATCGCACTTGGCCGATCCGTCGCGGCCAATCTTGCGAAAGACCAGCTGTCGTCCGCGAGTCGAGGCGACGCCGAGCGGCTGCGCCGAGGGAACCCGCGCGCGCAGGCGCGGGCTCGACATGTTGGATCCGTAAGCGAAGTAGAGCATCGGCCGGCCGGGATCATCGTGCTTCACGCTGCCGCGTGGATCACTCGTGCGCGATTGGTGCCTCGGTGAACAGGTAGTCCTTCAGCTCCTTGTCGAAGCGTGGATCGCGACGGCGGATCCATTCCAGCACCATGGCCGCATGTTCCTTTTCCTCGTCGCGGTTGTGCGCGAGGATGGCCTTCAACTCACCATCCTTACAGGCGTCCACACGCTGGTTGTACCAGTCGACCGCTTCGAGTTCCTCCATCAGGGACGTGATAGCGCGGTGCATGTCACGCGTTTCGTCACTGAGCTCTTCGATCGGTTCATGGTAGCCTTCGTTCGACATCGTCTACACCTCGTCGTGGTCGGTATGGTGCTGCCATGATAGCCGCAAACAGGCTCGAAAATCCCTTCCGGAGCCCGCTACCGTGGCACTTGAAGGCGCCACGGGGAGAGAAGTGGGAGTAGGGAGGTCGAGGCGTTCCCTTGCTGTTTTGTCGCGCATTCTTCGGTGCGCCTTGTCGTTCCACGACGCTGAAGGCCGGAAGGGCGCAGGACTTGGGCCTGCATCAATCAATGCCGAGCAGTTGCTCGTAGATCGCCAGGTCAGCGGTCGAGAAGCAACAGAAGATGATGTGCGACGGCGTTGAATGTTGTTCTATGAACAGTTCAACAGATGCCTGCGCAATCTTTGCCGCGCGTTGCGCCGGAAAACCGTAAGCGCCGGTCGAGATCGCCGGGAAGGCGATGCTTTCGATTGCGTGTCCCGCAGCCAGTTCCAGCGTATTGCGATAACAGCTCTGCAGAAGCCTGTCCTCGTCATGCCCGCCGCCACGCCAGACAGGGCCGACCGTGTGAATGACGTGGCGTGCCGGCAGGTCGAAACCGGGCGTGATGCGAGCCTCGCCGGTCGGACAGCCGTGCAGTCTGCGGCACGCTTCGAGCAGGCGCGGTCCGGCCGCCGCGTGGATCGCACCATCCACGCCGGCGCCACCAAGCAGGCTCTCGTTGGCAGCGTTGACGATCGCGTCGACGTGCAGGGTGGTGATGTCGGCAAGTTGTGCAGAAAGTCGTGGCTGCGTCACTTCAGGTTCCTGCCTTTGCGGCCTGCACGGCGCGCTGCGATCCTCCCTCGAAGCGCGGCGGGAAGGAAAAGCACGAGTTGTTCAACCACCTTTGCGGCCGGCCGTTAACTCAGGTGCAGCGTATTCCAAATGGCTTGGTATGGCTCTGGAAATGACGCTCTCCTCTGGCGCGAATAATGCGCTTTACGGGTGGCTGCTCTCCCCGCAGCCACCCTTTTTTTTCAGCGTTTGAGGTTGCGCAGCCGGGTATTGCCGGATTTGCCGCCGGTATCCTGGAACAGAATGTTGGACAGCAGGTCCTGGCGTTCCGCTTCCTGCTGCACACGGGCTGACTGCTGCGCGTCGCTGCATACCGAGCGGGCGATCTCCTGTGCCTGCATCTGGCTGCCGGTGGTCAGCAGCCCTGCCGAATCCAGGCGTGACACCAGCTCCCTGGCGGAGTTCGCGCACTGCAGATCGATTTCGGCTGCCGAGACCAGGGGTGAGGCAAGCATGCAGACGCTGACCAATGCCGCCGGTGCGCGGCGTCGGATTCTGTACCGGGTGATGAGGGTATTCATGCCGCGGAGGTTATCGGTTTTGCGACAGGCTGGAAACAATCGCGCAGCCGGGAGGAGGTCCGCGCAAACAAAAAACCCCGGGCTCGCAGAGGCCGGGGTTTTTCGTTGTGACTGGTGCCGAAGAGAGGACTTGAACCTCCACCTGGTTTCCCAGACATGGACCTGAACCATGCGCGTCTACCAATTCCGCCACTTTCGCCTGAAGGCCGGTTTTGCTGCGGCCAGTAGCCTCTCGCTACTTGCGCCCGGCACCTGCCTGCCAACCACCGATACCTGGCCGGTT